>NZ_ALCA01000035.1 GCF_000278725.1 Actinomyces sp. ICM47 | reverse complement strand
CGCACCACCGCGGCGGCACCCCGCACAGCCGCCGCGCGCACAACCACAACCTCAACACCGACGTTGACCACACCCAGAGGAGTCACGATGAAGTCCAGGCTCGCAGCAACAGCAATCGTCACCATATCGGCAAGTGCCCTCGCACTCGGCGCTTGCACGACGGACGGGGGCACCACGGCCCCGGGCGGCAAGGCCGCTGGAGACGGCAACTACACGATTGCCGTCGTCCCCAAGGACGCCACCAACCCGTGGTTTGTCCGTATGGAAACGGGCGTCAACAAGTACGCCTCGGACACGGGCATGAACGTCTTCCAGAAGGGTCCCGCTGAAACCGACGCCACCATGCAGGCCCAGGTCATCCAGGACCTCATCGCCCAAGGCGTCGACGCGATCTGCGTGGTCCCCGTCGACCCCGGTGCTATTGAACCCGTCCTCAAGCAGGCCATGGACGCCGGCATCGTCGTCGTCACCCACGAGGGTGCCTCGCAGGAAAACACGATGTACGACATCGAAGCCTTCAACAACACGGCATACGGCGCGTTCATTATGGATAACCTTGCCGAGGCCATGGGGGAGAAAGGCGTCTATACGACGATGGTCGGTCACGTCACGAACGCTTCCCACAACGAGTGGGCGGACGGTGCCGTGGCCCACCAGAAGGAGAAATACCCGAACATGACGCTGCTCGAGGCCGAGCCTCGCGTCGAATCCCAGGACAACGGTGAGACCGCCTACCAGACCGCCAAGGAAGTCCTCAAGAAGTACCCCGAAGTCAAGGGCATCCTCGGCACCTCCTCCTTCGACGCGCCCGGCACCGCCCGTGCTATCGACGAGCTGGGCCTGAAGGGCAAGGTCTTCACCGCCGGCACCGGCATGCCCGCTGCGAACGCCCAGATCCTCAAGGACGGCTCCGTCTCCACCCTGACCCTGTGGGATCCCGCGAACGCCGGCTACGCCATGGCCTCTCTGGCCACGAAGATCCTCAACGGTGAGACCATCGAAGACGGCGTGAACCTAGGCGTCGAAGGCTACGAGAGCATGCACTTCTCGTCCGGCTCCACCAAGGTCCTCGAGGGCACCGGCTGGCTCAAGATCACGAAGGACAACGTCGACTCCCTCGGCTTCTGATCCGCAATCAGGCGACGACCACCGAGGCTCCACGGCCTCGTCCCTCGCTCCATTGACGAGGCCGTGGCTGGGCCACTCCCGCGCGTGCACGGACGCTCGCGCATCCTTGTTCCTCCTGCGCGCGACGCCCGCGCGCGTGGGGGTGGCCTTTGGGCGGTGGCATGCGTCGGAAAGGACACCACATGGACACCCCAGTGCTGGCGGTACGACACGTCAGCAAATCCTTCGCGGGTGTGCGAGCCCTGGTCGACATTGACCTGGAGATCGCGCCCGGAGAAATCCACTGCCTGGCCGGGGAAAACGGGTCGGGTAAGTCCACGCTCATCAAGGTCATTTCGGGCGTGCACACCCCCGAACACGGGACGGTCTCGATTGACGGCCGTGACTTCACGCGCCTGACGCCGGCGGCCGCCATCGACGCGGGCGTGCGCGTTATCTACCAGGATTTCTCGATTTTCCCGAACCTCTCCGTCATGGAGAACATTGCGCTCGGCAGCGAAGTGGCCGCCGGGCGTCGCCTGGTGAACCGTTCCCGCATGCGTGAGGTCGCGCGCGAGGCCGTGGCGAAGATCGGCTTCGACGTGGACCTCGATGAGCTGGTCGGCAACCTGTCCGTGGCCGACAAACAGCTCGTCGCCATCAGCCGCGCCCTCATGGGCGATGCGAAGCTCATCATCATGGACGAGCCGACGACCGCCCTCACGAAGAAGGAAGTCGCCGCCCTCTTCGATATCGTCCGTGACCTGCAATCGCGCGGCATCGCGATCCTCTTTGTGTCCCACAAGCTCGAAGAAGTCTTCGAGATCGCGCAGCGCTTCACTATCCTGCGCAGCGGTCACAAGGTCATCACCTGCCCGAAGGAGGAGCTCGACCGCGCGAGTTTCGCCCGCTACATGACGGGGCGCGACTTCGCGGAGGAGCGCTACCGGCCGGGCACCATTGACGAGGCCCCGGTCCTCCAGGTGGAGGGGGCGACGGTGAGCGGTGCCTTCGCCGACGCGTCCCTGAGCGTGAGGCCCGGCGAAATCCTGGGCATCACCGGCCTGCTGGGATCGGGCCGTACCGAGCTGGCCCTCTCCCTCTTTGGGATGCTGCCCCTTGACTCTGGTCGCATCCGCGTCAAGGGACAGGACGTCACGCTGCGCGGCGTGCGCGACGCAATCGAGGCCGGCATCGCCTACGTGCCCGAAGACCGCCTGACCGAAGGCCTGTTCCTATCCCGCTCAATCGGCGAAAACATCACCATCTCCGAGATGGAGAACTTCACCAAGGCCCTCGGCTTCATCGACAAGAAAGCCATTCGTGCCGAAGAACAGAAATGGGTGACGCGCCTCGAAGTCGTCACCCCCGACCCCGCCAACGCCGTCAACACCCTGTCGGGCGGCAACCAGCAAAAAGTCGTCCTGGCCAAATGGCTGGCCACCAAACCCTCCGTCCTCATCCTCAACGGCCCCACCGTCGGCGTCGACATCGGCTCCAAGTTCACGATCCACTCGATCCTGCGCGAACTCGCCTCACAAGGCATGGCCGTCATCATCATCTCCGACGACATCGCCGAAGTACTCACCAACTGCTCGACGATCGCCATCATGCGCGCCGGACGCCTCAGCGAACCCATGAGACCCGACACCCTCACCGAGGTTGAGCTGACCCGTCTCCTGTCCGAGGAACGCGCCCAGGCCTCGTCCACCGAAGGGGGAGAGAACTAATGCCCCGACTCATCACGAAAGTCCTCCACGCCAACGAATTCTGGGTCTTCCTGGTCATCGCAGCGCTGAGCCTGGTCATCCAGGCGCGCTCCGGGCAGTTCTTCACGGCCAACAACCTGGTCGACCTGGCCGGCGCGATGGTCGTCCCCGGCCTCTTCGCCGTCGCCGCGCACCTCGTCCTCGTCTCCGGCGGCATCGACGTGTCCTTCCCGGCGCTGGCCTCCCTGGCGGTCTACGTGACCACGAGGGTCCTGGTCGATAACGGGTGGAACGGCCCGGTCATTGTGCCCTTCCTGATCGCCGCCGGCCTCGGCGCGCTCCTGGGTGCCTTCAACGGCCTCTTCACCTCCAGGCTCACCGTGCCGACACTGATCATCACCCTGGGCACGGCCAACGTCTTCAACGGCGTCATGCAAGGCGCACTCAAATCCGTGCAGATCAACACGATCCCCGCCTCCATGCGCTCCTTCGGGTCGTCCTCCCTATTCGTCGCCCGCAACGAAAGCTCCGGCCTGCAATCATCCATGCCCGTGTCCTTCCTGATCCTCGTCGCGGTCGTCGCTGTGGCCTTCGTCGTCACCCGCTACACCATGTTCGGACGATCCCTCTACGCCATCGGCGGCGACGAAAGCGCAGCCGCGCGCGTCGGATTCAAAGTACGTGCCACCAAGTTCTGGCTCTACGTCATCGTCGGCATCATCGCCGCCCTCGCCGGCATGGTCCGCACCTGCGCCATGGGACAGATGCACCCCACCAACCTGCTCGGCATGGAAATGATGGTCATCGCCGCCGTCGTCCTGGGCGGCACCGCCATCACCGGCGGCAAAGGCTCCCTCACCGGCGTCATGCTCGGCACACTCCTCATCGTCATCGTCCAAAACTCCATGATCCTCATGGGCATCAAGACGTTCTGGCAGGGCTTCGCCCTGGGCCTGCTCATCATCGTGGGAACCGGTGTCTCCGCGCTCCAGGTCATGCGCGGCCGCCGCAACGCAGCATAGGAGGACCACATGTCAACGCTACTCGCCTCCCCGCGCCTCGCTTTCCTCAAAAAAGACAGCTACATGGCGCGCCTCGTCATCGTCTTCCTGCTCCTGCTCATCTTCTTCGCCGCCGTGCGCCCCGGCCCCTTCTTCGCCGTACGCACCTGGCAATCCATGGCCGTCCAATTCCCCGAATTCGGCCTCATGAGCCTGGGCGTCATGTTCACCATGTTCACCGCCGGCATCGACCTGTCCGTCGTCGCCATCGCCAACGTCACCGGCATCTGCGCCGCCCTCACCCTGCGCGCCACACTCACAGGACCAGCCACGGCCTCGTCCATGGGAATGGCCGTCCTCATCGCGCTCGGCGTCGCCCTGGTCGTCGGCGTCGTATGCGGCCTCATCAACGGCATCCTCGTCGCGATCCTCAAGATCCCACCAATCCTCGCCACCCTCGGCACCCTCGAACTCTTCGGCGGCGTCGCCCTGGTCCTCACCGAAGGCAAACCCGTCTCCGGCCTGCCCCCAGCGTTCAGCACCGTGTTCACCGCGAAGGTGGTAGGCCTCGTGCCAATCCCCCTCGTTGTGTTCCTCGTGTGCGCGGCCGTCGCCGGTTTCATCGTCGCGTGCACCAGCTTCGGACGCACCATCCTCATGCTCGGCACGAACGACACCGCGGCGCGCTTCTCCGGCCTGAAAGTCAACAGCCTCCTGATCCGCACCTACGTGCTCTCCGGCGTCATGGCGGCCATGGCGGGTGTCGTCATGCTCGCGAATTACAACTCCGCGAAGGCCGACTACGGCACCTCCTACACGCTGCTCACCGTCCTCATCGTCGTCCTCGGCGGCGTCAACCCCAACGGCGGCTCCGGGCGACTGAGCGGCGTCCTCCTGTCCATCCTCATGCTCCAGGTCCTCTCCTCGGGCCTGAACATGTTCCCCAACATCTCCAACTTCTACCGGCCCCTCATCTGGGGTGGCGTGCTCCTGCTCGTCATCTGCATGAACGAGGGCCTCTTCTCCTTCCCCTCCCTGCGCAAACTCTTGAAAGGACGCTCCCATGCTGACAGTTAAAGACAAGCACGTCGTCGTCGGTGCCGACTTTGCCGGGCACCCCCTCAAAGAAGCCGTCAAAGCCCACCTTGAGGAGCGCGGGTGGACCGTCACCGACCTGACGCCCGACGCCGAGAGCGCCCCCATGTACCACCGCGTCGGCTTCGCGCTCGGCGCGCAGATCGCCGAAGGAAAGTTCGAACGCGCCCTCGCGTTCTGCGGCACCGGCATGGGCATCCACATCGCCGCCTCCAAGTGCCCCCACGTGCACGCCGCCGTCTGCGAGTCCGTGCCCGCCGCGCGTCGCTGCGCCGCCGCCAACAACGCGAACCTGCTCGCCATGGGTGCCTTCTACGTCGCCCCGCGCACCGCGATGGCCATGGCGGACGCGTTCCTCGAGTCCTCCCTCGGGTCTGGGTACGAGGCCTGGGACGGCTTCTACGAGTACCACCGCATCGGGTACGACGAGTGCGAGAACTTCGACTACGAGGCCTACAAGGCCAACGGCTTCGAGGTCGTCGACCCGGGCAGCGCCGTTCTGGCGGAGCAGCCGAAGGGGCTGGCGTACTGAGGTTGTGATGCTGCTGTAGATGGGTGGGGGCTCCCGTTTGGGAGCCCCCACCTTTACGTTGGCGTGCGATATCGGAATGCTGAGGCCTCGTCCTACCAGTCACTCAAGCCCAGGTAGTACAGCGGGTGGGTGAGAATTGCGATGATTTGCTCGCGGTATTCGAGGGGTAGCATCGGGAAGATGGCGATCACGGCCAGGACCGCGACGATCAGCGTCACGAGGATGCGTTTCTTGGTGCTCATGCGCGACTCCTGTGCGAGTTTGTGAGCGCTGCGCGGGCCTCGGCGAGAATCTCGTTGACGAGGTCGACGCCTTCCGGTGTGGCCAGGAGTGGACGGTCCTCGGGGTGATCGTTGAAGTGTCGCATGAGGGCGTTGAGGCCGGTGAAGGGGATGCCGAGGTGCCGGGAGCAGATGATCGAAGAGTCAGGGGCTATCTTCTCGCCGAGCAGATAGAGGTCGGATCCGATGATGCAATCGATGTAGACGCCGTCCCCCCATGCGAAGGAAACCTCGGTTTGCCAGCCTGGACTATCACAGGATAAGGGGGTGGGAAATGCAGGTAAATGCCCTTGGGTGTCAGGGTAATTGTCTGTCTGTCGCGCAGTGCGATGGAGAGGTCCCCCAGCGGTTGATGAGTGCCTTCGACGTATGCCCACAACCCGACGAAGAATGCGCAGATGGCTGCGTGCAGAGGATACCCGGTGATCAAGCCGACGATGAATGTTCCAGCGGCGAGGAGCCATTGCGCAAGTCCGGTGATGATGCGTGCAATGTTCTCATGGTTTCCCCTGATGACGATGCTGTCCTTAACGTAGCGGGGACGGCGGTGAATGAAGGGGCGCACGCTCGCTTCAGCCAGCTGAGGCAATGATGCGGCAAGGAACAGGGGATACCAAGCGAAGAGCAGTTCGAGACGTGGGAGAGGGTATCGGAAATGGACCAGGTACGCGCCGATGCCGAGAATGGCGTTAACGCTGATGGCGAGGGCTAGCCATATCCATTCACGACGTGCTCGTTGGTCCGCGGAAAGGGGTGAGTATTGATCTTCGTGAGGGGTATTCGACGTTGAATCGGCGGTCATCATTGCTTTCTTGGTCGTGCCTCAAGATCGATATTTCGATAAGAGCCCAGCCTTGGTCGTCACCCATTCCGTCAAGCAGTCGGTCAAGAGATGTGTATGCCAAAAGTACCGTCGTTTGATCGAACATGTGGGCAAGTGAAAAACCGAGCTCTCCATCGGCTCGCTCATCGACCGGCACATACAGGACTGGAGGCACGATCTCTGGATGCGTATTGATAGACATGTGTTCCATGACATGACGCTAGCAGGCGTGTGATCGGGGACGCAAGTATGGGTGAAGGGGTGAGCAGGCATGAGTGTGTGAGGGGACCGCGCATCGTCTTGTGGGGTGGCGCTCACATGATGCAACCCCGGCCTCGTCCCTGAAAAAAGAAGCGAGGCCGGGACCCAGTCAGCCACAACCGCGGCAGTCAGCGACCCGACGCGAGCGCCGCCCGGGCGACCTCCTCGAAGGTGAGCGGGTCGCGGCCCGTCACGTCGCGCACGGTCGTGGAGACGACGTCCATCTCGCCGCGCGCGATCGACGTGTAGGTCGACACCCACGAGTCGTACTGCCACTGGGCGGCCGGCCACTTCTTGCGGGACTCGTACGCCTCCTCGATGGTTTCGCGCACGTAGGTGACGGGGCGACCCCACACGCGGGTGAGGATCTGCGTGATCTCGTCGAGGGTCAAGGCCTCGGGACCCGTCACGTCAAGGGTCTGATTCTCGAAGCTTCCCGGGTCGGCGAGGACCTCGGCGGCCACGCGCCCCGCGTCCTCGCGCGCGACCACGCCGACTCGCCCGTCGCCTGCGGGCCCGAGGATGCGGCCCTCTTCGTCGGGCAGCGCCACGAAAAAGTCCGCGTAGAAGTTATCGCGCAAGAACGTGTACGTCATGCCGGACGCCTTGATGCGCTCCTCCGTGTGGAAGTGTGTGCGCGCCAGCGTGAACGTTGCATCGGGAGCCGCGTTCATAAACGACAAGTACACGATGTGGCGCACCCCGGAAGCCGCCGCTGCGTCGACGAACGCGATGTGCTTGTCCAGGCGGTCCTCGCTCTCGGGTGCGGACACCATGAAGAGGACGTCAACGCCCGTAAGGGCCTCGCGCGAGGCCGGGGTGTCCTCATACGAGCACTGGACGGTGCGCGCGCCCGGCAGCTTGGGCGCGCGCGACGGCGTGTTCGCGAGCAGGCGTAGGGGTAGGCCGCGCTCGGATAGGAGTCGGGCGACCACACCGCCGACGTTTCCGGATGCGCCGGTGATCGCGAGGGGCGGGAGGAACGAGGCCTGGGCTGGCTCGTTCGTGCGGGCTGTGGGAGCGGGAGCGTCAGTCATGTGACCAGTGTGCTACCGGCGTTGTGGCGTGTGTGTACGCCACGCGAGGTTTGGGCTGTGGGCGTACCGGAGGTTGCCGCCGACGCGGGGCCTGCAGGGCCTGGCCGGGCTTCGAGATCGACCACTCCGAGCCGAAGGCTCGCGTGTGGCGATCTCGCGGGCGGGCAGGCTCCGCGTCGGCGGGAAAACGGGTCTCGTCGGCCGGTAAAGCAGGCCCCGCGTCCGTAGGAACGCGGGGAGGCCCTTGACCAGCTCGCACGCCAGCTCCGTGAGGGCCCCGCGTCCGAAGGGACGCGGGGTGGCCACTGAGTTGATGGCCGACTTGATGCTGGAGGCCCCGCGTCCGAAGGGACGCGGGGCCTGGCACGCAGCAGGGAAGCGGCTACACCCCGTAGCGCCTCGAGAAGTTGTGCTCGAACTGCTCCAGGGAGACGCCCCGCGTCTCGGGCACGATAAACAGGTAGAAGCACAGGGCTACGACGTTGATGACACCGAAGGTCAGGTAGGTCCACGTGGCACCCAGATGGCCGATCATGATGGGGAACAGCCATGTGACGACCGCGTTCATCATCCAGCCGCAGCCCACGGCAAAGCCCTGGGCAACGCCGCGGATGCGGGCGGGGAAGATCTCGGAGACCAACACCCAGTTGACGGTGCCGGACTGCTTGGCGAAGACGAACAGGGACACGAGGACGAGGACCAGCCACGGCAGATAAGAAGGAATCTCGGGCGAAATGCTCCCGTCGGCCAGCGTGTAGGGACCGATGCCAAGTCCGAAGATGAGGGCGAGGGCGAACAGGGACAGGGTGACGCCCGTTTCCTGGTAGATGCCGACGTGGCGGCGAGCAAGCTTCGACACGAGGTATAGGCCAAATCCCGCGCCGATGCACGCGACGGCTCCCGTAATGACGTTCAGGGTGATGGAGTCGGCGGAGCTGAAACCGGCGGCCGCCAGGATCTTGGGCAGGTAGTACATGGCGGTGTTGATGCCGGTCAGCTGGTCGAAACACGCCAGGCCGATACCGATAAACAGGAGCCGCCTGGTCCACGCGACCGACGCGGTGCGCCGCAGTGTCCAGTGCCCCTGGCTGGCTTCGGCGGCGTGCAGGGCCACAATCTCGCTGATCTCGGCGGCGACGTCGTCGCGCTGGGGGTCGCGAATCCGCTTGAGGGCACCCACGGCCTCGTAATACCGAGCTTTCGACGCGTACCAGCGTCCCGACTCGGGCATGAGGCGCATGCCGACCCACAGGAGCACCGCGGGGATCGTGGCGAGCACGAGCATCCACCGCCACGCCGAGCCGTCACCCTCGGAGACGACGGCGGTCGCGACGCGGGAGGCCTCGTCCCACGAGTACCACTGGCCGGGCGTGAGCGTGCCCGACGGGTCGGCGCTCACGAGGACGCGCGGGCCGCCGTGCGCGTGGGAGAGCGCCGCGTTCATCGAGTAGGCGAGGAGCTGGCCGAACACGATCATGAACTGGTCGAGCGCCACCAGGGCACCGCGCATGCGCGTGGGTGCCGACTCGGACAGGTAGATCGGCACGGTCGCCGACGCGCCGCCGACCGCCAGGCCGAGCACGAAACGGAACAGGTACAGCACCCAGACGTTCGGCGCGAACGTGCACCCGAGCGTGCCGACGATGAACACGAGGGCGAGGAGGAGAATGTTGTGCCGTCGCCCGTTGCGGTCCGACAGCCGCCCGGCGGCAATCGCGCCGATCGCTGCGCCGATGGCGAGGACGCCGCCGACGAGGCCCTCCTCGATTTCGTTGATCCCGAGTCCGCCGGCCGTGTGCGGCATATACATGTACGGCAGTGCGCCCGCGATGACGCCCGTGTCGTAGCCGAAGAGGAGGGATCCGAAGGTCGCGATGGCGGCCAGGAGTTTCACAGAACGCGCCGGCCCCGAGGCCGGGGTTTCCTCCGTGAGTGTGCGCAGTTCTTGGTCAGTGGGGGCACCGATGGCCCCAGGTCGGGTGCTCATAGGTTACATTGTGCGCCAGCGCACGCCGCGGTGCGCGGGTGAGTTTAATATTCAGGATTTTCCCAGGAAAGTCATAAGGCACAAATGAGGTGTTCATAGGTTTTTCATAGGGTTGCGTGGGGAAATAGGGGCATCGACAAAAGGAGACACCAATGACCGCCCTGATCCTGATTGCCATTGACCTGGTCGCCATGGCCGCCCTCGTGTTCGGCCTCTACTTCCCACGGCACCGCCGCGCCGACCTGGTCGCAGCCTTCCTTGGTGTGAATGTCGGCGTCCTCGCCGTCACGATCATTCTCGCGAACTCGACCGTGAGCGCGGGCCTCGGCCTCGGCCTCTTCGGTGTTCTCTCAATCATCCGACTGCGGTCCGACCAGATCTCGCAGACGGAAATCGCCTACTACTTCGCGTCGCTGGCTCTCGGCCTGTTGACGGGCATGTCCTCGGCGGTGACCCCGCTGCTGGGTGGCCTCATTGCCCTGATCCTCGTGGCCCTCGCTTTCGGTGACTCGAAGCTGATTTTCGGCCGCTACACCTCGCAGACTGTGCAGCTGGACCGCGCGATCGCCGACCCGGCGGAGCTGAAGGCAGCCCTCGAGCAGCGCCTCGGTGCGTCCGTCGCCTCGGTCAACGTCGTCAAGCTCGACCTCGTGAACGACCTGACTCTCGTGGACGTTCGCTCGAAGGTCGCCTGACACACCGCCCTGTCACCCGAGCCCGCCCTCACAGCACCCTTGGCCACGGCCTCGACACTCCGCAGACCACCTCTACTAAGGACACGACTGATGAACGCCACCCTGAACTCGCTCCTCGCCGACCTTGATGTGATCGGACTCGATGAACTGAATGAGCGCGCGGCGATGCTGACCCGAGTGGACCGCAAGTACGCGCTGGACGCAGCCACGGCCTCGGCGATTCTGAGCCGGCTCTCCGAGGACGTGTTGGTCCTCCAAATCGCCGGTCAGGTGTCCCAGGGCTACGCGTCCACCTACTACGACACCCCCGACATGGATTCGTACCTGCTGACCGCGCTCAAGCGCCGTCGCCGCTTCAAGGTCCGCGCCCGCACCTACCTGTCCACCGGCACCTCCTTCCTCGAGGTGAAGACCCGGGGACCGCGCGGACTGACCGTCAAGAAGCGTATGTCGATTCAGCCGCACGAGGCCGGGGCTCCTCTCGCGGGTGAGCGCCGTTCGTGGGTCACGAGCAAGGTTGAGAAGACGGGGTATGGCCACCTGGTTCCTGCGCTCGAGCCTGTGCTCGCCGGAACCTATGAGCGCAACACCCTGCTCCTGCCCGGCGGCGCGGGCCGCGCGACGGTGGACACGAAGCTGACGTGGCGCTCGCTGCGCACGGACGGCACCGAGGTCGCACGCCCCGACCTGGTCATCATCGAAACGAAATCGGGAGCGACCCCGTCCATCGTCGACCACCTCCTGTGGGAGGGTGGCGTGCGACCCGTCAAGATCTCCAAGTACGGGACCGCGATGGCCGCCATGCATGACCTGCCCGCGAACAAGTGGCACCGCACGCTGCGCCGCTACTTTCCCGAATACGTCGAGGCCCCTGAACTCACCCGCGAGGAGTCCCTCGCGATGGCCGCCTGAACGACCTCATACCGGCGCGCGAGTCATCGATAGCACACGACACGCAAGCGCTGAGCATAAGAAATACAAGCGTTAATCGCATGAAAGAGACATAGTAATGAAAGCCCTTCAGAAAATTTGGACCCCCGCCCGGACGATCGGCGCGATCGCCCTCGTCGGAACGCTGGCGCTGGGTGCCTGCAGCTCCTCGGGCGCGGCCTCCTCTGGTTCCACCGCGACGAGCGCGACCGCGGCCGTCGCGGCCGCCGGAACCAACGGTGACACGACCGCGCCGCCCACTGCGGCCGACGCCCTGGCCTCGAACGCGAAGGCCTCCCACGTGAAGGACAGTGACTGGAAGGCCTCGGACGCCGTCGACGTGACGCTCAGCGGCACGACCGCGACCTCCTCGTCCGACGCCGTGAGCGTGAGCGACGGCGTGCTGACCATCTCCAAGGCGGGCGTCTACAAGCTCAGTGGCTCCTTCACCGGCAAGGTCGTCGTGGCAGCCGGATCCGAGGACCGGGTCGTCCTGATCCTCGACAACGCGACCATCACCTCGTCCACGGGCGCCGCGGTCGAGGCGACCAGCGGCGACGACCTCGTCCTGTCCCTCGAAGGTGCCTCGACGGTCACCGACGGGACCTACACCGGCACTGAGGATGCGAACGCCGCGATCTACGCCGACATGGACCTGACGATCACCGGCTCGGGCACTCTCAACGTGACCTCCGGCACCTCTGACGCGATCACCTCCAAGGACGACCTGTACGTCCTGAGCGGCACGATCAACGCGACCGCCTCGGACGACGGCCTGCGCGGCAAGGACTCCCTGACTGTTGCTGGCGGAACCGTCACCGTGAACGCCGGCGGCGACGCCCTCAAGTCCGACCAGGACAACGACGACACCAAGGGCTACGTGTCGATTATCGATGGAACCGTCACCCTGACCTCGGGCGGCGACGGCATCGACGCGTACACGGACGCGATCGTCACCGGCGGCACCCTGTCGATCACTTCGGGCGGCGGCGCCTCGACCGGCAAGCCCTCCACGGGCTCGGCCAAGGGCATCAAGGCTCAGACCTACATCATTGTCGATGGCGGCACGACCACCATCGACGCCGGGGATGACGCCATCCACTCCAATGGCGCGCTGCGCCTCAGCTCTGGCACGATCAGTGCCGCCTCGGGCGACGATGGCGTGCACACCGAGGTCGCGGCCGTCCTGGACGGCGCGAACGTGACCGTCACACAGTCGAACGAAGCCCTCGAGGGCGGCCTCATCACGATCTCCGACGGCACGGTCGACCTGACCTCAAGCGACGACGGCATCAATGCCTCGGGCTCAATCACGGTCGAGGCCGGCCTGGCCGCCGTCACCGAGTCCAGCTCCGATTCGACCAGCACCGACACAACCACGGCTACCGACCCGATGGCCCCCGGCGGCATGGGCCCCGGAGGTCCGGGCGGCGGCATGGCTGACGGCGGCGGCTCGATGGAGGACACGGGCGAGCAGATCACCATCACCGGTGGAACCGTGACCGTCAACGCAAATGGCGACGGCCTCGACTCCAACGGCTCGCTGACCATCAGTGGCGGTACGACGACCGTCTACGGCCCGGCCTCCGGCGCGAACGGTGCCCTGGACAGCAACGGTGCCATGAGCATCACGGGCGGCACAGTCATCGCTTTCGCGACCAATGAGATGGTGGAGACGCCGACCACGACCGACGGCCAGGGCTGGTTTTCCGCATCCGCGACCGGGTCTGCCGGATCCACGGTGACGATCACCGACTCGTCCGGCAAGACACTGGGCGCCTACACCTCGCTCAAGGCCTTCGGCAACGTCATCTACTCGACCTCCGGCATGACCAACGGCTCCACCTACACGGTGAACGTCGATGGAACCGCCACTGAGGCGACCGCCGGTGAGGGCGGCGGCATGGGCGCCGGCATGGGACCCGGAGGCCCGGGTGGACAGCCCCCGGCGGGCGGTCCGGGTGAGGGTGGCCAGCCTCCGGCCGGTGGCCCGGGTGAAGGTGGCCAGCCCCCGGCTGCACCCCAGAACTGACGGCCATCTCTGATCGGCAGCCAGCCCCGACGGGCGGTTGGAACTAGAAGCCAGTCGGCCCGGGTGTAGGGCCGATCCCGACAGTCGGAGCGGCCGCAGAGTCAGTGCGAACTGACGTCTCCAGGAAACTGTGCCCCGTGCGCTCGTGAGCATGCGGGGCACAGTCGCAGGTGCCGAGGAGACGGGCGAGGCCGGCACCGGGATCTCACGCCAGCACCCTCGCTCACCACCCCCGGGAAGAGCGCAACTAAACTGGGACCAACGGACGAGGCCCCGGCCTCGTCAATCAGAACGAAAGGACCCCCATGCTCCCCTCCGAGAAGCTCGCCGAGCTTGGCCTCGAACTGCCCGCCGTCGCTACGCCCGTCGCCGCGTACGTGCCGGCCGTCATCGACCGCGGCGTCGTGCGCACCTCCGGCCAGATCCCCGTCGTGAACGGTGAGCCCGTGTGCATCGGCGCGGTCGGCGAGGACGGCGCAGATCCCGAGGATGCCAAGGATGCAGCGCGCGTGTGCGCCCTTAACGCCCTGGCAGCGGCCGCCTCCGTCGCGGGCGGCATCGACAACCTCGCGGGCGTTGTCAAGGTCGTTGGCTTCGTGTCCTCGCGTCCCGACTTCTATGGGCAGGCCGGTGTCATCAACGGCGCGTCCGAGCTGTTCGGCGAGATCTTCGGCAGCCAGCACGCGCGCAGCGCCGTCGGAGTCGCCGCGCTGCCCCTCAACGTCAGCGTCGAGGTCGAAGCCGAGTTCCTCATTAAGTGAACGCGCGTGCTTGGCTGAGGCGCGCCTACACTGGATAAGGTTCACTGAAGTGGCCCTGCGGGCCGAAGGATAAGGAAAAGATATGACTGATCGTCAGATGTTCAAGCTGGTCGACGCCAACACCGTCTCCTCCGAGGGTGGTAGCTGCGGGTGTGGATGCGGCGGCGAAGGTAAGAAGGAGCGCGCCGAGCAGGCCGCTGCCGCCCAGCAGGTCCCCGCCAAGCAGGGCGGCTGCGGATGCGGCGGACA
>NZ_ALCA01000034.1 GCF_000278725.1 Actinomyces sp. ICM47 | reverse complement strand
GCCTGAGGACGCCTCACGCTGCCACGCACCGACGTGGGGTCAGACGAGGCCTGAGGACGCCTCACGCCGCCACGCACCGACGTAGGGTCAGACGAGGCCTGAGGACGCCTCTCGCCGCCACGCACCGACGTAGGGTCAGACGAGGCCTGAGGACGCCTCACGCTGCCACGCACCGACGTAGGGTCAGACGAGGCCTGTGCGGACCCCCTGCTGCCGCGCGCCGACGTGGGGTCGGATGGAGCCGAAAGCTGTTCCTCGTTCGGAGCATCGGAGTACACCTTCCGCTGGCCGGAATGAATTTCGCGGCGCGAACGGAAGGGATATTTGGGGGGCGTACTCATCGATTCGCTCCTTCGCTGGTCTCGAGGATGATCTCCTCGCCCGGCGCGCGACCGCTCATGCGTTCGAGCTCAAGGGCCTGTTCAAGGATGATCTGTGCCGCAACCTGATCGATCACGCTGCGGTGTTCGTATTCCGGAATTCCAGACGCGCGTAAACGCGCATGCGCCTGGTTCGATGTCAGCCGTTCGTCCACCATTGCGACGCGAACGTCCGGCACAAGCTTCTTGAGGCGGCGCGCATACTTGCGCGCCCCCTTAGCGGAGACTCCTTCGCCGCCGCGCAGGTGCCTGGGCAGACCCACGATCACCTCGATGGCATCGTGTTCGGTGACAATTTCGGCCAGGGCAGACAGGTCCGACAGATCGGGTGCGCGCGTCAGCGTTTGGACCGGCATCGTCAAGATGCCGTCAGGGTCGCAACGGCTGACGCCGACACGAACGGTGCCGACGTCTACGCCGATGCGAATACCCCTGCGCAGGCTCACAGGGCCTCGATCTGCGAACGAATCGCATCAAGTGCGGTCGGGATGCCCTCGGGCTTTGTGCCGCCACCCTGGGCGATATCGTCGCGGCCACCGCCGCCGCCACCCATGTACTTACCGACGGCGCGCACAAGCGCGCCTGCCTTAACGGAGGCCTCACGGGCACCCTCGTTCGTCGCGATGACCAAGGAAGGTTTACCGCCGACAAGACCGGCAAGCGCTACGACGGCACCGCGCTCGTTGCCCATGCGGTCACGAACGTCCAGAGCCAACGTACGCAGTGCGTCAGCCGACGGCATCTCACCAACGGCAGAGGCGACGAGGCTGACCTTACCCACGCGCTCGGAGGCAGCAGCGAGTTCACCGCCGCGGCGCAGCGCCTGCTCGGTACGGATCTTGTCCAGTTCCTTCTCGGACTCGCGCAGCTTGATGAGCAGAGACTCAATTCGCTCGGGAAGTTCGTCGGCACGCCCGCCCACAAGCTGAGACAGCTGGGAGACCAACGCATGTTCCTTCGCCTGGAACTCATACGCTCCGTCGCCAACGAGGGCCTCGATGCGGCGCACACCGGAGGCAACGGATCCCTCGCCAAGCACCGTCACACGGCCAATATGGCCCGTCGTAGGCACGTGGGTGCCACCGCACAGCTCACGGTCGAAGCCATCGCCGATTGTCACAACGCGAACCTCGGAACCGTACTTTTCGCCGAAGAGAGCGATTGCGCCCATCTCCTTGGCCTTCTCGATGCTCATGACCTCCGTTGTGACGGGGAGATCCTCAGCGAGCTTCTCGTTAACAAGAGCCTCAATGTCGTTCAGCTGGGATCCGGCAAGCGCGCTCGAGTGACGGAAGTCAAAACGCAGGCGCGACGGCGAGTTCTCTGAACCCGCCTGATCCGCATTCTCGGACACGACATTGCGCAGGCCCGCGTACACCATGTGAGTAGCGGTGTGGGCGCGAGCAATCGCGAGGCGACGCTCGCCGTCAATCTCGGCGTAGGCCTTCTCCCCCACCGTCATGCCGCCCTCGGTCAGGGTGCCACGGTGCACGCTCAGGCCTCGGATCGGGGCCTGCACGTCATGAACCTCAACGACGCCGCCGCCCGCGAGTCGAATCGTACCGTGGTCAGCCAGCTGGCCGCCCATCTCGGCGTAGAAGGGGGTGCGGTCCAGGATCACCTCAACCTCAGAGGGAGCGGTGGCTGCCGGGGCCTCCACGCCATCGACGAGAAGCGCCTCAACCGTGGCCTCGGATGCCTGCTCGGTGTAACCCAGGAACGTCGAACCGCCGCCCATCGCCTTTTCGATGTCATGGAAGACGCGGACGTCGGTGTGTCCGGTCTTCTTCGAGCGGGCGTCGGCGCGTGCACGCTCCTTCTGCTCGGCCATGAGGGTGCGGAAGCCCTCTTCGTCAACGGACACGCCCTGTTCGGCGGCCATCTCAAGGGTCAGATCGATCGGGAACCCGTAGGTGTCGTGTAGCGAGAACGCGGAGGCACCAGAAATAACGGGGGCACCCTTCGACTCCTTCGCGCTCGCAACCGCAGCGTCCAGGATCGTCGTACCGGCGCTGAGCGTGCGGCGGAACGCGTCTTCCTCCGCGAAGGCGACCTCGGAGATCGTCTTCCAGTTCGTCTCCAGCTCAGGGTACGAGGCCTTCATCGCGTCCTTCGAAGCGGTGAGCAGGGTAGGCATGGTTGCCTCGTCGACACCCAGGAGACGCATCGAGCGGACCGCGCGGCGGATCAGGCGGCGCAGCACGTAGCCGCGGCCATCGTTACCGGGGCGCACACCGTCGCCGATCAGCATGAGCGAAGAACGCACGTGGTCCGCCACGACACGCATACGTACGTCATCGTCGTAGGCTGCCCCGGCCTCGGGACCGGCTGCACCCAAACCGTAGCGCTTGCCACTCATCTGCATGGCGGCCTCAATGACGGGGAAAACCTCGTCGATCTCGTACATGTTGGGCTTGTCCTGCATGACGAAGGCCAGACGTTCCAGGCCGGCACCCGTATCAATCGCCTTTTTGTCCAGCTCACCCAGGAGCGGGTAGTCCTTGCCGGTTCCCTTACCGCGCATGAACTGGTCGAACACAAGGTTCCAGACCTCGAGGTAACGGTCGCCGCCCGGATCCACGGTGCCGCCCACAGCCTCGGGGCCGTACGCGGGACCACGGTCGTAGTGCCACTCGGCACAGGGGCCGGCGGGGCCGGGCTGGCCCGTATCCCAGAAGTTCTCCACGCGCGGCAGGCGCACAATGTGCTTGGGATCCATGCCGACCTGCTTCGTCAGGACGTTGAGAGCCTCCTCGTCCTCATCCCAAATCGTCACCCAGAAACGGTCTCCGTCGAGGCCATACTTGCCCTCGTCACGCGAACCCGTCAACAGATCCCACGCGAAGTTAATAGCACCTTCCTTGAAGTAGTCACCGAAGGAGAAGTTACCGTTCATCTGGAAGAACGTACCGTGGCGAGTCGTCTTACCCACGTTGTCAATGTCGTTGGTACGAATGCACTTCTGCACCGACGTAGCCCTGGGCCACGGCGCAGGCTCAACGCCCATGATGTAGGGAATGAAGGGGACCATGCCCGCGATCGTAAACAGAATCGACGGCTCCGGGGACACCAGGGAGACGGAAGGACAGACCTCATGACCCTGCTTCTCGAAGTAGTCGAGCCAACGGGTGCGGATTTCAGACGTACGCATAGTGCCCCATGTTAGTCCGTCCCCACCTCTGTGGGCACATCGGCACGCATAAGCAGACTGTGGGATAAAGAAAATCGCGCCCCCGAGCTACGAGCTCGGGGGCGCGACTATGACAAACGTCAGCGCGAGTAGTGCTCGACGACCATCTGCACGTCGACGGTCACGGGGACCTCAGCGCGCTTCGGGCGACGAACCAGGGTCGCCTTCAGACGGGACAGCTCGACGTCCAGGTACTCGGGGACAGCGGGCAGCACGTCACGGTGAATACCCTCAGCGGCAATCTCGAAGGGGACCGTGGTCTGCGACTTGGGCTTGACCTGGATGGTCTGACCGGGCTTCACGCGGAAGGAGGGGCGGTCGACGATCTTGCCGTCAACGAGGATGTGGCGGTGAACGACCACCTGACGGGCCTGCTGGATGGTGCGGGCGAAGCCAGCGCGCAGGACGAGGGCGTCCAGACGCATCTCGAGCAGCTCAACCAGGTTCTCACCAGTCAGGCCAGCGGTGCGGCGAGCCTCTTCGAAGGCGCGGCGCAGCTGCGACTCACGGATGCCGTACTGGGCGCGCAGACGCTGCTTTTCCTTCAGACGAACGGCGTAGTCGGAATCCTGGCGGCGACGGGTACGGCCGTGCTCACCGGGACCGTAGGGGCGCTTCTCGAAGTAGCGAACGGCCTTGGGGGTCAGGGCCAGGCCGAGGGCGCGGGACTCACGCACCTGCTTGCGGGAACGATTCGTTGCCATGAAATCTTCTTCCTGTTTCTCATGTCATGTCAGGGTGGATCCCCAACATGGGGCCAACTCCAGAACCGGAAGCGGTTCGTCGGCTAAGGCCCCAGGTGCCCGCTCGTGCGGACAACTGTTCTATCCTAGCGTCTTTTTAACAGACTACGAATGGCAGCAAGCCTCTTCGTGAGGATCGCCTCATGTCCATTCTCTGTTGGCTCGTAGTAGCGGGTACCTTCAAGGTCGTCGGGAAGATATTGCTGAGCAGCTACATGATGCGGATGGTCGTGAGCGTAGAGGTAACCCTCGCCATGCCCCAGCGTCTTTGCCCCCGCGTAGTGAGCGTCACGCAGATGCTCGGGCACCGCTCCCCCGCGTCCCTTCCGAACATCTGCCAACGCCCGATCAATGGCCAGGTACGTGGCGTTCGATTTGGGTGCCGTCGCCACCGCAACAACAGCCTGCGCGAGAAGCAGGCGGGCCTCGGGCATTCCAATAAGAGCAACGCCCTGTGCGACGGCCACACACGTGGACAACACCTCGGGCGCAGCCATCCCAATCTCTTCAGAAGCGGCGATCACAATACGTCGCGCGATGAAACGCGGATCCTCCCCCGCCTCAATCATTCGCGCTAAGTAGTGCAGCGCCGCATCGACGTCCGATCCGCGCATCGACTTGATAAAAGCACTCGTGACATCGTAGTGCTGGTCACGCCCCCAGCGTACGAGCGCCTGGTTAGCAGCAGCCTCGACACTGGCAACCGTGATCTCACCGGACCCATCATCGCTGGCCACCCCAGCCGCCGCCTCCAGCAGCGTCAGAGACTTGCGGGCGTCCGAGCCAGCCAAGCGAACCAACCCAGCCACGGCCTCGTCTGTCATCGCGAAGCGGCCCGCAAGCCCACGTTCATCGGACAGCGCCCGGCGAACGAGACCTTCAAGCGCCTCAGGCTCAAGTGGACGCAGCGTCAAAAGGAGCGAGCGAGACAGCAGCGGAGCAATCACAGAGAAGGACGGGTTTTCCGTTGTCGCCGCGACCAGCACTACCCATCGGTTCTCCACCGCTGGAAGAAGCGAATCCTGCTGCGACTTGGAGAAGCGGTGCACCTCATCCACAAAGAGGATTGTTTCCTCGCCACTGCTCGCCAATGTCCGGCGCGCACTGTCCACGACCCGACGCACGTCGCCCACGCCCGATGAGACGGCGGATAACTCAACAAAGCGTCGACCCGACGCCCTGGCGATCAAATACGCGAGCGTCGTCTTACCCGTTCCCGGTGGACCCCACAGAACCACGGACGATACCGACACACCATCTCGAGAGCCGGGCGACAGGAGGCGACGCAGCGGAGCTCCCTCACCGAGCAGGTGCGATTGGCCGACAACCTCCTCCAGTCGAGAAGGTCTCATACGAACGGCGAGGGGCGCGTCCGCGGAAAACGCGGGCACGCCCAACTCGTCGAATGCTTCAGAATCAAACAGATCCATGAAACCTAGCCTACGTCAGGGTGACTCCCTGCGAGGAAGATCCGATCTTCGGACCGGACAGGACCTGGAGGACGACGAGGCCCCCAAGGATCAGCATGCACGCACCGGCACCGAGCAGGTAACCGTTCAAGCCCTCGGACTCATCGGCGGCATTCGAGGAGGACAGGACCTCCGCATGCAACTTCACAGAACCGGATGCATCCACCGACGCGCCCGCGCCGGCAGCCCCAACGGTCGACGCGACCTTAAAGTCGGCCCAGCCGACCAGCTGGTGCGAGCGGTTCGCCACGACGACCTTGTATTCGCCCATGGGCAGGCCGGCCACGTCCATCGTGACCTTGTTACCGTCTTCAACCTGAAGCCAGCGTGCCTCACCCGTCTGCATGATGTTGGCGCTCACCCACTCGCCAGCGCCAGCCTTGTCGGAGGGAACATTGATCGTCAGCTGTCCACCAGTGAAAGCCGCGCTCACGCCACCCTTATTTGCATCAGTCAGCTCAGACACATCCGATACGGGGGACACCGGGGTATCGGACGGCTGCGTCGCGTTCGCCGCAGGAGAGGCCGAAGCGGAAGGCGTTGCCGAAGGCGACGCGGAAGAAGTTGCGGTCGGCTGGACAACCGGCAACTGCGGATCATCAGGCTGAGGCGCGGGCGCGGGACTCACGGACGGTCCCGGGGCGGGACTCACGGGCGACTCCGGCGCGGGACTCACGGGCGACTCCGGCGCGGGACTCACGGGCGACTCCGGCGCGGGACTCACGGGCGACTCCGGCGCGGGACTCACGGACGGCTCCGGCGCGGGACTCACGGGCGACTCCGGCGCGGGACTCACGGACGGCTCCGGCGCGGGTTCAACCGTGGGGTCTGCAGTCGGCTCCGGCGTTGGCTCGGCCGTCGCCGACGGGCTGGACGGCTCGAAGACCTTCACCGAGTAGTTGAATGTCTTCGCCAGGGTCTTGTCGTCCTGGTAGATCACGACGGTGACCCAGTGGGAACTACCGGGTTCCCAGGTCACATGTTCACCGTTGTTGGCGCCATTAGGAACCGGAACGACCATTCTGTAGTTGTCGAGCGCATTTACCTTCCACAGGCCATCAGCGGTCACCGTGACTGTTTCACCGGAGCGCTCGAAGGTAAGAGGCGCGGTCGGCGTTACGCCACCGTTATCCAAGATGACGCCCCAGTAGCCTGTCTTACCGTATTCCGCTTCAAACTCGGAGGCATTCTCGAGGTTGATAACGAACGTGGTGTTCGGGATAGGGAGGGGACCATCGTTGTTATCGGCACGCGCAGCGAAACCGGGAATGGCGAGCGCACCTGCGGCGAAGAGGCATAGGGCCATGAGCACGCTCATTACCCGACTGCGGCCAGCGAGCACCCGCGCTGCGAGGGCGGAAGTAACCCGTCCGTGCTGCATAACGGTTCTCCTTTGGGACTTAAATACTCAGAAGATATTGCCTGATAACCAGAGTAACAGCTACATCGGCTTCATGTGAAGCACGAACACGCACCATGCGGTCAGTGGTGATCACATTGGCATCGTGCGCTGCTCGCTCGATCTAGTGGAATGATCCATGCGACTTGCGCACAATGCTGACCGTCGCGATGGCACCGAGCAACGCAAGCGCCCCACCACCTGCAAGGATCCATCCGTTGAGGCGGCCCTCTTGCTCGCGGGCAGCTTGCTCCGTAGCCTGTTGCTCCGAGCGAGACCTAGGTCCAATCTCAGAAGCAGACACGCTCTGTTGTTCAGTAGACGAGGACGGATCGGGGGTGGGAGATCCCAGCTGGGACGAGCCGCCATTCACATATCCCCGCGACAAAGCACTCCCGGGACGTGACGACCCAGTACTTGCTGAGGCAGGGGGCGCAGAGGCATCCGTCGATGACGAAGTCGAGACCTGAGCGTCGGAAGCCTGGTCACCTCTTACCTCAGAGGTAAGTACTTTTGGTTCGTCAGCAGGAATGGCGGGCCGTGCCACCGTCGAGGCAGATTCACCGGGATCACTGTCTGCGGGAGCAGAGGGAGTCTCCTCCCCCGGCATATCTGGCACCACGACGGCGTAGCCAGGATCGGAGGGGTCAGGACTATCAGCGTTCATGGAGCATGTCCGAACATCAACGGCAGTGTCAACGACACGCACCTTAGCTTCGACATACGTTCCGGTGACAGCATCGCCAATGTAAACCACATGGGCTGACCCAACTTCCCAGGACGACGGGAGGGGAATATCCGTTGAGAAGGTTCCATCGGACGCCACGTCGGCGACGGCCCAGGCAGTACGATCACGACGAACAGCATCGGGAACCCAGCTGGGCAATTCCATTCCATCGGGGCGCTTCGTCTCACCATCATCGAGGGTGATGATAACGAATCCGCGTATCTGCTCAGTACCTGGACCCCAGCCAGAACCCTCAACATGAACCGATTCGCCCGCATGCACAATCGAGGAAAGAGAAGCCATCGACTCCGGACCCTGCGCAACGAGACAGGCGGCTGAAGCATCCGGGAGGGCATCGTCACCAAAAGCAGGAGGTGCAGTGACAAACACGCCACCAACAATGGACGCCGACGCGGCCAACGCAAGCAGGGACAGACGCAGCCCCTCGCTTCGCGTGAACGACCGTGGCGCCATGCGTGCCACCTTCCTTCCCTCATGGATAATTTTAGTAAGTTCGCTCAATTATGAACAGACCAACATGTCAGTGTCCGAGTAACTACGAGCCATACGCTCCATCCTATTAGTTCGTCCCCAACACGCAATTGCGAACAACAAGCAAATTCACGGACCGGTGCACCAAAACCAGGTTTTACAAGGAAAATTATATTTAATTGAAAAAAATTGTGAGCTAAATTATCGAATAACTGTCATCTAAAGTGACCTTCTGGTCAACATTTGAGACTATGAATCTCGTTTCTACCCCCCGCTAACGACGTGGAATGACCAGCGGTGCCCCCGACTCAGGATCCTCGATGACAACGCATTCAACCTCGAATACGTCGGAGATCAGAGAGGGCGTCACAATGTCTCGCGGCACTCCCTGAGCAACGATCCGCCCATCTTTCATACACACGAGATGCGTCGCGTAGCGGAAAGCAAGGTGAAGATCGTGCAATACCGCGACAACTGTCCGACCCCCCTCACGTAGGCGGTCCGCTAAACGCAGAACCTCCAGTTGATGATTCAGATCCAAATAGGTCGTCGGCTCATCCAAGAGCAGGATATCCGTCGACTGCGCCAGAGCCATCGCGATCCAGACCCTCTGACGCTGCCCACCAGAGAGTTCGCCGACACGTCTGGAGCAAAATGCGCTTACTCCGGCGTCACGCATTGCACGCGCCACGGCCTCGTCATCCTCCGTGCTCCACTGATGTGCGAGAGATTGATGCGGATAGCGGCCGCGCGCAACCAGGTCCTCCACCAACATGTCGCCCGGTGCAACAGAGGATTGCGCGAGGAGACCAAGGCGGCGCGCAAGGGCCTTCTGATTCAGCTCATTCAGGACCTGCCCATCCAACTCAACGACGCCGCAGCGCACGCTGAGCACGCGGGCGAGTGCCCGCAACAGCGTCGACTTGCCACATGCATTCGGGCCGACGATGACCGTCAGTTCGCCCTGCAGAACATCCAGTGAAAGCCCCTCCAGAATCGGAGAGTCCTTCCCGTAGCCAACGGTGATCGAATGGGCACGAAGCCCACCTTCACTGTGCCGATCAGTCATGACGTTACCTCACCTCACGAACGAGTAACACGAGCAGATAGATGCCACCCACGACGCCAGTCACGACGCCCACCGGCATTTCATGGGGCGCCAGGAGCCGTTGCGCAACCACGTCGGAGGCGAGCACAAGAAGCGCTCCCACGACGGCAGACGATGCAAGCCCCACTCCCCCATGACCACACACGCGACGAGCAACGTGGGGTGCCGCCAAAGCCACAAAGGCCACCGGGCCTGCAACAGCGGTTGCCATGGAAACCAACACCATCGCCGCAGCGATCACCGCGATCCGCACCTCGCGTACCCGCACCCCCAAGGCCATCGCCACATCATCCCCCATCGCAAGCACAGCGAGCGGACGTGCGAGCCACGCAAGAACCAGCACGGTCACCGCAAGAACGAGAATGAACGGAACAATGCGCACCATCGTCACACCGGAGAACGATCCTGCACTCCATAACTGCGCGCGCTGCGCCGCTTCCAGGGGAGCCTTGACGATCAGCAGTGAATTGATAGCGCGGAGAGCGGCGGAGAAACCGATGCCGACCAAGACGACCCGAATTCCTGTCACGCGGACGCCACCCGCGCAGGCAAGAATGAGCGCCCCCGACACGAGACCGCCCACGAGCGCTCCGACGCCCGTCGTCGCAGGACTGGACCCACACACAATGATCGCAAGAAGAGCGCCCGTCGCCGAGCCAGTCGACAAGCCGACGATGTCGGGACTACCCAGCGGGTTGCCAGAGATCGTCTGGAAGATGGCACCCGACAGGCCGAGCGCACATCCGACTCCCAGCGCCGCACACACACGCGGAAAACGAACAGACTGCACGAAGTACACGCCCAAGAAATCGTCTCGAGGCCCGCTGTCGCCCATCAGTCGACGGAAAGACTCTGCGGCACTGAGACCATAATCCCCCAACGTCAGCGAGTAAACGGACAGGCACACGGCAAGGAGTAGTCCAGCAACGACGACCGTGGCACTACGCCGATGAATGCGTAGCGAGACCCACGGCAATGCTAGTACCACGTAACGCCCGCTGTTCACGACATCCCCCGTCCACGCGCAGTTGCGATAAAGAAAGGTGCCCCAATGAGCGCGACGATGACACCGACAGGCACCTCCTGAGGAGCCAGCACGAGGCGCGAGGCAACATCTGCGACGCACACCCACGCAGCCCCCACGATGATGGACCAGAGAGCGATCAAGCCATGACGCGCGCCAACCACGCGCCGGACGAGGAGCGGCACGGCGAGACCAACAAACGTGAGGGGACCCCCGAGTGCGGTCGCTCCTCCCGCGAGGGCTGTGACTGCCAGGGTTGCGAGTCCTCGAACAAGCCGCACCCGAACGCCGAGACCGACGGCGACCTCGTCTCCGAGCGTCAGAATGCCAAGAGCGGACGTCAGAAGCGCGCCGAGCACCATCCCGCCGCCGATGACAACGCTCGCCAAGACGAGCGAATCAACTCCGATCCCCTCGAAGGAGCCGGACGCCCAATAGCGGAACTCGTTGAAAGCAAACTGGTTGGCCGTCAGGATGGCCGACGTCAGCGATGCCAGTGCGGCTGACACGGCGATACCCGCCAGTGCCAGGCGTGCACGCGAGGCGCGCGCGCCCCGGCCAGACAGTGCAAAGACGAGGGCGGAGGCTACTCCGGCTCCTATCAACGCAGCGCTGAGCGTAACGGCGCGCGTCGACACGCCCATGACTGCGGTCGCCGACACGACCGCGAAGGCAGCCCCTGCGTTGACGCCGAGGATGCCAGGATCAGCGAGCGGATTGCGCGTCATCGCTTGCATGATTGATCCGGCCAACCCGAGCGCGCCCCCGATGATGAGCGCCGCGATGGTCCGGGGTACACGAAGGGATAGCACCACCCGCGCGTCCTGGGAGGTTCCGCCGTGGACAAGGGACTCCCAGACAATATTCGGGGCGATCTGCCGGGATCCCAGGGCGAGCGAGGCCATCACGACGACACCAAGCACCAGCGCCGCCACTGCACAGGCAATAGCGACGCTGGTAAGTCGGTGGGCGCTCATTCGCACAGTGCGCACCTGACCGCGTGTCCCACGCTCAGGACGCCGGGACAAACTGAGCTTCGATGGACGAGACGATACCGTCCATCAGCAGGTATCCGCCGGTCGAGGTCCACAGGGATCCATCGACGGGAATGACGTGGTTTGCCTGGACAGCTCCGAGAGAATCGAAACCAACAGTATTCTTCGCCTCCTCGAGTGCGGCGGCAGACGCCTCGACACCGGTGGCTCCGCCTGCCGACGGGTTGTTCACCGAGGACTTGCCGAGCGTGCCGAAGAAGATCCAGTCCGCGTCGATTTGGTCGATGTTTTCGAGGGAGACGGGCTCGGAGTGTCCCTCTCCATCACGGTCCTGATTGGCGGGGCGCTTCATGCCTAGAGCGGTCAGGGCTTGTCCGGCGGGCAGCTCCTTGAGAATCAGGCCTGCACTATCGCCCTGCCAGCGCACAACCGAGTATGTCTGGTCGAGGTAGCCAGCATCCTTCAGGCGGGCGCTCACATCTGCGACATGCTGGTCGAACTCCGCGAGTTTGACGTCAGCCTGTTCGGGCACGCCGAGCGCATCCGCGGTGAGGGCGAAAGTCTCGCGCCAGTCGCCGCCCGACTGCGTGGTGAAGAAGACGGGAGCTATCTGGCCGAGGGCCGTCAGAGTCTCGGTGTCGTTGTTCTTCACGGACGTGCCGTCAACGAGAATCAGGTCCGGGTGGGCGGCACCAATGGCCTCCAGGTTGGGGGTGCCGATGGAACCCAGAATCGGGATGTCTCCAGCGCGATCAAGGAGGTAGTTGGGGACCGTCTGCTGGCCGCGGCCCGATACGACACCAATGGGCGTCACTCCCAGGGCGAGCGCGTTGTCGGTGGTCGGTTCGGAAAGCGTCACGACGCGGGTCGGATGCGAGGGCAGAGTGACCTCCTGGCCGGAGGCATCGGTAACGACGCGGGTCTCGCTGGTCCCGTTCGCTCCAGAGGACGAGGCCGGGGCGGGCTGCGTGGAGGAGCAGGCTCCCAGGGTCAGGGATGCAAGAGCGAGAGCCGCGAAAGCGCGAACTCGTGTCGAGATATGCACGTGTTCCTCAATTCGATTAGATCACGATAGATGCATAGGCAAGCCTAACCTAGCGGTGCAAAGGGCGCTCTCTTCGCATGCAATGGTGGATAGGCTCACGCACACCATCTGTCGAGCATTCGCACGAGCCCTTCGCGCCACCATGCAACGTCATGGCCACCGGGATAGGACTCGAAACTGACAAACGATCCCGCCCCCTCTAACAGAGCAGTACAATGCCGAGTTACAGGTAGCATCGCCCGCTCGCGCTCACCCACCTGACACAACACTGTCAAGCCTTGACCAAGACACCTCTGTCCCCTCATTAGTTCTTTTATCAGCGTCCCCTCGCCCCGGCCTCGTTCCTCTCCACCCCACCATAGAGAGGGGGACTGTGCGAGGAAACACTCAACGGGCAACGAACCCAGACAGGCAGCCTCGAGCACTGCAAGCCCACCGAAGGACTGACCGGCCAGAGCAACAGGACCAGCCCCAACCTCGGCACAAATGTCTCTCACGAGCTCCTCAACACGGCCCGCCTCGGTTAACTCCTCCTGGCGAGCGCGCAGATCACCAGCATCGATCGTCACGACGCGAAGACCAGGGTAGCGCCAGGTCAGCCAGCCAACGCCATTGGCTCGCCACATCTCCCCGTCGAAGAGAATGAGGGTTCTGCGTGCGGGGCACTCGCCGTCGTGGACCACGATGGAACGGGGTCGCTCACGCTCACGACGTGTACTGATGCGAACACCGATGTCTTCCTCACGGGCAGCACGCATCTGCAGAGAGCGGAGGCTCTCCGATGGCCACACGACGCTCGCATCGGGTCCCACAAACAGTGAGGCAACGTTTCCTCGCCCGTTGATGAGACTGCGGACGTTAGAGCAATCAGGGCGAGCAGCCTGACTTAATCGCAGCCAATCACCCCGATCCATGCTCGTGCGCGGATCGATGCCACCAGCGTCCACAATCGCGAACTGATAGCTGAGGATCGCATCCGCAGGCAACGCACACGCGAGCACGTGCACGCGAGATCCGGGCACGCTTTCCAGACGAAAAGCGTCAAGGTGATCACGGTTGCGATCCGTCACGGTATTGACGATAACGAAGCACTGAGCATTCTCAGGAGCATCGCACCGAAACGTCACGCGAACGGCGTTAACCCCATCGAGGACGAGCCGACGACCGACGCGCGGGCCATCGGCGCACCCATGGTCTTCCCAGTCCTCAGGATCGATCTCGAGCCGACAAAACCCCGTCTCAGAAAAGAACTCCTCCTCGAAGGCCATCGGTCAGTCGAAAAGCGAAATATCGCCCGCGCCGACGCGCGCGACGACAGCGTCGCCTCCCGCAAAGTCGATGACCGTCGTCGGCTCAGCGACGCCGACAGGACCCACGACCACCAGATCAACCTGATGCCCGATGCGCTCGTCCACGTCAAAGCCGTCCGTCAGAGGCTCCTTCTCACCCGGCATGATGAGCGTCGAACAAGCTAGCGGCTCACCAAGGGCCTCGACAATCGCCTGGGTGATGACATGGTCCGGGATGCGCACGCCGACCGTGTGCTTCTTCTTGTTCAGCATGATGCGCGGAACTTCCTTGGTGCCACGCAGGATGAACGTGTAAGGTCCGGGGGTCAGCGCCTTCATCGTGCGGAACTCATGATTATCGACGATGACTAGCTCACCGAGCTGCGCGAACGAGTGGCACAGCAGCGAGAAGTTGTGCTTGTCATCGAGCTTACGAACCGCGCGAATGGTGTCCATGCCCGACTTGTTGCCAATCTTGGTCGCGATCGCGTAGCCGGAGTCCGTGGGCAGCGCAATCGTGCCGCCGCGTTCCAGCAGGTCAACGACCGTGTTAACCAGACGTGCTTGAGGATTTTCCGGATGCAACTCAACGTACGACATGTCTCTATTGTGCACGAAACCCCCACCGGCCGGGGCCAGATGGGGGTTTCGTGGACAGAATGCGCGAGAGCTAGATCACTTCTTCCCCTCGTCGGTGACCTCTTCACCGCGTTTCTTCGGCTTCGCGTCAACGCCGGCTTCCTTACGCTGCGCAGGCGTAATCGGAGCCGGTGCCTCGGTCAGCGGGTCGAAACCGCCGCCGGACTTCGGGAAGGCGATGACATCGCGAATCGACTCGGACTTCGTCAGCAGCGAGACGATACGGTCCCAACCGAACGCGACGCCGCCGTGCGGCGGGGCACCGAACTTGAAGGCATCGAGCAGGAAGCCGAATTGCGTCTGGGCTTCCTCCTCGCCGATACCCATCACGTTGAACACGCGGTTCTGGATGTCGCGGCGGTGAATACGAATCGAACCGCCACCGATCTCGTTGCCGTTGCAGACGATGTCGTAGGCGTAGGCCAGCGCGTTGCCCGGGTCCTTGTCGAAGGAGTCGATCCACTCGGGCTTGGGCGAGGTGAAAGCATGGTGGACGGCCGTCCAGGCGCTGTGGCCCAGCGCGACGTCGCCCTCGGCCTCAGCATCGCCGGTGGGCTTGAAGAGCGGCGCGTCCACAACCCAGGTGAAGGCCCAGGCATCGGGGTCGATGAGGTCGCAGCGCTTGCCGATCTCCAGGCGGGCAGCGCCGAGCAGCTCGCGCGACGGGGTCGGCTTGCCGGCAGCGAAGAAGATGCAGTCGCCGGGATTGGCACCGGTGGCGGCAGCCAGGCCCTCACGCTCAGCCTCGGTGATGTTCTTGGCAACGGGGCCGCCCAGCGTACCGTCCTCGGCGATGGTGACGTAAGCCAGACCCTTCGCGCCGCGTGCCTTGGCCCATTCCTGCCACTTGTCGAAAGTGCGGCGAGGCTGCGAGCCACCGCCGGGCATGACGACAGCACCCACGTAGGGAGCCTGGAACACGCGGAAAGTCGTGTCCTTGAAGTACTCGGTGAGGTCGGTCAGCTCAAGGCCGAAGCGCAGGTCGGGCTTATCCGAGCCGTAGCGTTCCATCGCGTCCTTGTAGGTCATGCGCGGGATCGGCGTGGACAGGTCGTAACCGATGAGCGCCCACACGTTCTTCAGGACGTCCTCGGCGACCTCGATGACGTCGTCCTGGTCCACGAAGCTCATCTCGATATCGAGCTGGGTGAACTCGGGCTGGCGATCAGCACGGAAGTCCTCATCGCGGTAGCAGCGCGCGATCTGGAAGTAACGTTCCATGCCCGCCACCATGAGCAGCTGCTTGAACAGCTGGGGCGACTGAGGCAGGGCGTACCAGGAACCCGGGGAGAGGCGGGCGGGGACGATGAAGTCGCGGGCACCCTCGGGGGTCGAACGGGTCAGGGTCGGCGTCTCGATCTCGACGAAGTCGCGGGCGTACAGGGCCTCGCGGGCGGCACGCGAAACCTTCGAGCGCAGGCGGATCGCGTACTGCTCGGGCTCGCGGCGCAGGTCGAGGTAGCGGTACTTCAGGCGGGTTTCCTCGCCGACGTTGCCGGAATCTTCAGCATTGGAGGACACCTGGAACGGCAGGGGCGCACTAGTATTCAGGATTTCGATGTCGTCGCCCATCACCTCAATGGCACCGGTGGCCAGGTGGGGGTTCTCGTTGCCCTCGGGGCGAGCGCAGACCTCGCCGGTGACCTTCAGGACAAACTCGGAGCGCAGCTCGTGGGCGACACGCTCGTCACGGACGACAACCTGGGCGATACCCGACGCGTCGCGCAGGTCGATGAACGCCACGCCACCGTGATCGCGGCGACGATCCACCCAACCGGTGAGCGTCACGGTCTGACCGACCAGGTCGGTGCCGAGGGTTCCAATGTTGTGAGTGCGAAGCACTGTGATTCCTTTCGTTGTTACCATCCGCGAGACAGGCGGCGGCAGTATTATTGTACGCGCGCTCGGTCTGGGAGCACGCTCGCCGCAAATAGAATGGGTACTATGGCCGTCGTCTCTACTTCTTCTGTCCCCTCCTCCCCCGCCTGGACACCCACCGAGATCGGTCTGGCAATAGGTTCTGTCCTCTTGATCACGCTTGTTGCGTTTGAGGAGCTGGCAGCCACGACGATCATGCCGACGGTCGTCGCTTCCTTCGACGCCGCACCCTGGTATCCGATTGCCTCGGGTGCCGCGTTGGCGGCGCAGCTGAGCGCCACGGTAGTCGCGGGCGCATTGGCGGACTGGAAGGGACCTCGCGCCGTTCTCTTCACCGGTATGGCGCTCTTCGCCGTGGGCCTGATCATCTCCGCTGTGGGTCCGAACATCATTACCTTCGTCGCTGGCCGCGCGCTGCAGGGGCTGGGCGGCGGACTTCTCGTCGTTCCCCTGTATGTCCTGATCGGTGCGGTTGCCGCCCCGGCCCACCGCCCGTCGTTTTTCGCGGCCTTTTCGCTGTCGTGGGTACTCCCCTCATTGGCGGGTCCCGCAATCGCCGGCTACGTAACTCAAGTGTGGGGGTGGCGCTACGTCTTCGGCGTCGTCCCGATTGTCGTCGTCGTTGCGGCCATCCCCGTCGGCTACGTGCTGCGCACGCTGCCCGCCGCTGAGGCACGCAAGGCCGCGCGCTTGGCAGCACTGTCGTGTAACGCAGTCTTAGCGGGCACGGGTGTCATGCTCCTGCAGCTTGCAGGCGCGCTTACCTCCGCCCTCTCTCAGTTCGGTGTGTTCTTGCTCGGTGCAGGCCTCACGGTGTGGGCGCTGCCCCACCTGCTGCCGCGCGGCACGTTTGCATCCCGTCCAGGCATGCCGTCGGCGATCCTTGCACGCCTATGTGCCCTGGCCTCGCAGGTCGGACTCGCCGTTATGATTCCCCTCGTCCTGCAGCGAGTGCACGGGTGGTCCGAGGCTTCGTCCGCCTGGTGGGTCACACTCGGGTCGATCACGTGGTCGCTGGGCGCTGTCGCACAGGCACGCGTACACGATCCGCGCAAGCGTAAGGTTCTGCCCGTCGTCGGCGGCTCGCTCATCGCTATCGGCGCAGTGCCGGTGGGCGTGCTCCTCATCCCTGCAATTCCGGTCTGGGTCGCTCTGATCGGCTGGCTGTTGGTCGGTCTCGGCGTCGGCCTGGTCCACGCTCCCCTGTCGGTCCTGGCTCTCGAGGTGACCCCCGAGGCCAAGCACGGGCGCGTGGCCTCGTGGCTGCAGGTCGCTGACTCGGCGGGTCCGGCCCTCGAGCTCGCCCTCGTGTCCGTGGCTATGAGCGCGTGGGCCGCCACCGCCACGGTGGGCGGGGCGGCCTACGCTCCCTATTGGGTCATTGCAGTGGTCCTCGCGGGCCTCGCCGTGTTCGCCGTGAGGCGACTCCGACCGGCCGAGTGAGGGCTAGTCTCAGTCGTCGTAGCGGCGCTTACCGAAGTGGCGGCGTCCGCCCTCGCGGTCTCCGTCCCGCTCCCAGCCATCGCGGCCACTCTCGCGGTCGCGGCGCGCACGCTTGATGTCCTTCTCCCAGCGCTCGGTACGAACACTGCGGCGCGGACGTGAACCGTCGCCCTTCTCGAAACGGTGCGGGCGCTTCTCCTCGCGCTCGCCGGAACGGCCCTCACGGTCACCGTAGCGTCCGTCGCGTTCCCCGCCAAAGCCACCACGACCTCGGGCATCGCGGTCGAAGTCGCGGCGCTCGCGACGCTCAAAGCCATCGCGCTCGCCACGAGCGCCCGGCCCCTCGTCCACGCGAATACGCAGCTGACGGCCGGAGACGTAGCCCTTGGAGATGCGGGAGAGCTGCTCGCCGGACAAATCGGCGGTGATGTCGACCAGAGAGAAGGTCGGGTAGATCTCGATGTTGCCGATGTCGCGGCCGTCAATACCCCCCTCGCCAGCAATCGCACCGACGATGGAGCCGGGCTTGACACGGTCCTTTTTACCCACCTCGATGCGGTAACGCGTGCCCGAGCCGGGGGCAGGACGACCGCCGCCACGACGACGAGCGCCGTTCGCACCACCCTTGAGCGGGCGGTCCTTGTCGCGGCCCGCCTCGAAGGAGGCACCCACGAACTCACCGGACTCGTCCAGGCGTTCCTCGCGGCGGATCTTGCCGTTTCCGCGACGATCCTTCTCACGGCGCGGGGCCGGTCCCTCGTCGCCGACAGCCGTGGCCATGAGGGCCGCGGCAATGTCTTCAACGGAGGACTCCTCACCCATGTCCGCCAGCAGGCCCTTATACATGTCAAGGCGACCGCGCTCAATGCGGGCGGCCAAACCCTCGAGCAGGCGGCGGGCACGGAACTCGGAGACAGCTGCGGGCGACGGAATCTCGACCTCTTCCATCTCGGTTCCCGTCAGCTTTTCGATGCGGCGCAGCCGACCATGCTCACGCGGGGTAAAGAAGGTCAGCGCGCGGCCCTCGCGACCCGCGCGACCGGTGCGGCCGATGCGGTGCACGTAGGCCTCGGGTTCACGCGGAACGTCGAAGTTAACGACCAGGGAGATGCGCTCAACGTCGAGGCCGCGTGCAGCCACGTCGGTGGCGACCAGCACGTCGAGGGAGCCGTTCTTCAGGCGCTCAACCATGCGCTCACGCTCGGTCTGGGCGACGTCGCCGGAGATGCCGGCGGCACGGAATCCGCGGCCCGACAGCTCGAGGGAGACCTCTTCGACGTCGGCGCGTGTGCGCACAAAGACAATGGCGGCGTCGGCTTCTTCCTGTCCCTTAGCGATGTGTTGGGCGCGGGTTGCGAGCACGCGGGACAGAGCGCCGATCTTGTGCTTGTAGGGCACGACGGCGTAGGTCTGGTGGATCGTATCGACCGTGGAAGACTCGGTGGAGACCGCGACCTTGACAGGGTCCTTCAGGTGCTCACGCGCCACCTTTTCGATGGCGGCGGGCATCGTGGCGCTGAACAGCGCGGTCAGGCGATCATCGGGGGCGCTCGACGCAATCGTCTCGACGTCCTCAGCAAAGCCCATGCGCAGCATCTCGTCGGCTTCGTCGAGCACGAGCATCCGCACGTTCGACAGGTCCAGCGCGCCCTTCTCGATGAGGTCGATGACGCGGCCCGGGGTACCGACGACGACCTGGGCACCGCGCTTGAGCGCGCCGATCTGCGGGCCGTACGGTGAGCCGCCGTACACGGGGACAACATCGAGGCGGGCCGTGCGCGCTGCAAAGTCTTCAATCGCCTGGGCGCTCTGCATGGCAAGCTCGCGGGTGGGTGCCAGGACGAGGGCCTGCACGTCGCGCTCATCCGCGTCGACGATGGCGAGCAGCGGCAGACCGAAGGCTGCGGTCTTGCCGGTGCCCGTCTGGGCGATGCCGACGACGTCGCGCAGCTCCAGCAGCGGCGGGATGGCGGCTGCCTGGATCGGGGTGGGGACGCGGAAGCCCATGTCGGTCACGGCCGCGAGGATCTCCTCGGGCAGGCCGAGGCTCGCGAAAGTCACGGTGTCGTCATCCGCGTCGTCAGTGTCCTCGGCGTCATCAAGGTCGGTGTCTTCGTCCGCACTGTCGTCGACGAGGCCGGGGTCCTCGTCCGCATCAATGATGTCGTCGCGCTCGTCTCGTTCGTCGCGGTCCATGTAGTCCTCAGAGGGCATAGTGATTCCTTGTCTGTTGCGTGTGGGGTAGCAAAACCATCGGGGCGGGCCATCTCGGCTCCTCAGCGCGGCCTCACCCATAACAACAAAACCCGCATCCCGCGGGGCACCATAACAAGGGGCTGCGCCTCATCGCTCCCACCAGCATAGCGTGCACTTCCTCAGAAAAGGTGCCCGTGGTCGGCGAATTCACTGTTCGACGCCGCTGGTGAGCGCCGCTTCACACCCTCTTGTCGAGGTGGAGGCGTGCCACGAACGAGGCAATGGTGACCTGGCGATTATCTTCCGCCCGCAGCGGGGCGACGACGAGACGGTCAACCTCGTCGCGGCACATGGCACGCACGTCGTCCATGACCGCCCGTTTGCGGCGGGACGCCACCCAGGAACACAGCGCTCGATTCAGGCTCGCGCACAGAAGGGTCACCGCGAGGCCGCAAACGAGAATCACCGTGGGCATAGGGATCGGGCCGATGGCGGGGACGTCGGTATCGATGAGCACGGCACGTCCCAGGTGCACGAGGCCGATCCACGCAGCGCCCATGAGGCTGACCATCCACGCAATAAGCTGGAAGCCGCCGAGGATGCGGGAGAGACTCGGCGCGCTCGCGCTCACGCGCAGGTTGTTCGCCACCTCGCGGTGCGCCGCTGCGGGCACCGCGGCTGCGCCAGACAGGGCGCGCTCGACGAGTAGTCGGCGCCAGCGCTCGGGGCGCCCCTGCGAGCGTGCGGCCACCTCGCGACGCACGGCGTTCGCGAAGGCCGCCCCGTCAGAGGCGGATCGCGTCGGCAGCGTTGGAGTCGTCGCACTCTCCTGGCGTTCCTCCTCCCCCAGGTGCAGACGCCGCAGGGGATCAACCCCCAGGCGCGCGAGCCAACGCAGCGGCAGCCAGCCACCCGTACGCGTGCCGGCGCGCAGGGTCGAAGCGGCCACGGCCTCAGCGATAATCGGGGCTCCGACAAGATCGGCGGCCACCCCCGCCAGATCACTTGCCATTCCCTCGGTTTCAACGCCACGAATCGCGCCCTCGACGCCCACCGCGTCGCGCACAAGCCGAGCTGCCTGGCTCAGGGCGGCCCGCGCCCGGGCAGCCTGACGCGAGACGCGGGCCGCCTCATCTGCCAGATGGGAGGCCAGCTCAGCCACTCCCTCCCCCGTCGTCGCACTGACCGGGACAACGCGAGCGCCCGTCAGACCACGCTCATCCAGGATGCGGCGCAGGTCGGACACGATGGAGGTCCTCTCAGCCACGCCGAGCGTGTCGATGTGGGTCAAGGCAACCGTCACGGAGGCATGCGAGGTGCGCAAGCGTTCCAGCCACTCATCATGCAGGCGCGCATCCGCGTACTTCTGCGGGTTAACAACGACGACAAGGGCGTCCACACGCGTGGCCAGACGCCCGGCCACCTGCGCGTGTGAAGCCTCGACCGAATCGATGTCGGGCAGGTCAATAATCGCGGTGTCACCCGGTAAGTCACCGGGCGCGCAGACGCGGGTTCGCACGCCCAACCAACCGAGCAATTCCTTCGGCTCGCGGCCCGCGGGCAGGACGGCACACGCCTCGTTCGTCGTGGGCCGCAAGACACCGGCACACACGACCTCTCCCCCGGCAAGAGCGTTCACGAGGGAAGATTTCCCGGCACCCGTGCCACCGAGCATGCCGATGACACACCAGGTCGGGTCGATCTCGGCCCGATCCGACGTCACATCGATGAGTTCCCGAATACGCTCCAGTATCTGCGGCTCAATATCAGAGGCTGCGAGCGTCGCGATCTGGTCGAGCTCCGCGGCAGCCGCGGCAACCGGCGTTGCTGCGCGCTTCATACCAGCGCCTCCCGCGCGGTGGCGAGAGCAGACTCAAGCGTGTCAATCCGCTCGTGCTCCCGCGAGTTGTCGAGCCGCGTCGCAACGGGCGCGACGACCTCTGCCAGCGAGTCGGCAGCCAGTCGTTCGAGCGCCTCGCGCGCCTGCGTGGCCAGGGAACGCACCGTACGCTCGCCGAAATAGGATTCGAGGATCGTCTGCGACAGCGCAGCAGAGGCACCAGCGACGCCAACCTCGACCCCGGTCACCCCGCCCGTCATCGCGAAAACGCTGACCATGAGCGAGAGCGTCACAACGTTGATGCCGCCCGCCAGCAGCCGACCGCTCACGCGTGAAGACTGTGCCTGGCCCCGGACGATGTCCGTTACCTCGCTGGTCCATTCCTGCGCGGTGTGGCGGGCGCGCTCGGCAGCCCCGTCCACGTCCAGCATCGGTTCCAGTCCCTCGGCCTCTCCCACCGACGCAGCCAAGCGCAGGGCGTCGTTCCACGCGCGGTGATAGGAGTCCCCAAGACGCTGAGCCACGCCACCCGTCAGGTCGCGACACACCTGTTCCTCCGGGGCTGCCGTGCCTCGCACGGCGCCCACGATGCGTTGGCGCACCGACGCCACAACGCGGGAAAGGCTTCGCGTCATGTCCCAGGACCCCAGCACCTCGGCGATGCGCGCGCTCACCTCACCGCGCAGCACATCGTCGCTCGAGGACGAGGCAACCTCGTGGGCCCGCGAGACGACCGTCGCCTCAAGCTCCTCGCGCGCAAAGTCCACTGCACGACAGCTATCACGAGACGCATCCAGAGCACGATCAGACTCCTCGAAGGACGCGGCGACAGCACCGGTGAGGGCACGACGCACGATCACCGCACGCTCCTGCGCATCGTGCCCGATTCCCTCCAAGAAAGAACCGACCGGGTAAATAGCGTCAATGGGTAGGCGACCATCGGTCAGCGACTGCTCAGTAATGACGATAATCGGGACCTCGCCCAGGCCTCGTCGTTGCACGAGCGAGGCAAGATCCGCACGGATCTCAGCCTCAGCGCCCGGGGGGACGCGGTTGAGGACGATGGAGACGCGCAAGCCGCGCGCGGCTGCCTCCTCCAGGTGCGTCCAAGCGACCGCGTCGGCGTAGCGTGCGGCACTCGTCACGAAAATCCAGAGATCCGCGCCATCGAGCAACTCTGACGCGAGCCGTCGATTGCCTTCCTCAACCGAGTCAATATCGGGAGCGTCAAGGATACCCATGCTCGGCCACATCAAGTCGTCCACCGTGATCGTCACGGCATCCAGGCTCGTGCCCTCCCCACCCTCATGTTTGGCCAGGCGCGGCAGCACGCGATCCGACATGAACCACGAGCGGGCCTGAGGCGCACACACGAGAACCGGCCGCCGCGTCGTCGGACGAACAGCGCCCGCCCGACTCACCGTACGTTCAAGCAGAGAGTTGACGAGCGTTGACTTACCCGCCCCCGTCGAGCCGCCAACCACCACGAGGAGCGGCGCATCGGCTTCCTCTAGACGAGGCAGCACAACGTCCTGCAGTCGGCGCAGTGCCCTCTCAGCGTCCGCGCGAGCACCCGAGGGCATCGCACTGAGCGCCTGCTCAAGCGCACCCGCCAGGCCGCGGGCTGCTTCAACCGCAGAGGCCGACACTCAGGGCATCACCTTCTCGACCGAAGGGGCTGCGTCCGCCTCAGGCACAACCCAGGTGGCGGCGTCGGCGTCCACCTGCTCACCCGTGCGAATGTCCTTGACCGTGTCGGCTCCGTCCTCGCCCGGGAACCAGACGAAGGGGATGCCACGCTTGTCGGCGAACTTGATCTGCTTACCGAACTTGGCCGCGCTTGGTGCGACGTCCGTCGAAATACCACGCGAGCGCAGGATGGCCGCGATCTCCTCGGAGCGCTCGCGACGCTCCTCGTTCGTGACGGCAACGACGACGGCCGTGGGGACCTTGCGCGAGGCGCGCGCCAACGGCGCGGAAATCATGCGGGAGACCAGTCGCGAGACACCGATGGACAGACCCACACCCGGGTAGGTGCGCTTGCCGTCCTTCGCCAAGGAGTCATAGCGCCCACCCGAACAGATCGACCCCAGGTCCTCGTGGCCCTCGATCTCCGACTCATACACGCTGCCCGTGTAGTAATCCAGGCCGCGCGCGATCTTCAGGTCCGCGACGACCGCGCCCGGCATCCGCTTGTTTGCGGTGTCGAGCAGGGCGGTCAGCTCGCGCAAGCCCTGCTCGAGCAGCTCTCCGCTCACACCCAGCGCACCCAGGCGCTCGCGCACCTCGACCGAATCGGCCGTGCGAATCTGCGCCATCTGCAGCAGCACGGACGCTTGGTCACCGTCGATACCGGATTCGGCGAGTTCCTGAGCCACACCCTCCGGGCCAATCTTGTCGATCTTGTCCAGTCCGCGCAGGGCCGCCTCAACGTCGGTGACGCCCAGCGACTCACACACGCCCTGTACGACCTTGCGGTTGTTGACGAGCACGCGCACCGGCGGGATTGGCAGGTTGTTGAGCGCCTCAGCCATCACGAGGGGCAGGTCCACCTCGAAGTGGAAGGGCAGCTCTCCGTTACCGACGACGTCGATATCGGCCTGCGTGAACTCACGGAAACGTCCCTCTTGGGGGCGCTCGCCGCGCCAGACCTTCTGAATCTGGTATCGCTTGAACGGAAAGTCCAGCTCGTTCGCGTTCTCCACGACGTAACGCGCGAAGGGCACGGTGAGGTCGAAGTGCAGACCCATGCCCTTGTCCTTGGGGGCACGAGCGCCGGAAGCAGCAGCCTTCAGCGCCTGCAGGCGGTCCAGGACGTAAATCTCCTTGGAGGTCTCGCCCTTGGCTTCAAGCTGGGCCAGAGTCTCGACCGCGCGCGTCTCTATGCCAGCGAAACCGTGCAGCTCGAAGACACGACGCAGCTCGTCGAGGACGTGCATCTCGACGATGCGGCCCTCGGGGAGCCATTCGGGGAAACCTGACAGGGACGTGCGAGCCATGACGTAATCCTTCGCAAACAAACGGCACCGACGCTAGCCGATACGGCGAGCGCGGATCAAATACTGGTTGGAGCGTATCTCATCGGCCATCGTTGTTGCCGGACCGTGGCCGGGGACGAGGATCGTGTTCGGGTCCAACGCGTTGGAAATAGTACGCAGTGAGTGACGCATTTGCGTTTCGTCACCACCGGGCATGTCGGTGCGTCCAACGCTGTCCTTGAACAGGACGTCGGCGCTGAGCGCCCACGGCACGCACTCCTCGTTGGCGTAGAACGACTGGTTATTGACACGGATGTCCAGGGGGCTGTGCCCCAGGAAGACCGCCGATCCCTCCGTATGGCCGGGGGCGGGAACCATGCGAACCCACACGCCGGGGGTCAGCTCGACCGAATCCGCGGGCATCTCACGCAGGTCGGTGGGCTTGACCCACTCCCCCACGAAGTCAGGCAGGGGCATCGGCAGGAACGAGGCCGGGTCATCCATGCGGTACATGTCCGGGCCGGGCAGGTAGACGGGCACGGTGGTTCCGTCAAGGCCCCACGTGGAGACTTCGGCGGCGTCCCACACGTGGTCAGGGTGACCGTGTGTGAGCAGGACAGCGCCGACGTTCACCCCTTCGGTCTGAAGAACTTCGCGGATCAGATGCTGGATGCCTGCGGAAGGGTCAACAACAAGGGCTGTGCCCGCCCCGGAAGGGACGAGCACAAGCCCATTTGCCGCGTAGAAAGGCGACGGAATAACGTGAAGGCGCATGTCACTCCATGGACGAGGAGATCTGCGCGAGCCAGGCGCGCTTGGTCTCGAGGGTCTCACGCACGGCGGAAGCAGCCTTGTTGTCGCCCTTAGCCTCGGCGTCAGCGAGGGAACGCTCAAGCTGAGTGATCTGTTCTTCGAGCTGTCCCACCATGCCGGCAGCGCGTGCGCGCGTTTCGGGGTTGGTACGGCGCCATTCCTTCTCTTCCGCTTCGCGCACGGCGGCCTCGACGGCACGCAGGCGACCTTCGATGCGGTGCAGGTCGGAGGAGGGCACGCGACCGACCTCTTCCCAGCGGTCCTGAATGTGACGCAGCTGAGCCTTGGCACGCTCAATGTCCTTCACGGGCAGGATCGCTTCGGCGTCAACCAGGATTGCTTCCTTGGCGGCCAGGTTCTCCCGATACTCGGCATCCGTGGCTTCGTCCTTGGCGCGACGGGCGTCGAAGAACACCTGCTGAGCGGCGCGGAAGCGGGCCCACAGGGCATCATCTTCCTTGCGGGAGGCGCGCGGGGCGGCCTTCCACCGGTTCATCAGCTCGCGGTAAGCGCTCGAGGTGCGCGACCAATCGACGGAGGAGGACAGAGCCTCGGCCTCGGCGATCAGTGCTTCCTTGACGCGCTTGGCCTCAGACTGCGCCTGATCCAGCTGCGAGAAGAACTGACGGCGGTGACGGTCGAACTGGGTGCGCGCAGAGGAGAAACGCTTCCACAGCTCGTCCTCCACGGCCTTTTCCAGGCGCGGGCCGCGACGCTGCAGGGTCTTCCACTCTTCCAGCAGGTCACGCAGGGTCTGGCCCGACTGCTTCCAGTGCGTCTTGGCGGGATCCTGGGCAACGATCGCCTCGGCGCGCTCAACGACGGCCGTGCGGTCTGCGAGAGCCTGAGCTTTGGCGGCCTTACGCTCCTCGCGGGCGATCTCCTTGCGTTCTTCGGCGGCCTTCGCGGCGGCCTCGACGCGAGCGCGCAGAGCCGGGATGTCACCGACGACGTTCGGGGAGGCAACCTGCTCGCGCAACGTGGCCAGGGTCTGGTCGATGTCGCGGGGACTCAGCTGAGCCATGCGGTCCTCAAAAAGCTTGATGGTGGCCTCGAGGTCGGCGTAGCGACGCTCGTAGAGAGCGTACGGCGAAGCGGGAATTCCCTCGGGGAAGCCGCCGATAACGCGTTCCTCGTCTCCATCCTTGACATAGACGGTCCCGTCCTCACCGATGCGGGCGAAGGGGTGCTCGGGCAGCTCCGACGCGGGAATCGTCGAGGCCGTGGTCTCCTCGGATGCAGCCGTGACGGCTTCGGGGGTGGTTTCGTTGGTCGGAATCGACGTCTCGGTCACGATATTCCTTCTAGGACGAGGGCTGACGCCCGGCGCGGTCGTGTGCCGATGTGACACACAAAGCTAGTGTGTCACATCTAACGGGAAAATGGGCGTACGACACCGAAAAAGGGGACGGATGTAACACGTCGCTGTCCCATGTGAGCGCGTGGGTGTCACGACCTCGTCTAAGCGTCGGAGCCGATCCGAACCGCCTCAAAGACCCCGTCGACCCGGCGCAGCGCCGACAGGACCGCGTTCAGGTGCCCCAGGTCCGCCAGCTCGAAAGAGAAGTTTCCGGAAGCCACCTGGTCGCCATCCGTCTTCAGGGCTGCGGCCAGAATATTGACACGATAATCCGACAGGACCCGGGTCAGGTCCGAGAGCAGACCGCCGCGGTCAAGCGCGCGCACCTCGATCTGGACACGGAACGGAGCTGTCATACCCTCGGCGTTCCACGACACGTCGACGAAACGTTCGGGCTGAAGCTGAGCCAGGCGCACCGCGTTTGCACAGGTCCTGCGGTGCACGGACACCCCCTGGCCTCGCGTAATGAAAGCGACAATCTCGTCACCCGGAACGGGCGTACAGCACTTCGCGAGCTTCACCCAGATTTCGTTCGGACTCAGACCCGCCACAGTAATGGCCGCGTCGCCCGACGCTTGCGAACGGGGCTTCGTAGAACCCGGGGTCACGCCCTCGGAGAGCGTCTCCTCGGTGCCGTCTCCCCCACCCAGGTTGTCCATGAGCCGGTTGACGACGTTCTGCGCCGAAATATGCCCGTCGCCCACCGCCGCGTACAGGCCCGACACGTCCGGGTATCCAAACGACGTCGCAACCGACAGGATCGACTCATGATTCATGAGCCGCTGCAGCGGAAGGTTCTGCTTACGCATCGTGCGAGCGAGCGCTTCCTTGCCCGACTCGATGGCCTCCTCGCGGCGCTCCTTCGAGAACCACGCCTTAATTTTCGAGCGAGCACGCGGCGAGGCGACAAACGCCAGCCAGTCGCGTGACGGTCCAGCCTTATCCGACTTCGAGGTCACGACCTCGACCGTCTCACCCGACTCCAAGCGCGTGTCGAGGGCGACGAGGCGCCCGTTCACCTTCGCGCCAACCGTGCGGTGACCGACCTCGGTGTGCACCGCGTAGGCGAAGTCAACCGGAGTCGCACGGGCTGGCAGGACGATGACCTCACCCTTCGGGGTGAAGACGTACACCTCGTCCCCGGCGATCTCGTAGCGCAGCGAATCCAGGAACTCCTCCGGATCACCCGTCTCGCGCTCCATCTCAACGAGGGCGCGCAGCCAGTTCGCCTGCTCCTCCGAACTCATGCGATCCGAGTCGCCACTCGTGGCGTTCGGGTTCTGCTTGTACTTCCAGTGCGCGGCGACACCGTGTTCCGCGCGCTCGTGCATGTCATACGTGCGAATCTGGATCTCCACCGGCTTGCCGCCTGGACCAATGACTGTCGTGTGCAGCGACTGGTAGAGGTTGAACTTGGGCATCGCGATGTAGTCTTTGAAGCGGCCCGGGATCGGGTTCCACCGACCGTGCAGGGCGCCGAGAACGCCATAGCAGTCCTTGATCGAGTCCACCAGCACACGCACGGCGACCAGGTCGAAGACCTCGTTGAAAGCCTTGCCTCGCACAATCATCTTCTGGTAGATCGAATAGTGGCTCTTCGGGCGACCACTGACCGTGCCCTTCGTACCCGAGCGGCGCAGATCCTCTTCGATCTGGTCGATGACGTCACGCAGGTACTCTTCACGCTGAGGGGCCCTCTCCGCAACGAGGCGGTCAATCTCCTCGTAGATTTCCGGATACAGGGTCTTGAAGGAAAGCTCCTCGAGTTCCCACTTGACCATGTTCATACCGAGGCGGTGAGCCAGCGGCGCGTAGATCTCCAGCGTCTCCTGCGCCTTCTTCGCCGCCGACTTGGCCGGAACGAAACGCCACGTGCGGGCGTTATGGATGCGATCGGCCAGCTTAATGAGCAGCACGCGGATGTCGCGGCTCATGGCGACGAGCATCTTGCGCAGCGTCTCGGACTGAGCAGCAGCTCCATAGCGGACCTTGTCGAGCTTGGTGACGCCGTCGACCAGATTCGCGATGGGTTCACCGAAGTCGGCGGTCAGTTCCTCGAGCGTGTAGTCCGTGTCTTCCACGGTGTCATGCAGCAGTGCAGCAACCAGCGTCGGGGTCGTCATTCCCATCTCGGCAAGGATCGTCGCTACGGCCACCGGATGGGTGATATACGGCTCGCCAGACTTGCGCATTTGCCCACGGTGGCATTCTTCAGCCTTGCGGTAGGCCCGCTCCACCACGCTGATATCCGCCTTCGGATGATTCGCGCGCAGAGCCCGCACAAGCGGCTCAATCTCGGGGATCGTGGCGCGTCCACGGGACCCGAACCACACGAGGCCGGAGCGCACTCGGGAGACGGCCGCGGGCAATGCGGCCCCTGAAGTCGTGTCGTCGCTGCTCATGAACCAATGATAGCGACGAACGAGCGGGTCCGGGGATCGTGACGATCCCGGGACCCGCTCGTCTCTATGAGTTGGTCGCTCAGACGTGCAGTGCGGTTTCCACCGTCACGCCGTCGAGCTTGCTACGACCGTTGAGACCGTCGAGCTCCATCAGGACAGCGAGGGCCTCGACCGAGGCACCACACTGATTGAGGAGATCGACTGCCGCACGCGCGGTGCCACCCGTCGCCAAAACGTCATCAATGATGAGAACGCGCTGACCCTCGCGGACCGACTGCGGACGGATCTCCATGCGGGCGCTGCCGTACTCGAGCGAGTAGTCGACACCGATGACCTCACCGGGCAGCTTGCCAGCCTTGCGGATCGTCAGCATGCCCAGGCCCAACTCGGCGGCCACGGGGGCACCGAGGATGAAGCCGCGCGATTCCAGGCCAGCTACCGCGTCGATGCGGCCCGCGTAGCGCGCGCCGATCAACTCCACAAGTTCCTTGAACGCGGGTCCGTTCGCGAACAGGCCGGTAATGTCGCGGAATAGAACGCCCGGCTCGGGAAAGTCCGGGATCTCGACCAGGTTGTCCTGCACGAGAGTGGCGATGCGGTCGCCGAGTTCGCCGATCATCGATGAGTCTTCTTCCTCTGAGGCTGATTCTCGTTGCCCAGGCGCTTGCCGGGCTTAATCGGAGCCACCTTAACGGCTTTCGCGGGCGAGGCCTCGTCGGTGGCGTGGCGGTGTTCGCGCTCGTACGCGACTGCCGCGTTGTGCTCGCGGGTGGTGTTCGACAGCTCCTGGAAGGTGACGAGGAGCGGGGAGGCGATGAAGATCGACGAGTAGGTACCCGCGATCATGCCGATGAACAGCGCCAGCGAGATATCCACCAGCGTACCCGGCCCCAGGGCCACAGAACCGATGATAAGGATCGCACCGACGGGGAGAAGCGCCACAACCGAGGTGTTGATGGAGCGAACCATCGTCTGGTTGACCGCGAGGTTGACGTACTCGGCGAAGGTGTAGTGCTTCTGATCGTAGACGTCCGCGGTCAGCTCGCGCACCTTGTCGAAGACGACGACGGTGTCATAGAGCGAGTAGCCCAGAATCGTCAGGAAGCCGATGACGGTGGCGGGCGAGACCTCAACCTGCAGGATCGCAAAGACGCCGACCGTCACCGCGATGTCGTGCACGAGCGCGAGGAGCGCAGACACTGCCATCCGCCACGAACGGAAGTACACGGTCATCAGCAAGGCCACGAGGGCCATGAAGATGACGAGCGACTGAGCGGCCTTCGTCGTCACCGAGGAACCCCACGAGGGACCGATCGAGGAGGACTGAACCGAGGACGGATCAACGCCGTAGGCGCTTGCCAGAGCGTCACGCACCTGTGCCGTCGTCGCAGAATCCAGCGACGTGGTCTGGATGCGTACGGAGTCGCTTCCGACGCGGGTCACCTTCGAAGCACCTTCGACGAGGCCGGTGTCGGCCACCGTGCGCGATGCGAAGGACTCGCTCTGGTCGCTCACGTGAGCAACGTCGAACTGGGAACCACCTGTGAACTCGATCGAGCGGTTCAGCCCCATGATCGCGACCAGCGCAAAACCGATCACGAGGACCGAGGCAGCCAGGCCGACGAACGTCTTACGATTGGGAACGACGGCGTAGGACTTCTCGCCGGAGTACAGGGCGTTGCCCCACTGAGCAAAACTCATCATGTCAGTTCTCCTCTTCCTGCGCCGCGGACGCATTCTGCGCCGCCAGACGCGCCGCACGGCGACGCTCGGCGATCGACAGACCATCCCCAGCCTCGTCCTTCGTAGCCTTCGCCTCGGATTCACCGCGCACGACGACGCGACCGCGCCCGGCGTACACGAGGGCATTCTTCGCGCCCAGGTGCTCGGGATCAAGGCCCGAGAATTTGTGGCCCTCACCGAAGAAGCGCATGCGGATGAGCAGCTCCATCATCGGGTGGGTGAACAGGAAGATCACGGCGATGTCGATGACAGTCGTGACGCCCAGGGTAAACGCGAAGCCCTGAACGCCACCCACGGCGAGCAGATAGAGCACGACAGCGGCGACCAGGTTGACCGCGTCGGAGACCAGAATCGTGCGCTTGGCGCGATCCCAGCCCTCTTCGACGGCGGCGCGCAGCGGGCGTCCATCGCGGACCTCGTCACGGACACGCTCGAAGTAGACGATGAACGAGTCGGTCGTGACGCCGATGGCCATGATCAGGCCGGCGACACCAGCCAGGGACAAGCGGTATCCCATCCACCACGACAGCAGCGTGATCACCAGGTAGGTGATGATCGAGGCGACAACGAGCGAACCAGCCGAAATAATCGCCAGGCCGCGGTACTGCCAGATCAGATAGAGAATAACGAGCAGGAAGCCGATCACGGCGGCCCACAGACCAACCGTCAGGTGATCGGTACCGATCGTCGCAGAGATCTGCTGCTCGGACTCAACCTCGAAGTTCAGCGGCAGCGAGCCAAAGCTCAGCTGGTTAGCAAGCGTACGCGAGGTCGCGGCAGTGAAGTTACCCGTGATCTCGGCCTGTCCGGTCGGGATGATCGAATTCATCGACGGAGCCGTGATGACCGTCCCGTCCAAGACGACGGCGAAGTGGTTACGGTCAGGGGTGCCCGCGCCGCCGTTGCCGCCAGCCTCGGGGTCCGAATCGTGGAAGCCGTAGAGAATCTCAGAGCTCTCCTTGAACTTCTCGGCACCGTCATTGTTGAACTGGAGGGACACGGACCATGCGCCGGTCGATCCGCCCGTCTGGGTGCGAACCAGGCCCGCGGTCGCCGACTTCAGGTCCGAGCCGGGAACTGTGACGGGGCCAAGGATGTACTTGATTCGGCCGGAATCGTCACAGGCGGCGTACGGCTTGTCAGCGGGACCTTCGACGCGCTTGACGTCAGCGGACGCCGAGCAATCGAGGGTCAGGAAGTCGTACAGGACTTGCTCGGTCTCCCACTTAAGGGAGGAAGCATTCTCGGGGTCCTCAGCCGGAGTATCCGAGAGGACACCGTCGCCGTTCTTGTCGGCAAAGCTCATCGCGACCGCCGGGTCAACGGCGGTCGAACGCAGCTCGGTCTGGCCCGGCTGCGATGCTTCGGCGGCAGCGCCCGACTGCGACGCCACGGTGGCGGCCTGGCCCGACTGGGCGTCCTCACCGGACTGCGCGGTGACCTCACCCGACTGGGTGGTAGCGCCCGACTGAGTATCCGTCGCGCTGGCGTCACCGGACTGCGCGGTGGTGTCCTGGACCGGCGCGTTCGTCTGCGCCAGTCCCATGCGCAGCACGGGGCGGAAGTTCATCTGCGAGGAGGCACGGATCAGGTCCAGCTGCTCCTGCGAGGGGGTGCCTGGGATCGACACCATGATATTCGAGTTGCCCATCGAGGAGATCTCGGACTCGGACACACCGGAGGCGTCGATACGATTACGAATAATCGAGATCGCCTGCGTAATGTCGTCGTCAGTGATCTCACGCTGTCCCCCGGCCGTCACGGTCGGAGTCAGGATCAGCTGGGTGCCGCCCTTCAGGTCGAGGGCCAGGTCGGGGTACGGTGATACGCCCTTGGTGAAATGCCCCAACGCCAGCGCCGCGCACGCCGCCACGATGGCGACGGTGAGCGTCACGAGCGCGCGCACGGGGCGTCGCTTATGAGATGCCACGGTTCTACTTTCCGTTCAGCCTTGACTTACTTCTGCTGCTCGTCGGAGTCCTTGGAGGACGGCGCGTCGTCGAGACCCAGGATGGCCTCGTCCTCGTCGCTGATCTCCTCCGTCTTGGTGCCGTCGGTCGCCTCGTCGTCCTCTGTACTGGCGAGAGGCGGCTGGCCGCCGATCTCGGCGATCATCTCGCGTTCCCAGTACATTTCGTGACCGTCGGTCGTCTCGAGGACGACAATGTCGCCGTCGAGGTCGACGAAACGGCCCCAAAAGCCGACGCGGGTACGAACCCACTCGCCGGGGGTGACGGCCGCGAGCTGCTCACGCTTGTCCTGCTCCATCTTTTCCATCTGCTTCTTGCGGGAGCGCGAGCTCCACCACATGAAGGCGATCATGACGACGAGCAGGCCCATGAGGGTGTAGTTGTTCATAAAGGCTGGTTCACTTTCGATGACGGTCGGGCGCTTGAAGCGCACTGTGACAGTCTAATGCCGAAGGAGGGTTTTAGCCTATGCGATATGAGCCGCGCGGCGCTGCGCATGCTACCGCCGGTCGTACCTTGTCACGATGACGCGGACCGTCGCGCTTCTCTCTCTTCGACGAGGCCCGCTCCCCTAGTCAAAGAGGGAACCATCCGGCATGGGTGGGTTCAGGCCGAGGTGTCCCCATGCCTTCGGGGTCGCCATACGTCCGCGGTTGGTGCGCACGAGGAAACCCTCGCGCACCAGGTACGGTTCAGCGACGGTTTCAACGGTTTCCGCTTCCTCGCCGATGGTGACGGACAGGGTCGTGAGTCCCACGGGGCCGCCGGCGAAGCGACGGCACACGGCCTCAAGGACCGCGCGGTCGAGGCGGTCCAGGCCGGAGGGATCGACCTCGAAGAGTTCGAGGGCACCGCGCGCGGCATCCAATGTGAGCGTTCCGTCACCGTGCACCTGCGCGTAGTCGACGACACGGCGCAGAAGCCGGTTCGCGATGCGGGGCGTTCCGCGCGAACGTGACGCGATCTCATGGGCGGCGCGAGCGTCGATGGGCGAGCCGAGGAGGGTGGCTGAGCGGGTAACGACCGACTGGAGTTCTTCGGTCTCGTAGAACTCCAGGTGCGCGGTGAAGCCGAAACGGTCGCGCAGCGGGGCGGGCAGCAGGCCGGATCGTGTGGTCGCTCCGACGACCGTGAAAGGCGGGAGCGTCAGGGGGATCGAGGTCGCACCGGGCCCCTTGCCGACAACCACGTCGACGCGAAAGTCCTCCATCGCGAGGTAGAGCATTTCCTCGGCCGTGCGCGCCAGGCGGTGGATCTCGTCAATAAAGAGGATGTCGCCTTCCTGCAGGCCCGACAGGATTGCGGCCAGGTCGCCCGCGTGCTGGATGGCGGGGCCGGAGGTCAGGCGCAACGAGGTCCCCATCTCGGCGGCGATGATCATGGCGAGCGTCGTCTTGCCCAGACCGGGAGGGCCTGCGAGCAGGACATGATCGGGGGTGGACGCACGCATGCGAGCGGCGTCGAGGACCAGCTGGAGCTGGCCTCGCACGACGCGCTGACCTACGAACTCGGAGAGCTTCTTGGGTCGTAGAGCCGCCTCGGCGGCGCGCTCGAGTTCGCCCGCGTCCGGGGCGACGATGCGCATCGTCTCGATGTCGGGCTGCTCAGCCACGGCCGCCTCCCAGGCTCACCAGCGCGGCGCGCAGCATGTCGGAGGCACCCAGCCCGCTGCCTGCGAGCTTCTCGATGGCCTTGGTGGCCTGCGCCTCGGACCAGCCCAGCCCCACCAGGGCGGCGCTGACTTCGGAGGCGACTGTATCCTCGCTTGGGGCGGGGGCTGGGGTGGCTTCGGCACCGGGCAGGGCCGCGGGAGTGCCGAGCTTGTCCCCGATCTCCAGGGCCATGCGCTGGGCAGACTTTTTTCCAACGCCGGGGATGCGCTGAAGCGTGGCCAGGTCCTGGTCGCGCACGGCGCGGCGCAGGTCGTCGGGGCGCAGCACAGCCAGGGCAGCCAGTGCGATCTTCGGGCCGATGCCGGAGACCGACATGAGCGTGGTGAACACATCGCGCTCGTCGCAGGACTCGAAGCCGTAGAGGGTCATCGAGTCCTCGCGTACGATCATCGAGGTGTAGACCGTGATCTCCTCATCGCGCGCATTCCCCTGCGCGAAAGCGGGGGTCACGTGGACACGGAAGCCGATGCCTCCAACCACAACGTCGATATGGTCGAGTCCGACGCTTGCGACAATGCCGCGCAGAATCGAGATCACTGCGGTCCTTTCCCTGGCACGAGACCCGCCGACCGGCGGGCGAACATATGTACGATTCTAGCCGCGCCTGCGCCGAGGATCGACGGCACCCGTCCGGCGTTGCGCGGCCTGGGCCTCGGCCCACGCCCGCTGTGCGGGGGTCATCGAGCCACGCGCAGTGAGACGACCCGAAATGGAGACCGCGACCGAGGAGTCCTCGGGTGCGCCGAGCAGACCGGTCCCCCGCCAGGCGTGCGTGATCGCGATCGCGAGGGCGTCAGCCGCGTCCGCGGGCTTGGGTGCCTTGGCGAGGCCGAGGATACGCGCGACCATCGTCTGCACCTGCGCTTTATCTGCGTTTCCATTGCCGGACACGGCGGACTTGACCTCCGAGGGCGTATGGACCGCCATCGGCAGACCCGCGCGACCTACGCAGGTCATGGCCGCACCCATGACCTGCATGGTGGCCGTCACCGACTGCAAGTTATCCTGCGCGAAGACGCGCTCGATGGCGACTACCTCGGGCTGGTATTGCTCGATGACTGTGTCGATCGCGTCGGCGATCGTACGCAGGCGAAAGTGCGTCGCCAAGTCCTTGTCCGTGCGGGCGACGCCGACGTAGACGAGGCTCGCTCGACGCGAGGCGTCCACGTCGACGACGCCGAGGCCGCACCGCGTCAGGCCCGGGTCGATGCCCATCACGCGCATTACGCGCGGGCCACCATGTCGACGAAGAGGCCGTGGATACGGTCGTCTCCGCCCACCTCGGGATGGAAAGACGTCGCCATGACGTTGCCGCGCCGCACCGCGACGATCGGGCCGTCGGCGGCATTCCCAGCGCGCGCGATCACCTCGACGCCCTCTCCCACCGCCTCAACCCACGGAGCGCGGATGAAGACGGCGTGGAAGGGGCCCCCGTCGAGACCCTCAACGTCCAGGTCCTCCTCGTAGGAGTCGACCTGACGGCCGAAGGCGTTGCGGCGCACGACCATGTCGAGAGCACCGAAAGATCGCTGATCGTCGCGGCCGTCCAGGATCGACGAGGCGAGCATGATCATGCCCGCGCACGTGCCGTACACCGGCATGCCGGAGGCGATGCGGTCATTAAGAGTGTCAAACAGGCCGAAAGACAGGAGAAGATTCGACATGGTGGTCGACTCGCCGCCCGGAATGACCAGGCCATCGACCTGGTCGAGTTCAGAAACCCTACGCACAAGCAGCGCGCGGGCGCCGGAGTTTTCCAGCGCCCGCACGTGCTCTGCGACGTCGCCCTGCAGGGCGAGAACGCCGATGGTCACCATCCGCGCTCCGCGAGGCGGTGATCCACGGGCAGGTCGTCGACGTTAATGCCGACCATTGCCTCACCCAGGCCACGCGAGACCTCGGCGATGACGGACGGGTCGTCGTAGAAGGTCGTGGCCTTGACGATGGCGGCCGCACGCTTGGCGGGATCGCCAGACTTGAAGATGCCTGAACCGACGAAGACGCCCTCGGCACCCAGCTGCATCATCATGGCAGCGTCGGCGGGGGTGGCGATGCCACCGGCCGTGAAGAGCACGACGGGGAGGCGGCCCTCACGGGCGACCTCGGCGACGAGCTCGTAGGGGGCCTGGAGCTCCTTGGCTGCGACGTAGAGTTCGTCCTCGGGCAGGGAGGTCAGGTGGCGGATCTCGTCGCGGATCTTGCGCATATGCGTGGTCGCGTTGGAGACGTCACCTGTGCCGGCCTCGCCCTTGGAACGGATCATGGCCGCACCCTCGTTGATGCGGCGCAGCGCCTCACCGAGGTTGGTCGCACCGCAGACGAAGGGAACCGTAAAGTTCCACTTGTCGATGTGGTGGCTGTAGTCGGCGGGGGTCAGCACCTCGGACTCGTCGATGTAGTCGACACCCAGGGACTGCAGGACCTGCGCCTCGACGAAGTGACCGATGCGAGCCTTGGCCATGACGGGGATCGACACGGCTTCGATGATGCCTTCGATCAGGTCCGGGTCGGACATACGTGCCACGCCGCCCTGGGCGCGAATGTCGGCGGGGACGCGCTCGAGGGCCATGACGGCCACGGCGCCCGCGTCCTCGGCGATCTTCGCCTGCTCGGGGGTGACGACGTCCATGATGACGCCGCCCTTGAGCATCTGGGCCATGCCACGCTTGACCTGCGGGGTGCCGACCTCGCGCTTAGCGGTCGAATCGCTCATTGTCACTCCTGCTCTTCCAGCTGGGCACGAACCTCGTCGCTCAGCGACATGTTCGTGTAGATGTTCTGCACGTCATCGGAGTCCTCGAGGACATCGATGAGCTTGTTGACCTTGAGAGCACCCTCGAGATCGAGCTCGACCTCGGTGGAGGCGACGAACTGGACTTCGGCGGAGTCGTAGTCGATGCCGGCCTCCTGCAGGGCGGTGCGCACGGCGACGACGTCCTTGGGGTCGGATTCGATGACGAAGAGATCGCCAGCGTCCTCGACCTCTTCGGCACCGGCATCGAGGACGGCCATCATGATGGATTCCTCGTCCACGCCGTCGGCGGCGGGCACCTCGACGACGCCGCGACGGGAGAACAGGTAGGAAACCGAACCGGGATCGGCCAGGGAACCGCCGTGGCGAGTGAAGCCCAGGCGCACGTCGGAGGCGGCGCGGTTGCGGTTGTCCGTCAGACACTCCACGAGGAACGCAACACCGTTGGGGCCGTAGCCCTCGTACATGATCGTCTCGTAGTTGGCGCCACCGGCCTCGGCACCGGAGCCACGCTTGACGGCGCGGTCGATGTTGTCGGCGGGGACGGAGTTCTTCTTCGCCTTCTGGATGGCGTCGTACAGCGTCGGGTTGCCAGCGGGGTCGCCGCCGCCCGTGCGAGCCGCAACCTCAATGTTCTTGATGAGGCGCGCGAAGAGCTTGCCGCGCTTGGCGTCAATGGCGGCCTTCTTGTGCTTAGTGGTCGCCCACTTAGAGTGTCCCGACATCACTTCTCCCTGTTGGGTGGATAGATACCGACATATTCTATCGCGTTGAGGCGGCCCTCCCCTATGTGTGTGGCACTCACGTGGACAAACGTAAACACCGTCACAGGATCGGGGACGAGGCCGTGGCCGCCTCCCCGGGGCACATCACCTATCGGGTGGGCGGGGTGTAGAAGACCCGCATGGCGCACGTTCCGGGCGCGAGATCCTCCCACGCACCCTCGAAGGAAAGGACGAGGGCGGTGGCGGTGGGCACTCCCCTGTCGGCTACCCCTCGGTCCTCTTGGCGGGCGAGGATGTATCCGGCATAGGAGATGACGGGTTCGTGTCCGACGATCAGGCAGGCCTCGCCGGTGAAGGTGCGGGCTAGCTCGATAATCTCTTCCTCGCCGCCGTCGTAGATGGAGCGGTCGTGCCATGACTCGTCGGCTCCTGCGCGCGCGAGGATCGCTGCGAAGGTTTCGCGGGCGCGCTGCGCGTCGGAGGAAACGGCGACATCGAAGGCACCGACCTCGCGGGCGAGGGTGGCACCGAGGCGCGCGGCCTGGTCGCGTCCGGCCTCGGTGAGGGGGCGGGCGCGGTCGGGGTAGTTGTAGGCGGCTTGCGCGTGGCGAACGAGGACGAGGGTTGGCATACTTCCAAGCGTAACCGCATCGGGAGGACACCATGGCTCTGGGAGTCGAAAGCGCGTCGGGTATCTGCTCGGCACGCGAATGCACGAACGCCGCGATCTATCGGATCGACTGGCGTAATCCGGCGATCCACCGCGCCCGCACGAAGACGTGGTTGGCGTGCGAGGAGCATCTGTCCTACCTGGAGGGCTACTTCAAGTACCGCTCGTTCCCCTACGAGGTCTCGCCCTTCGTGGCCCCCGCCGCCGGTCAGTCAGGCGACGAGAACCAGCCTCAAGCCCACTGATCGAGCGGGCGGTCGTTCCAAGTCAGGGCGTGCAGGCCTTTGGCCAGTTCGGAGGCCGAGGCCGGGGTGAAGCCCGGCGCCCACTCGAAGGTGGTCGTGCCCGCACGATTGTTCGCGTTGCAAAATACAAACAGAATGGCCAAGAGCAGCTTAGCCGCCACCCGCCGAGACGATTGGCCTTTCCCTCATTCAGCTTTCAAGGGCAAATCAAAAGCGGTGCCGTCAGGATCGACGCCAAGGAGAGTAGCCTAAGGCAAATCATCTGCCAGCTGTCTAGCCTCACGTTTGAATTCGAGCGCTTTTTCCGATTCACCGACCTCCGACAGATGATTCGCCAGATTATTCAACGATGCAGCCTGGGCAGGCGTGTAGGCCTGCGGGGAGGCCTCAGCCAACACCCGATACGCCTCCAGCGCCTCGCGGGCCGCCACCAACGCCTCATTCCGCTCCCCCACCTCCGACAAACGATTCGCCAGGTTAGTCAACGCCCCAGCCAGGTTCGGGGTGTATGCCTGCGGGGAAGCCTCAGCCAGCCCGCGATACAGCGCCACCGCCTCGCGGGCCGCCACCAACGCCTCATCCTGCTTTCCCACCTCCGACAAAATGTTCGCCAGGTTAGTCAACGACGCAGCCAGGTCGGGGGTGTAGGCCTGCGGGGAAGCCTCAGCCAGCGGTCGGCGCAAACGCACCGCCTCGCGGGCCGCCTCCAACGCCTCGTTCCGCTCCCCCACTGCCGAGAAACGCTTCGCTAGGTTATTCAACGACGCAGCCAGGTCGGGGGTGTAGGCCTGCGGGGAAGCCTCAGCCAGCCCGCGATACAGCTCCACCGCCTTGCGGGCAGCCACCAACGCCTCATTCCACTCCCCCACCTCCGACAAAAAGGCCGCCAGGTTATTCAACGACATTGCCAGGTTCGGGGTGTA
>NZ_ALCA01000033.1 GCF_000278725.1 Actinomyces sp. ICM47 | reverse complement strand
TCGAGGTCTTTCGATGATGGAGATTCCGACACTGTCCATCTGAAAGACCTCGACATGTCTAATACTACCTTTGATCGCCCTGACCTGAGCGCGTTCACGCGCCTGGATGACCTGGGTCTGGAAGTGACCGGCCAGCGCATTGAGCCAGACCATGCAGTGTTGGCTTGCCGCATTGTTGGTGAGGATCGGTGGTGTCGCTGCTGCGGGTGCCAGGGCGAGGCGCGTGACACGGTAGTCAGGCGCTTGGCGCACGAGCCTTACGGGTGGCGTCCCACGATTTTGCATGTGAGCGTGCGCCGCTACCGGTGCCAGGAGTGCGCTCACGTGTGGCGTCAGGATATGAGCCAAGCGGTCGATCCGCGCGCCAAGCTCTCACGGGCGGCGGTGCGCTGGGCACTCACTGGGCTGGTCGTCCACCATTTGACGGTGGCGCGTATCGCCCAGGCCCTGGGCGTGTCCTGGAAGAGCCGCTAACACTGCTGTCCTGGCCGAAGGGGCGCGCCTGCTGATCAATGATCCAGCACGGTTCGAGGGGGTGCGTGTCATTGGCGTGGATGAACACGTGTGGCGCCACACCCCGTACGGCGACAAGAATCGTCACCGTCGTCTTGGACTTGACGCCCATCCGAGATCGCAGTGGCCCCTCCCGGCTCTTGGACATGGTCCCGGGCCGCTCCAAAAAGGTGTTCAAAACCTGGCTGGCCTCCCAGCCCGACACGTGGCGCGAGCGCATCGAGATCGTCGCAATGGATGGATTCACCGGGTTCAAAAGCGCCGCCGCCGAAGAACTCCCAGACGCAACCGCGGTCATGGACCCCTTCCACGTCGTGCACCTGGCCGGCAACGCCTTGGATGAGTGCCGAAGGCGCATCCAGCAAGAACTTCACCATCGGCGCGGGCGGGCCACGGATCCCCTCTACAAGGCCCGCAGGATGATGCACACCAGATCCTGCCTACTCACGCCGCTCCAACAACACCAGATCCTCGACCTGTTCGCCAGCGATTGCCACGTCGCCCTTGAGGTCACCTGGAGCGTCTACCAGAACATCATCGACGCCTACCGCTCATCCAACGCGCGTGGGGGAAAGACTTTAATGCACGAGGAAATCACGCGCCTCACCTCTACAAGCGTGCCCTCCTCCCTCACCGAGCTCATCACGCTAGGTAGGACACTCAAACGCCGAGCCACAGACATCCTGGCCTACTTCGATAACCCCCACACCAGCAACGGCCCCACCGAAGCCATCAACGGACGCCTCGAACACCTACGCGGCTCCGCCCTCGGATTCCGAAACCTCACCCACTACATCACTCGAGCACTCCTCGAAACCGGAGGATTCAAACCCCAACTACACCCCCAATTATGAAGAGCCAGGAAGCTCTCGCTATCGCTCATACGTGGCGAGTCCAACATCTGGAGCCGACAGCTCGCTGTTTCGAAGCGCTGAGCAGTTGCTCCCATCAATTTGAAGGTGCTGTTGTCTCGTATCGACTGAAACGGATGAAATCGATTCTTCGGAAGCTCCAGCGGGAAGAGAGTAGATTCAAACTCGGGGTCCTTGACGATATTGGCGGCTGTCGTCTTATCGTTAATGATGTTGAAGAAGTATACCGTGCGGCAACGGAGCTGGAGCGCATTCTTGGAAAGCCTAAGGTTAAAGACTATATCGCAGTACCTCAACGAAGTGGCTATCGTAGTTATCATGCAATATACAAGGTCCCTGTATCTGGCATTTCGTATCGAGTTGAAGTGCAGATTCGTACGCGTCTTCAGCACCTTTGGGCAACAGGTGTTGAAGCAGTAGGCGAGGTGTACGGCCTTGAATACAAGAGCCCGGATACCCGTGCAAAACTTAGGGGAAAGGAGCAAATGCGTGACCGTTTTCTGACGTTAAGTTCTCACTTATTTGCTCAAGAAGAGGAAATGCCTGGAATTCCGGGTGTGAGTGATGATGTATATTCAATCTGTAGTGAAATTGTAGAAATTTGTGATATAACCAAGATTTTGAAAGAGTTAGCTGTAGCGCGCAGTGGCATTGTTGTTGCATCTGATGTGGGTGCGAGTGACGAATATTTCTTGCTCTGTCTCATACGTGATCTCCAGTTTTTCGATATTGTTGGTTTCGTCGATTTCTCTGAAGCGAATAGCGAATACCAGCGCATTGAAAAAATATCTCTTGGTGCCGACTCTGTTAATGAGGGCGATAGTCGAGAACCTGAATTCGATAACGTAGTCCTGGTGAAAGCTGCGCATGCAGATGCGATCAAACGGACGTATCTGAACTACAGTCTCGGGGTTGGTGAGTTCATTACTCGCCTGGAACAGCTGCTTCTGACATACGGTGCGTGTTAGGCCCGCTCCTTGACGTGAACGGCTCCATCGGGGGTCCTGGTGTCGCTCGTCGCGATAGGTGCAGTGCGTTCATTCATGGTCATCCGCTTCACCGTGGGAGCTGCTGTTTGACTGAGAGGGGATGGTAAGATTTATGACTCGGCCCCGGCCTCGTCGAAAATACGAGGTCGGGGCCGAGTTGTGGGCTGCGCGTGAGCCATCGCGCGCCCAGAGGGGAGTCGTCCTACCGGGTAGTGCCTATCCGGTGACGGCTCCGCTACTGGCCTGCCGGAACGGGGGCGGACCAGCGCTGTGACGGCGACGAAGACGAGCACTGCGCGATGATCGCCTGTGTCGAGGTCGTCGTCGTGTCATTCGAGATTGTCAGGCACGTGCCGGAACCGCGGTTCACGTACTGAACCGTGATGTACTCGTGCCACCCCTGGGTGTTGACGTTCATCTTGGTTATGTGGTTCTCGTGCTTGGGTGTCCCCTTGGGGGTGTTGACCCACCATGGGGAGCCGAGGCCTCGGCACCAGTAGGAACCGTCGTCGTTGCGCAGAATCCACTCGTTGAGGATGGTCGGGGGATGTTGCGTTGACATGACGTGTGTCCTCGATGGTGTTGATGAGACTCTTCCGAGGGAGCCTGGCGCATGGGTGCGCTCATTCAACGGTACGTCGCTTATTCAGTAAATTAATCGACAATATAGTCAAGTAGCTGACAAGTGTCCCACAGTTTGGACAAGTGAAAGTGCGGAAATGGCTCAGTATCAGCGCTCTTGCAAGATGTTGTGTGGGTTTCTTAGCTCTGGTTAGAGGGTATTTCATCTTGAAAAGATGGTGCTTGGCTAGGAACTGTCTAGTGTTCTGTGGGGCGCTTTGGTCAAGGAAGCTGGCCCACAGACCCGGCCTCGGCCTCGTCAATGAACGAGGTTGGGGAGGGTGTGCGAGATCGTCGAAGCTCTGAGGGAGGCGCGCAAGGCGTCGTAGCGTAAGCTAAGCGTGCGCTTCGCCTCATCTGTTCGCTGTGGTGACGCGCATCATGAGCGGAATATATGAGGGCGTGTTGACCCTGGCAAGGAAATCGAGGGCATAGTGGCGGCAATGATCGAGCGAGCGGAGCTGCACAAGACGATCTGGCGCATCGCCAACGATCTGCGTGGAAGCGTGGACGGGTGGGACTTCAAAAGCTACGTGCTGGGCTTCCTGTTCTACCGTTTCATCTCCGAGAAACTGACGGACTACATGAACGTCTCCGAGCGCGAGGGGATCCTCTCTGAAGGTGGAACGCCTGAGGAGGCCGCAGCCTTCGATTACGCAACCCTCAGCGACGAGGAAGCGGAGAGTGATCGCGAGAATATTGTGAGGGAAAAGGGGTTCTTTATTCGACCCTCTGACCTGTTCGCTAATGTGCGGGCGCGCGCAGCATCCGACGAGGATCTCAATGAGACCCTTGCTCGCGTCTTCCGCTTCATTGAAAACTCGGCTCGAGGCGGCGGCTCCGAGTCTGATCTGCGTGGCCTTTTCGACGACGTGGACGTGAACTCCGCAAAACTCGGCAACACGGTCGCCCAGCGTAACGCGAAACTCGTGAAGATCATGGATGCCGTCGGAGACCTGCCACTGGAGCATGGTGCTGCGAAGATCGATGCTTTCGGTGACGCCTACGAGTATCTGATGACCATGTACGCCTCAAGCGCGGGTAAATCGGGCGGCGAGTTCTACACGCCGCAGGAAGTCGCCGAGGTCCTCGCGACCCTCGCCCTGGACGGGCGCTCTGACGTGGCTCGTGTGTACGACCCGTGTGCAGGCTCGGGGTCGTTGCTCCTCAAATTCGCGAAGCTACTGGGACCGTCGAGAACCCGCCAGTATTTCGGTCAGGAGATCAACCTGACGACGTACAACCTGTGCCGCATCAACATGTTCCTGCACGACGTGAATTTTGCGAACTTTGACATCGCGCTGGGGGATACGCTGACGGAGCCTGCCCACTGGGACGATCAGCCTTTCGACGCGATCGTCTCGAACCCACCGTATTCCACGAAGTGGGCGGGTAAGGACGACGTTGCCCTCATCAACGACCCGCGCTTCGCCCCAGCGGGCGTGCTGGCCCCTAAATCCAAGGCGGACTTGGCCTTTACCATGCACATGCTGCACTGGTTGGCCGAGGACGGCACAGCCGCGATCGTCGAGTTTCCGGGCGTCCTGTACCGCGGCGGTGCCGAGGGAAAGATCCGCCGATACCTGGTGGAAAACAACTTCGTGCACGCGGTGATCCAGCTGCCGCCGGACCTATTCTTCGGGACGACGATCGCGACCTGCATCATCGTGCTCAAGAAGGCGCGTCCCGACCACAGCGTTCTTTTCATGGACGCGTCCGCCGAGTGTGCGCGTGAGGGAAACAAGAATCGCCTGACGCCGGAGAATCAGCAGCGGATCCTCTCCCTAGTGTCGCAGCGTCAGGCGGTGGACCACGTCGCCGCGCTGGTGTCGATTGACGACATCGCGGCCAACGACTGGAACCTGTCGGTGTCCTCCTACGTCGAGCCCGAGGATACGCGCGAGCAAGTGGACATCGTCGAACTCAATGCCCGCATCGCCGGTATCGTGGAGCGTCAACGCGAGCTGCGCGCCTCCATCGACGCGATCGTCGCGGAACTGGAGGCTGACCGATGAGCCGCCTCGCCGAGTTGATCAAGGAACTGTGCCCGGAAGGGGTGGAATACAGGCCGCTGGGTGAAATTGGAAGTTTTGTTCGTGGCGGAGGTCTGCAGAAGACAGACTTTGTCGAACAAGGGAAGCCGTGTGTACATTATGGGCAGATTCATACCCGATTTGGGGTTTTTGTCGATGAGGCTGTCGCATTGGTGTCAGATGCGCAATTTGATCGACTCAAGCGTGCTGATCATGGTGATCTTCTTATTGCGACAACGAGTGAGGATGATGAAGCCGTAGGAAAAGCGACTGCATGGCTCGGATCAGGAGAAGTAGCAATCAGCGGCGATATGTTCTACTTTCGCCACAGCCTCGATCCTAAATATGTTTCGTATTTCTTTGCGTCCAGTCTGTTTCAAGAGCAGAAGCGACCGTACCTCACCGGAGCGAAGGTTCGGCGCATTTCCGATAAAGGTCTGTCACGTGTTCGTATTCCTGTTCCACCGCTTGAGGTGCAGTGGGAAATTACGAGAATCTTAGATCAGTTCACGACGCTGGAAGCGGAACTGGAAGCGGAACTGGAAGCGGAACTGGAAGCCAGACGAACCCAGTATGAGTACTACCGTAACGATTTGCTCTCCTATGATTCGCTGGCATCCCGTGGTCAAGTGAAGGTGGTTGATTTGGGGTCTGTTTCCCGCATCTCTGCTGGATACGGGTTTCCAAAGTCTGAGCAGGGGCGTATATTCGGTGAATATCCGTTCTATAAGGTTTCGGATATGAATCGTCCTGGTAATCAGGTGTTCCTAGAAAGTGCTGCCAACTATCTAGCTAAAGCGGATGCTCATAGACTGAGTATGGCTCCATTTCCTGCTGGAGCTATTGTGTTTCCGAAAATTGGTGCAGCTATTAGGACGAATAAGAAGCGTATTTTGAGTGTGGCGTCTCTTGTTGACAATAACGTGGCAGTGTGTCTCCCGGATGGAATTAATGGCAAATTTTTATATTACTGGTTCCTGGAACAAGACCTGGTTTCTGTCGCTCATGACTCTGGGGCTGTCCCTTCCATCCGGAAATTCGATCTCGAGCGGTTATCGGTTCCTCTTCCGACAGTTGAGGAACAAGCGCGGATAGTTGCTCTCCTCGACCGCTTCGATGCCTTCGTCAACGACATCTCCTCGGGCCTGCCCGCCGAGATCGCAGCCCGTCACGCCCAGTACGAGCACTACAGGGATCGCTTGCTCTCTTTCCCTGAAAAAGTTGTCTCCGGAAGCGTCGCGTCGTAGAGACGTGTTCCCCTCGCGCGTGCGCGAGGGGAACACGAGGGCGTGACTTCAGCTTGCCGTCCACGAGTGGACTATTACGAGGCCCTGTTTTGTCGGGTTTCGCGGTCGTCCTCTGCAGGTGACCTGCTTCGTACCCGTTTCAGCCCTTGCCCTGCAATTATTCTAGTGTCCATAGTGGCGTCAGAGCAAAGGGGTGTCATTAGGCAATCAACCGAGGACGGGATGCTCCTGGTAGTACCTGCGCATTGCGTCCTGGGTAATGACTGTGTCTGATGGTTCGGAGGGCTTCCGGCCGTCGCGCGCATCGAGCCAGGGGGATTCTCGGTGCGTGCGTTCGCTCAGCTCAGCACCAGTCGCGTGTCCCATCGCAGCACACACATTGTCGATAACAGAACGTTCGTGATCGGTCAGAGTCGACGAATCGCCGCCTTCTAGCTCGCCTGGACGAATCAGAAACTTTCCGCGATGCAGGGCGTAGAGTTCTGGTGCGACCGGGCCGCCCCGCCACGCCTGAAAGTCCTCCGGGAAGAGCTGCACTCCATACTGCGCGAGGTGCTGAGCCTGGGAGTAGAAGGCAAGCTTCTGGAGCTTCATGGTCGTGATCGTATCCGTGCGCTCCAGGATGTAGGTTGCGACGTCGATGACTGTCTGTGCCATGACTGCTCCCTCCCCTTGATCACCTTCGGGTCACTGTACTTCGAATATGGCTGAAAAACAGCAGGACCACGTGACTCGGGCGGGCGCAAACAGGGCTGGTCGCCGTCTGAGTGCCAGCGACGAGCATGATGACAAATCGCTTGCTATCGCGCAGGCGTGGCGTGTACAGCAGGCTGTGGATTTGTCTGTCAGCTGACATCGCTGGTACAGCCTGGACGCAGATGAGGACGGGGCACGTTAGCATCGAAACAACCACATTGAAACGGGAGGGTAGCCTCCCGCGGAAGTAGCCCCGGCCTCGACCGAGACCCGTAGAGAAAGGACCGCGAGTGTCCACCGACGAACCTCGCCCCCGCATTGAACCCGTCGTCCTTACCGACGACTTCACGGTCGTCGGCCTCTACGAGCCGACCCACGAGGAGGAACGGGACTACCAGAGCGAAGGCTCCCTCGAAGACGCCCTCATCAACCAGCTGCGTGGCCAAGCCTACGAGTACGCGGACATCCACGACGCGGCTGGCCTCGAAGCAAACCTGCGTGCCCAGCTCGAAGCCCTCAACAACTACCGATTCAGCGACGACGAATGGCGGCGCTTCTACCGCCACAATATCGTCGATGTACCCTCCGCTGACGCCAACCCCGTGGTCGCCAAAGCCCGGCGTATCCAGGAGGACCACGTGCAGGTCCTCACCCGCGACGACGGCACGCCCAAGAACATCCGCCTCATCGACAAGACCAACATCCACCGCAACAAGGTGCAGGTCATCCACCAGTACGCAGTCGACACGGGGCTGCGTTCCAACCGCTACGACGTCACCATCCTCGTCAACGGACTGCCCCTCGTCCACATCGAACTCAAACGACGCGGCAAAAAACTGCGCGAAGCCTTCAACCAGATCGACCGCTACCAGCGTGACTCCTTCCACGCCGGAGACGGCCTCTTCGGCTACGTACAGATCTTCGTTATCTCCAACGGCGCCCAGACCAAGTACTACTCCAACACCGTGCGCCTCCAACACATCCGCGAAAACGTCGGGCACAGGCGCGAAGTCGCCGCCGCCAACGCCCACTCCTACGAATTCACCAATTGGTGGACCGACGCCGCCAACAACCAGATCCCCGACCTCACCGACTTCGCGGCTACCTTCCTGGCCAAGCGCACCATCCTCGCAATCCTCACCCGCTACTGCGTCCTCGATACCTCTCACAAGCTCCTCGTCATGCGGCCCTACCAGATTGCCGCCACCGAAGCGATTCTCCAGCGCATCAAGACATCCACCATGAACAAGCAAACCGGCACCGTCGCAGCCGGAGGATACATCTGGCACACGACGGGTTCCGGAAAGACCCTCACCTCCTTCAAGACGGCGAAGCTCGCCGCTGGCATGGAAGGCGTCGACAAGGTCCTCTTCGTCGTCGACCGCAAGGACCTGGACCACCAGACCATCAAGGAATACAACACCTTCGCCGCAGGAACGGTCTCTGCGAACCAGTCCACCCGACAGCTCGCCGAACAAATCAACGACGCATCCATCCCGATCATCGTCACGACCATCCAAAAGCTCTCCACCTTCGTCAAGGCAAACCGCGGCCACGCCATCTACACCGGGCACGTCGTCCTCGTCTTCGACGAATGCCACCGCAGCCAATTCGGCGACATGCACACCGACATCACGCGCGCGTTCCGCAACTATCACCTCTTCGGCTTCACCGGCACACCCATCTTTGCGGAAAACGCCTCCAGCTCCGGGAAAGCAAACCTGCGCACCACTGAGCAGGCCTTCGGGGACCAGCTGCACTCCTACACCATCGTCGACGCCATCCGGGACAAGACCGTCCTGCCCTTCCGTGTCGACTACGTCAACACCTTCCGAGTGCGCGACGGTATCGACAACCGCGAGGTGGAGGGCATCGACACCGACAGTGTGTACATGAACCCGACACACATCTCGTCGGTCGTCTCCTACATCCTCGAGCACTTCGACCACAAGACGAAGCGTCACGCCTCCTACCAGCTGCGTGACCAGCGGGTGACAGGATTCAACTCCCTGTTCGCCACCTCCTCCATCAAGGCCGCCCGCGCCTACTACCAGGAGTTCGCTCGCCAGCAGGCTGACCTGCCTCCCGCACGCAGGCGCTCCGTCGGCATCATCTACTCCTATGCGCCCAACGCCGATGCGCCCGGAACCGGTCTGCTCACCGAAGAATCCATGGATCCCTCGGCCCTCTCCCAGGACGATCGCGCCTTCCTCGACGACGCGATCGCCGACTACAACCAGAAATTCGGCACCAACTTCGGCACCGACGCATCGGGATTCGAGCACTACTACGAGCACCTATCTCGCGCCCTCGCCGAGAAACGTATTGACCTGGTCATCGTCGTCGACATGTTTCTCACTGGCTTCGACTCCAAGTCACTCAACACCCTGTGGGTCGACAAGAACCTGCGCGCCCATGGCCTCATCCAAGCCTTCTCCCGCACCAACCGAATCCTCAACTCTGTGAAAACCTACGGCAACATCGTGTGCTTCCGGAACCTTGAGCAGGCCACCGAAGACGCGATCGCCCTCTTCGGAAACAAGGAAGCACGCGGACAAGTACTGCTGCGCCCCTACGGCGAATACCTGTCCAGCTACTTGGAGACCATGGATCAGCTGCGCATCGACTTCCCCCTCCCGATCGGATCGATCACCTCCGAAAAGGACAAGAAGCGCTTCATCATCCTCATGGGACAGGTCCTCCGACTGCGCAACATCCTGACGTCCTTCGACGACTTCGAATCCGATGACCCCATCCCGTCTCGTGACCTCGAAGACTACCGGAGTATCTACCTGGACCTGTACAACGAGTCTCGTGAACGCGCTCGGGCCGACAAAGAACCCATCGCTGACGACCTGGTCTTTGAGATGGAACTGGTCAAGCAGGTGGACATCAATGTCGACTACATCCTCATGCTGGTCGAACATCACCGGGGAGAAAAGGGAGACGGCGAGGACCGAGAAATCCCTGTTGACATTGCGCGCGCCCTGGCGTCTTCTCCGACACTGCGAGGCAAGCGCGATCTCATCGAAGAGTTCTACCGCAGGGTCTCCGTCAACGGGGATGTCCCCACCGAGTTTGAGGCCTTCATTGCCGCGAAACGCGAGGGAGAACTGGCCGCCATCATCAAGGCTGAACGCCTAGGCGAAGGGGCGCGCGAGTTTGCCTACGAGTCGCTACGTGAGGGTTACGTGAACGATGAAGGAACCGGCCTGTCCTCCATCCTTCCGCCCATGCGGCGCTTTGGTGCAGGAGCCGGGCGCGAAGCCGTGCGCGTCCGTGTCCTTGAGGCTCTTCGGGCCTGGGTCGAACGCTTCACCGGACTCGGCCGCGTTTAGTCACCAGGCCCCCGCCCTCGATCAACGAACGACTCCGGTGAGGAGCCCACGTATGAGGCGACTGCATTGCGATAACATAGGACAGTCGCTCGCCGCGGCGCGGGACCAAGTACCGTGGTAGCGAGCGGGAAAGCGAGGATGAACGATGTCGTCCACCGACCAATACCTGGAGTTCGTGCTCGACCTGCTGGGTGAGCTGGACGACGTGGCGCACCGCAAAATGATGGGCGAATACATCCTCTACTACCGGGGCAAGGTCGTGGGCGGCATATACGACGACCGCTTCCTGCTCAAGATCATGCCCGCCTCCGAACAGCTCCTGCCCGGCGCCCTGCGTGTCACCCCCTACGAGGGAGCGAGGGAGATGCTCCTCGTGGAGCTGGAGGACCGCGACACGCTGCACGACGTTATCGACGCGGTGTGGGAGGAACTGCCCGCACCGAAGAAAAGGAAGAAGAAGTAGGTGCTCGGCCCCGGATACACCTGTCAGGTTTGGTGCAAAGAAGAGGCGGCTCCGACCTCGTTCATCGACGAGGCCGGAGCCGGGTTTCGCGTCTTGCCTGGCAGCAGGGGAGTGGTTGCTCAGAGGGAGGAGACGAACTCCGCCAGGCGCTTCGCGTGCTCGCGCGAACGCTCGACCATGTCGGCGCGTGCCTCCGCATCCGTACGATTCGCGTAGGAAACGCCGTACAGAGGCAGAACACCCGCATACTCCAGACCCGTCAGGGCGTTCGTCGCCTTCACCGCGGCCAAGAAATGCTCGATGCCGCCCGGCTGGGCGTCATAGTAGGATTCCGCCGCCCCCGTCGTCAATGACACCACCAGCTTCTTGCCGCGCAGCGCCGTTCCCGTCGACCCGTGGCTGAAACCGTGCACAAACACGTCCTCCACCCACTTTTGCAGGAGCGAGGGCCAGCCGTACCACCACAGGGGATACTGCAGCACGATGACGTCGGCACCACGCAGCTTGTCCTGCTCGGCCTCGACATTGATCACGCCATCGGGGTAAAGGTCGCTGAGCTGATCAAAGGCGGCCTCGGGAAGCAGCGACGCCAGCTCCTCCAGAATCGTCTTGTTTGCCACCGAATCGTCACCGAGACGCGGGTGACCCGACACAATCAGAACATTGGTCATTGCTTGTCCTTTCGTCGATGCCAGAAGTCTACGCTCACTGAAACCGCCGTGAACAGGACGTGCACATGCGTTTCGCGCGGGGTGAAGCCCCGTAGCAGAAGACGCGTTACCCAGGACTACAGTAGAGACATGGACCACACCGACTCCCAGGCTCTCACCCTGCGCCGTATTTTCCTCGTCATCGCCACTGGCGTGGGTGCGGGCTTCCTCTCCGGACTCTTCGGAGTGGGAGGCGGCCTCGTCATCGTCCCCGCGCTCATGACCGTCCTGGGCATGGACCAGCGTCGCGCCTCGGCCACGTCCCTCGCCGCCATCATCGTCACCGCCGCCGTCGGCTCGGGCACCTACGCCCTGCACAGCGAGGTCTCTTGGGCTGGAGCAGCCCTCCTTGTCGTCGGCGCGCTCGCGGGCTCCCAGGTCGGCGTGTGGCTCCTGCGGCGTCTGCCCGCGCCCGCCCTGCTCTGGATCCTCATTGGCTTCACACTCTTCGTGATCGTCTCCCAATACCTGCATGTCCCCACGCGCGAGGGTGCCGTCTCACTGACCTTGGCCTCGTGCGTGCTCATGATCCTGGTGGGCCTGTGCGCCGGAATCCTCTCCGGCCTGGTCGGCGTGGGCGGCGGATCCGTCATCGTGCCCGGCATGGAACTCGCCGTCGGTGCGGGCGACCTCATCGCGCGCGGCACGTCCCTGCTCGTCATGATCCCTACCGGCATCGCCGGCACCGTCACCAACCTGCGCCATCGCATGGTCGACCTGCGCATCGGCATGATCGTTGGGGCCTCTGCCGCGGCCACGGCCCCCACCGGACGCCTCGTCGCCACGCTCGTGTCCCCGGGCGTCGGCGCGATCCTCTTCAACATCTTCCTGCTCTCCATCATCGCCTCGACGATCCTGAAGATGCGTCAGAAGACGCGCGCTCAGATGTAAGGGGCCGAGGCCTCGGCTCGTTATCCGCGCGCGCTCGCCAGGGCTTCGGCGATGTCGCCTCGGATCAGGAGGGACCGATCCGCAATCTCCGCTGGGGCCGATGCATCCAGCGCAACGCACGCGTAGGTTGCCTCCGGATTGTCGTAGACGCGCCGCCAGAACGGGAACTTGATGATGCTCGGCGTGTTCATGCCGACGCCCAGCTCAAGGTAGAGAACACGGTCAACGCAGGTTCGCTCCAGGAAATCCTCATAGCGCCCGGCAGCCGCCGCCCATCCCGCGTCCTGAACGAAGCGGGCATCGACGCGCAGATTCGTCGTCATCTCCTCACCGCACCTCGGGCACTGCGGAATCAACTCCGACGGGATGCGCATGCCTTCCTGGCTGGCCACCGCCTGGCGTACCCACTTCTCGTTGTCGTAGGTGGCATCGTGGCAGGGGACCGAACACTGCAGTAGCCCGTAATCGCCCTGCGTGTAGAACAGATGCTCCTTGTCGAAACCAGACGTCTGGAAACGATGATCCACGTTCGTCGTGATGATGAAATAGTCGCGCTCGCTGACGAGGCCCAGCAGGTCCGCGTACACCTGCCCCGGGCCGGCCTCGTAGCGTAGCAGGGAGATCATACGGCTCCAAAACGCCCAGCGCTCCTCCGACGTGGGGAAGGGATAGAAGCCGCCCGAGTAGGCGTCCGTAATGCCGCGCTGGTCGCGAAAGTCAGCGAAACGCGCGTCGAAGACCGGGCCGGAGTGATGATCGCCGTCGGCTGCGGACAGACCGGCTCCCGCCCCAATCAGGATCGAGTCGGCGGCCTCGATAGCTTCGCGCAGGGTGGTGGGTCGGTTCATGGTGTTTCCTCACTCGCTGATGGGGTCAGAGTCCAAGAAGAGCGTGGTATAGGGCCTCGTCTCGGTCACCGAATACGTCGAAAATGACGCGCAGATTGTCCGTGCCCGCAGTGCCGGACTCCAAAAAATCGGACACGGTCGCCACGGCGATACGCGCCGCCTTCTCTTGGGGAAAACTGAAGACGCCCGTGGAGATACAGCAGAACGCCACCGTGTCAAGCCCAAGCGCGGCTGCCTCCTCCAAGCATCGCCGATACGAGCGGGCGAGAGCCTCCCGGTGCGTCTGCGTCAACTCTCCGCTGACGATGGGGCCGACGGTATGGATGACGAAGCGCGCCGGCAGGTGGAAACCGGGAGTGAGGAGGGCCTCGCCCGTCGGGAATCCTGAGGGATCGTCGCCGCGTGCGCGCTCATCCATCGCGTCGGCACACGCCTGACGTAGCCCGAGCCCGGCTGCGCTGTGGATTGCGTTATCAATGCACGTGTGTCCGGGCGCTCGGCACCCGAGCATCGCCGAGTTTGCAGCGTTGACGATTGCATCGACCTGCAGGCGCGTGATGTCCCCACGCCACAGGGCAATCCTCGGATGAGCCGACGAGGCCGTGGCGTCCTCCCAGGTCACGGTTCCGCGTCGCTCTCGTTCGGTGTCGAGAACAACCGCTTCAGCCTCACGGTAGCTATCAGGCAGGGGAGCGGGATCGCGCATGTTCATGAGGGCGCGTAGGTATGCGCGCTCCTGTGCGATATCCGCGTGGGAGGGAATCTTGTAGCCCATGTCGTCGGCTAGCAGGTGCAGGGCCGCGTGGACGGCCTCGTTGTAGGTGGTGTGCGTGTGCGTCATGAACCCCTCCGATTGTTTACATGGCATATAACTGCGCGGGTTCGACCTGTATTCCCTGTCGTGCTCGCCTATCGCTCCAACGCGGCCCTGGCCTCGTACATGTGAAACCGGCCCCGGCCTCATGCGAGACCGGGGCCGAAGCGTCAGTGCGACTTGCGGATCACTCGTCGGCGGCGCTGGGGTGCGTCATGTCGGCGGGAACGACCCACGCGTCGAACTCCTCGGCGGTCAGGAAGCCCAGCTCGAGGGCGGACTCGCGCAGCGACAGGCCCTTGTGATGCGCGTTCTTCGCAATCTTTGAGGCCTTGTCGTAGCCGATGTGACGGTTCAGAGCCGTCACCTGCATGAGGTTGATGTCCAGATTGTGCTTGATCTTCTCGTAGTTCGGCTCGATGCCGTACGCGCAGTGCGTGTCGAAGGACACGCAGGCGTCGCCCAGCAGGCGGATGGACTCCAGGACGTTCCACGCCATGACGGGCTTGAAGACGTTGAGCTGGAAGTTGCCCTGCGAGCCGGCGAAGCCGACCGTTGCGTCGTTGCCGAAGACCTGGGTGGCGACCATCGTCATGGCCTCGCACTGGGTCGGGTTAACCTTGCCCGGCATGATGGATGAACCCGGCTCGTTCTCGGGGATGATCAGCTCGCCGATGCCGTTACGCGGGCCGGAGGCGTACCAGCGCACGTCGTTCGCGATCTTCATGAGGGCGTCGGCCAGGACGCGCAGCGCGCCCGAAACCAGCACCAGCGCGTCGTGCGCGCCCAGGGCGGCGAACAGGTTGTCGGCCTGTGTGAACTCGATGCCCGTCTCCTCGGAGATCTTCTTCGCGGTGAGTTCGCCGAACTTCGGGTGAGCGTTCAGGCCGGTGCCCACGGCGGTACCACCGATGGCCAGCTCACGTGCACGGGTGTCCGCGTACTCGATGCCCTCGAGGGCGAAGTCGATCTGAGCAACCCAGCCGGAGATGACCTGGCCCAGGCGAATCGGGGTCGCGTCCTGCAGGTGGGTGCGGCCCACCATGATGACGTCGTCGAACTCCTTGGCCTTCTTGTCCAGCGTGTCGCGCAGCTGGCGCACGCGCGGATACATGTCGTGCAGCTCGGAGACGACCGCGATGTGCATGGCGGTGGGGAAGGTGTCGTTCGAGGACTGGCCGCGGTTCACGTGGTCGTTGGGGTGCACGGGGGACTTGGTGCCCATGGTGCCGCCCGCGAGTTCGATGGCGCGGTTGGAGATGACCTCGTTGGCGTTCATATTCGACTGCGTGCCCGAGCCGGTCTGGAAGACGACCAGCGGGAAGTTGTCGTCGAGCTTGCCGGAGATGACCTCGTCGCCGGCCTGCGCGATGTAGTTCGCGATGTCGGCGGGCAACTCGCCCAGCTCAGCGTTGGCCAGGGCTGCGGACTTCTTCAGGATGCCGAGGGCGCGCACCATCGGGCGACCCCACACGAATGTGTTGCGGCCGATGTCGAAGTTGTGCAGCGAACGCTCGGTCTGAGCGCCCCAATAGCGGTTCGCGGGGACCTCAACGGCTCCCATCGAGTCGGTTTCGGTGCGGGTTTCTTGTGCCACAGGTGGCTCCTTCGCGTAGGGCTTACGTACCTCTCTAGGATAGCGCCGAGCGTGCTGTGAGGCGTGGGGCACTCGTCCTAGTCGCGTGCTCGGGACACAATGTCCAGCTTGCGCAGGAGCAACCACGCGCACGAACACGACAGTGCGACGAGGGACAGCGCGAGGAGGAAGGGTGACAGGGGCATCCAGCCGTACAGGGCGGTGGCGCTCACGGGGGCCACGATCCACGTGATCGCGCCGGTCGCGTTGATGACGCCGGCGATGCCGCCCTGCTCGCGCTCGGTGACAGCCAGGGACGCGCCGGCGGAGTAGCCGGGGGAGGCCATGCCCGAGGCAACGCCCATCGCGAAGGTCGATGCCGCGACCGCCCACAGGGTCGGCGCGAGGGTCAGGCACGTGAGGGCAATAAGGGCGAGCGTCATGCCCGCCCGCAGTAGCCTGCGAGGCCCCCATCCCAGGCGTGGCACGACGATCAGCTGCATGAGCATGGCTCCGGCGGCGTTGGCCAGCAGCATGAGGGCCGTGATCGACACGGCGGGCGCGGGCTCGAGTCCGCCGCGGTCCTGCACGACGAAACCCATCGTGATCTGAACGACGCCGTTCGCGAAGTAGATGCCGAAGATCGAGGCGATCCACGGGGCGATCCGCCGGTCGGTCCAGCTCACGCGCGGGGGCAGTTCGCCGTCTGCGGTTTCCACGCTCGCGCTGTCTATCGCCCCCTCAATCGACGAGGCCGGGGTCGCTTCCTCGGGTTCCACGGCCTCACGGGTCGGGTGGGGTAGGGGCCTCCTTGGGTGGGTGGTGCCTCCGTCACGGGGTAGCCAGATCAGGGCGATGGCCAGCGCGATGAGAACGAAAATCGGCGTGGCGTGCACGGGTCCGAAGATCCACCACGCACCCAGCGCCGAGGACACGAGGGAACCGACCATGACGGACAGGTTGATTGCGCCGGAGAACGCGGATGTGCCGCGCACGCGCGACCCCTCGTCCGGGGTCACCTCGGCGACGAGGGCCTGCCCGGTCGGCGGGATCGCCGCGACGGCCGCACCGAAGAAGGGGCCGCGCGCCGCCATGATGGCCCCCGCCGCGGCAAACGCGCCGATGTAATCGGCTGCGCGCGCCCACACCGCTGCCGAAAAGAGCGTGCCCGCCGTCAATGCCAGGATCAGCGCCAGCAGGATGACGCGCCTGCGTCCCCAGGCGATCGAGCGACGCCCCCAGAACTGGCTGAGCGCCGTCACCGCGGCAGCCGCCAGGGACACCGCCGCACCCACGATCCACTCGGGCAGGTCCAGGGCGCGCGAGAGGGGAGCGATCGACACGTTGAGCATGTTTTGCGCCGTGTAGGTAAACAGGGCGATCGCCACGAGCGCGCGCAGCGTCGGATTCGTTAACAAGGGAGATGAAGGCACAGTGCATCCTACGACGGAGGCCCCGCGCATTGCGCGGGGCCTCCCCAGACAGTTGTCGAATAACACAGAGGTGCGGTAAGAGTTAACGCTGCACCCAGGTACTCACCTTCCAGCGCGCGTCCCCCGAGCGTTCACGCCACTCGGCATCACTGCGGTTCTCATCCCTGCGCCACAGAGACGGATCCAGCGGCGGCGCGTACACGAAGGCCGAACCCTCGGGTGCGCTCGCGGCCACATCCAACTCCAGGTCGGTCACCACGGCCTCGTCGAGGAAGGGGAGGGTCTGCGCATAGAGCTGCGCCCCGCCCGTGATCCAGATGTAGGGGGCCTGTGTGCGTGCCGTTTCCTCGCGCGCGGCATCCAGGGCTTCCTCGACGGAAGAAACGACGAGTGCGCCCTCGGCCATGTACCCGGGCGTGCGGGTGATGACGATGTTCGTGCGGCCCGGCAGCGCGCGGCCCAGGGCCTCCCACGAGCGGCGGCCCATGATGATCGGGCAGCCCATCGTGGAGGCCTTGAAGTGCCGGAAATCAGCGGGAACATGCCAGGACATGGCCGTGCCCGTCCCGATGATCCCGTTGCTATCCTGGGCCCAAATCGCGGCGAGTTTCGTCATACGGCGACCGGTGCCTTGATCGTCGGGTGGTGCTGGTAGTCGACGACGGAAATATCGTCGAAGGAGTACTCGAACATCGACGGAGCCTTCGTCAGGTCCAAGCGCGGGAACGGGTACGGCTCACGGCTCAGCTGCTCGGTCACCTGCTCCGTGTGGTTGGAGTAGATGTGGCAGTCCCCGCCCGTCCAAATGAAATCGCCGACCTGAAGACCCGCCTGCTGGGCGAACATGTGGGTGAGCAGCGAGTAGGACGCGATGTTGAAAGGAACGCCCAGGAACATGTCCGCGCTGCGCTGGTAGAGCTGGAGCGACAGGCGTCCATCGGCCACGTAGAGCTGGAAGAACGCGTGGCAAGGTTCGAGGGCCATCTCGGGCAGGTCACCGACGTTCCACGCGGAGACCACCATGCGACGCGAATCCGGGTTCGTCTTCAGGGTCTCGAGGACCTGGGAGATCTGGTCGATGCGGCGGCCATCTCCGGTGTTCCAGGAACGCCACTGGACGCCGTACACCGGGCCGAGGTCGCCGTCCTCGTCCGCCCACTCGTTCCAGATGCGGATGCCGTGCTCCTGGAGCCAGGACACGTTGGAGGAGCCGGACAGGAACCACAGAAGCTCGCCCACCACCGACTTGAAGTGCACGCGCTTCGTCGTGATCAGTGGAAAGCCCTTGGACAGGTCGTAGCGCAGCTGCGCCCCGAACAGGGAACGCGTGCCCGTGCCGGTGCGGTCACCCTTGGGAGTGCCTTCGGCCATGATGCGCGCCAGCAGGTCCTCGTACTGGCGGTCGACGACGCTCACGTCAGTCGATCCGCTCGTTCGTCCACGTGTGCGAGGCCGGCAGCGCCTGGTCGACGACCGAGTGCGCGATCGTGCAATTGCGGTCGATGGCGGCGTTTGCGCGGCGCTCAAGGTCCGCGATCTCCTCATCGGACAGTGCGGACAGGTCCTGAACCAGCTCGACGTCTACGTGCGTGAAACGATCATGGTCCTGGTCGTAGTCGGCGGACACGCCGACAAACTGCTCGAAATCATCGCCCAGGCGAGACGCCAGACGCGCGTCCGAACTCATCGCCTTGCAGCCCGCGATCGCGAGCTTGAGCAGGTCGCCGGGGGAGAAGAGGCCTGGGCCGTGACCGATGCGGATCTCGGCTCCATCCTGGTTGCGGGCGACGTACTGACGCACGCCCGTACGCTGCATGTACAGGGACTTCGGGGTATCACTCATAGGACCATTGTCGCGTAAAAAGGTGCCGTCCGCCCAGACATCAGCGCCGGGCGGACGGTGTTTTTCGTACAGCGAAGCGCAGCGCTCAGCGATGCTCCGCCAACCATGCGGCGGCCAGCTCGCGTTCGTGCTCGATGACCGTTCCCGCGTGGGCCACCGCCTCCCTTTCAATGCGTCCGCCAAATAGCGGAATCCGCACCGATACGTTCCCCTTCACGGCGCGCGTGCAGCCATCATCCGCGGGGGAGAGGGCGGAGGCCGCGTCGAAGGAAACGGGCGCACCCTCCACGGTGAGCGTCGAACGCGAACGGGCCACGGCCTCGTCCCTCTTCCACTCCTCCACGAACGTCGCGCGCAGGCTGCCCTTGACAAAACGGGAGGCAGCCGCCGGGATCAGCTCCGGGCGCACGTCACCTGAGAACGTGATGCGGCCACCCTCCACGCTCGCCGTCGTGCTGCCCGGCACCAGGAAGGAGCCGAAACGTCGCTCCTGATAGCCCGGGCTGAGGAACATGGCGACGACTTCGTCAACAGTGCCCGGATAGGTAACAGACTGGGTGAACTCCATGATTCTCCTTCTCTCTGAGGTGGCTGCCGAATCGTGGCCCGGCGCTCATTTACAACTAAGGACCGCCTTTGTGGCCCCGCTCCCACTAGAGTAGAGCCATGCGTAGCCTCATGCAGTTAGCTGAAGAAGCCTCTTCGACACCGCTGTCGGAGCAGGACATTGATTGGCTGCACCTGCTGTTTGCGGACTGGCAGGTGCTCGCTGACCTGGCAGCCGCCGACCTCGTTCTGTGGCTGCCCGCCGACGACGGTAGATTCATCGCCGCCAACCACTGCCGCCCCGCGACCTCGACGACCGTTCACGTCGACGACATCATCGGCCTGCACCTGCCCGCCGCCCGCGAGGTCGACCTGCATCGCGCCATCCAGACCGGCCAGGTTGTGCGCTCGCCCGCTGCGCGCTGGGCGGGCACCTACTCGATGCAGGAAACGTGCGTTCCCGTGTGCCACGACGGGCGCATTATCGCGGTCATCACCCGTGAAACGAACCTGTCCAGCCCCCGCCTGTCCATGGGCTTCGAGGGGTGGACCATCGCCGCGGCTGACACGCTTTGCCAGATGATCGCGCGCGGCGAGTATCCCTACGACTCCACCCCGCAGGTCACCTCCCACGGTGTTCCACGCGTCCTCGACGGTGCGCTCCTGCTCGATGCAGAGGGGCGCGTCCTACAAGCTAACCCCAACGCCATGTCGTGCCTGGCGCGCCTGGGTATCCGCCACGACGTGAAGGGCAAGGTCCTGGCCCAGGAGATCACCGACGTGATCGGCGAAGGTACCTTCATCGAGGAATCGATGGCCGTCGTCGTCATGGGGCGGGCCTCCTGGCGTGTCGAGATCGCGGCGAGCGCCTCCACCATTTCCATGCGTGCCCTGCCCCTGCAAAACGGGCGCAAGCGCCTGGGAGCTGTCATCCTCCTGCGCGACGTGTCCGAGGTACGCCGCCACGAGCAGGAACTCATGACGAAGGATGCGACGATCCGTGAGATCCACCACCGCGTCAAAAACAACCTGCAGACCGTGTCCGCGCTGCTGCGACTGCAGTCGCGTCGCTCCAGTGAGGACGCCGTCAAGGTGGCACTCGCGGAGGCTGAGCGCCGCGTTCAGGCCATCGCGACCGTGCATGCTGCGCTGTCCCAGAACGTCGACGAGTCCGTCGACTTCGACGAGGTCGCACGCACGATCGTGCGCATGGCTGGCGCGATAGCGTCCACGGATCACGGCGTCGAGGTCATCACGACCGGAAACTTTGGGACGATTTCCGCCGATCAGGCCCAGGCGCTGGCGACCGTTCTCAATGAGCTGGTCGCCAACTCGGTCGAGCATGGCCTGGCCGACCGTGACGGTCGTATCGAGGTGTGCGCTCAGCGTGAGGGCCTGTCTATGAAGGTCACTGTCGCAGATGACGGTGTCGGCTTCGTGCCGGGAACGCCCATGAGCGGCCTGGGCACGCAGATCGTTCACCAGATGGTGCGCGGCGAGCTGCGTGGCTCTATCGAGTGGGCACCCCGCGAGGGTGGCGGCACGCTCGTGACGCTGTGGGTTAACCTCGATCCCGCCTGACGCGGGGGCGCGAGAACGAACGAGGCCGGGGATCCGTCGTGGATTCCCGGCCTTCGTGCGGTGTATGGTCGCGGTGTTTTCAGCAGCCTGCGCGTCGTGCACGCGCGGCGCGGCGTTTGAGCGAGCGGCGTTCTTCTTCGCTCATGCCGCCCCAGACGCCCGAGTCCTGGTTATTGTCGATTGCCCACTGCAGGCAGATGCCCTTGACGTCGCATTCGCGGCACACGGCTTTCGCTTCGGCCACCTGGCTGATGGCGGGCCCCGTGTTCCCGATGGGGAAGAAGAGTTCGGGGTCGACTGTCAGGCAAGCCGCCTTGCTGCGCCAATCCATGTGTGTTCTCCTTGCGTTACCGTGTGCTGTAGGGACTTCGTGTAGTCGTCTGTCAGTGTCCGCCAGTCGTGGTAGATGCGCAAGATGTCTGAACAATTCGTGTGGAGAGGTCACTATGCGTCTAGTCACGCTCGGCGAAAAAGCTGGGACTTAGGTGTTAACTGACCCTACGGTCAGTTGGATCGTTGTCAGGGTATCATCCTCCCAGATGAGCCCGCAGGAGGGATTCCATGGGTGTGCTGCAATCGATAGCGGGTACCTGCGGCTCGTGCGAATGAGTCCTCGCATGACGTTGTCCGAGGGGTTGAGTGCAAGCATGCGGTGACCGTCGCGGCGCGCAATTCTGGTCCATGCGTTCTCTGGAATAATCTCGGCAATTGTGGGGGTGGGCCAGCTGTGCGTGGCATGGAGCGCCTCGACGACGCGCACGTCGGAGGGTTCTCCGATAATCACCCAGGGTTTGTCTGTCGCCCACCGGATGGGTTCATACTCGGGGCCGATGAGGGCCGGGGCGGAGGCATTACTGACCAACGCTGCAGCCTCCTGAGGGGAGGGAATCCGCCACGCATGACAGACACCATCGGTGCCTTGGAAAACTCCTGTGGGCGGAGGATCGATGGGGACGCATGCGAGGGCCGTCTCCTCGCCCGGGCGGGCCAACAGCGCATGGGCTTCCCCGAGGGAACGCAGGCTACTCGGCTGGATCCCGGCGTGCAGAGCCTCGTCGGCGTCCCTGGCGCGCACGAGCCGCATTGAGAAAGCCCCCATGGCAGCCGACGAGGACGTGAAACGTCCGGAGAACGCCGCAACGAGGATGACGCCGGACCGAGCGGCCCCCGTCAGCAGCGACGACCAGAGTTCCTCAGCCTGGGGGAGTGACAGCGCCTGAGCCAGGGACGAGCGCAGAGCGGTCACATCCGAAATCGCTAGTACCGCGGGGCCGTGCGCACGGATCCCCTCGACGAGGTCGATGGCACCCAGGTCACGCGGGGAAAGCCGCGAGGAAGCGCCAGGGACTGCCTCGTCCCCGATGACGTGCAGAGGCAGCCGACTCGCCCCTGCGATCCTCGCAGCAATCGAGCGCGCCCATCGAGATGCCAACGCCGCCTCGTGAGCGCTCGTCTGGATCTGGACAGAGCCTCCCTCCCACACCAGCGGCGAATGAGACTCGATGCCCTCAACCAGCCCAAGAACGACGGACCCCAGCGCAGCGCCGCCGTTTCCGCCCTGCTCCGCCCAAGCCTCGTCGATCTGAGTCCACGTGAGAGAACCCGGGAGCGCAGGTGCCCACAGCGGGGCGGCGCTCGCGGCGGGCCAGCGCGCCGCGCACTCGGACACGACCGCGGCAACGTCAGCCATGTAAGACAGCTGGAGCGTGCCCACTCCCGCGAGTACTGCGCGCCCGGGGACACGGGGAAGGGACGAGGCCCGGGCATCGCCCAGGATGTCCGTGGAGTCGGGGGCGCTCACGCATCGCAGAGCCAAACGAATGTCCATGTTGGCGCGCATCGATGCGTTGATCGCCCCCGACGGGCGCTGCGTCGCGGCGATCAGATGCAGGCCGAGGCTGCGGCCCTGAGCGGCCAGACGCAGCAGGATGTCCATCGAGGAGGGATGGGTGTCGGCCAGGACGCGGAACTCGTCGATGGCGACGACGAGGCGCGGGGGAGGTTGTGGAGTGCGGGCGGGATCCTCCTCGTAGGCACGCTCCCAGGCCGCCAGATCCGGCACACCCAGATCGCTCAGCGCCGCTTCGCGCCGTGCCAGGACCGAGGCAATACCGTCCAGGGCGCGCGATGTGGCCCCCGCGTCCAGGTCGGTGAGCAGCGCCTGCGTGTGGGGGAGGTCCGCCAGGCGCGCGAAGGTGGAGCCGCCCTTGTAATCGATGAGGATGAAACGCACGCAGGCGGGCGAATAGCAGTGCGCGATGGAGGCGAGCCAGCCGAGCAACGCCTCCGACTTGCCTGAACCCGTGCAACCGGCGACGAGGGCGTGTGGGCCGTCCGTGACGAGGTCTAATTCGACGGGTCCCGCCTCGGAGTGGCCGATGACGACGCTGAGCGTACCCGAGTGTCCGCGGGCAGCATCCGGGTCCCAGTCCACGCGCTCGGGCAGCGCATCTTCACTGGTCGTTCGTGTCACGGTCCACCACCAGCGCGTGGAGACTGGCCGCTCATCGGTGACGCACACGCGGGCGCACCACGAGGGCAGCTCGGCAACGTGCGCCGCGTAGCCGATGTGTAGGGCGGAGGCCGCCTTGTCGTTCACCCCGCCACGCGCGCAGTATGGGCATTCCTCTTCCCCGGTCACGTGGATGTCGAGCGCCGGGCATCCCAGCAGCACGGGGGAGTGGGAGCGCCACCAGACGCGTGCCCCGCCAAGCTGCGCGGCCACCTGCCCCGCGCACCACAGCGCGCACTCGGCACCGTACTCGCCCACGATGCCCAGCGACGCGGCATCACCCGGCTGGGAGGAAGACGACGTGGCAGCCAGGATCACGCGACGCCCGAGCCGCGTCGCTCGCCCCGGCCAGACGGCGGCCCTCGGGATGCGCGTAGACTCACCCGCGGTAGGCAGCGAGGCAAGGACGAGGGCGAGCGCGGCCCCGTCCCATCCTCGCCGACGCCTGCGTGCACGCAGGACCATCACGACCACCACGATGCAGGCGATGGCCGCGACGACCCCGGCGAACGTCCAGAGCACTCGCGGGGACGCGGCCAAGGTGTGCAGGCGCCAGGCCATGAGGCCGCCCATGACGACGAAGGAGACGAGGGGTGCCCCGCGCAGGAGAGAGGATCCTGAGAAGACACCACGGCCTCGTCGATCAATGCCCGGCCACGTGAGCACCTGGGGGCGGCCTCGCACCTCGAGAGTGTCTCCCCCCAGGCGCACGCGCCTGCCCGGGGCGAGCCATTTGCGTCCGCGAAGTCGGTGCCATCCGCGCATTCGCGTGCGCACCCGGATGGGCGACGTGTGTGGAGACGCGCGCAGGCAGGCGCGCCCACCTCGCGTGGAAAACTCGGCGTGCTCGCGTGCAACGCTCGCGCAGGACAGGGGAACGTCTCCGGCTCTGCCCACGGTGCCCGGCGCGAGAACGAGGCCGACGTCGGGTCCGTCGACGCACGCCAAGTGCAGGTCGGTGCGCAGGGCCGCGCGTGCCAGGCATTTGCTGTCGCTCATACCTCCACGATCCCGCCGTGCCCGCGCATCTTCAAGCGGCGCCGCGCGCCCTGTGGATAGCGGCGCGACACGCGAGGCCCCTGTGGATAAGTGCTCCGGGCGCGCGAGCGTGTGGATAACGCCACCGGCGACGCTCGTGAGCGTTCCGAACCCCGACCGAGACAGCTGCGAAATGCAAGAATGGACCCTATGCATGACGACACGTTCGAGACGACTCGCGACCGCTACAACGACCTGGTGACGCGCATCAACGAGGCTATGGATGAGCAACTTGCTGCCATGAAACGTATGGACTTGGCTATGCGGGCTGCGGAGATGCATCGGATCGAAGATCTGGGAAACGTTCATGGCAAGACGACACTAAATTTGTCGCTCGAACGAGCCTATCGTTACGATCTTGAGCTTGAAGAAGCACGTATTAAGCAAACAGCCATGCTCCTTCAAGACCTTCTCAGACGGCAACAGGAACTGATTGAGCGACAGTATGAGAAGTTGTCTTCGCTGTTAGCCGTCAATGAAATAATGAATTCTGACATTTCTGAGCCAGCGGATAATCATGACAAGTCTCCTGATGTCGAAATGTCAGATGAAGCACGGAAGATAGTGGAATCTCTCCGGAAGGTGGTTGAGGCAGGGCGCGCTGGTTCGAACCGACGAGAGGAAAGTTTTGCGCAGCGACTGATGAGTGCAGACCGCCGGCTTACGCAATTTATGGCACATAGCACTGAAATCGATCGGCGACTTGGCGATCTTATTTCCCAGGTGGGGACGGATAGAGATGTTCACGCCAAAGGCGCAGCAGACGACGAGCAGACAGTAGTCAACGAGTTTCGGGAGTTTATTGATCATTTTCGTGAGGGACAAACGCGACGGACCAATGAGCTTCTTTCTGAGCTGCATGAATTACGCAGTAGGCAACTTAAAGCTGCACGCGATGCGTACTATCTTCGTGAAGGATCTTCGATTTCAGATGCGGACTACGACCGCATGTACCGCGAGGTCGAAGAGATCGAGGAGCGCTACCCGCAGCTGCGCGGTGCCGACTCGCCCACGATGAGCGTGGGCGGCAGCGTCGACTCCGGCTTCTCCGAGGTGCGCCACCTCGCCCAAATGATGTCCCTCGACGACGTCTTCTCCCTTGAGGAGCTCGCCGGGTGGGAGGCCCGCATGGCCGAGGTCACCGGCATCGACGACCTCGAGATGACGACCGAGGTCAAGGTCGACGGCCTCTCCATCAACCTCCTGTACGAGAACGGTCGCCTCGTGCGCGCCGCGACCCGAGGCGATGGCTATGTCGGCGAGGACGTGACCGCCAACGCGCGAACCATCGCCTCGATCCCACAGACTCTGAGCGGCACCGTGCCCACGCGCATCGAGGTGCGCGGCGAGGTCTACTTCCCGGTCGCCGACTTCGCTGCCTTCAATGAGGCCCGCGTCGAGGCCGGAGAAAAGACCTTCGTCAACGCGCGCAACGCGGCTTCGGGCTCGCTGCGCCAGAAGGACCCGGCCGAAACCGCCAAGCGCCCCCTCGTGATGGTCGCCCACGGCATCGGCTTCGTCGAGGCCGGGGATGAGTTCACCGAGCCGACCACCCAAATGGGCTGGTACGAGCAGCTGCGCGAGTGGGGTCTGCCCGTCTCTCCCTACACCCGCCTGCTGACGGGCCGAAAGGCCATTGAGGAGCGCATCGCCGAGATCGGCGCGGACCGCCACGGCCTTGTCCACGAGATCGACGGCGTCGTCGTCAAGATTAACGACCTGTCCCTCCAACGCTCGCTCGGATCCACCTCGCGCACGCCGCGGTGGGCTGCCGCCTACAAGTTCCCGCCCGAAGAGGTCCACACGCGCCTGCTCGACATCCGCGTACAGGTGGGCCGCACGGGCCGCGTGACCCCCTACGGCGTCATGGAATCCGTGCTGGTCGCAGGCTCGAACGTCGCGCGCGCAACCCTGCACAACGCCCAGGAAGTCGCCCGCAAGGGCGTCCTCATCGGCGACCTCGTCGTCCTGCGTAAGGCCGGCGACGTCATCCCCGAGATCGTCGCCCCCGTCGAGGACGCGCGCAACGGCTCCGAACGCCCCTTCGTCATGCCCACGCAGTGCCCCTCCTGCGGGACCCCTCTCGTGCAGGAGAAGGAAGGCGACGTCGACCTGCGCTGCCCGAACAAGGGTGCTTGCCCCGCGCAGATCACCGAGCGCCTCGCTCACGTCGGCGCGCGCAGCGCCCTGGACGTTGAGGGCCTCGGCGACGAATCCGCCCTGGCCATGACACAGCCCGACAACGACCGCGACGAGGTGGCCGCCGCCCTGGTCGCCGGCCACAGTGTCACGCTGGAGGACGGCACCGTCCTCACCCTCGAGGGCGGACGCGAGCTACCCCACGGCGAGCAAATCACCCGCGCCGAAGAACTCCTGCCCGCCCCACAGGCCCCCGTCCTGCGCACCGAGGCCGCGCTCTTCGATGTGCGCGCCGAGGATCTGCGCGACGTCATGGTGTGGAAGCCCGTGAAACAGAAGGGCGAGGAAACCGGAGACTGGAAGCAGGTTCGCTATTTCTGGACGAAGGCCTACAAGCCCCGCAAGCTACGCGGCCAGACCGTCTTCGAGCCCATCGAGCCTGCCGCCTCCAAGGGCACCGAGAAAATGCTCGCCGAGCTGGAGAAGGCCAAGAGTCAGCCCCTCGCGCGCGTCCTCGTCGCCCTGTCCATCCGCCACGTCGGCCCCACGGCGGCCCGCGCGCTCGCGGATACCTTCCGCTCGATGGACGCCCTGCGCGCCGCCTCGGTCGAGGAGCTCTCCGCCGTCGAGGGGGTGGGCGAGGAAATCGGACGTTCCCTGCGCGACTGGTTCACGGTCGACTGGCACCTGGAGGTGCTGGAGGCGTGGGCGCGAGCGGGCGTGCGCATGGCCGACGAGGCACCCGAGCCAGCCTCGGACGTGCTCGCGGGACTCACCATCGTCGTCTCGGGCGCGATGCCCGGCTACGACCGCGAGGGAGCCAAGGAAGCGATCACGTCGCGCGGCGGCAAGGCCGCGGGTTCCGTCTCGAAGAAGACTTCGCTCGTCGTCGCGGGACCCGGCGCGGGGTCGAAGGCCGCGAAGGCCGAGGCCCTGGGCGTCCCCGTCATCACCGAGCAGCAATTCGCGGACCTCCTTGAGGGAGGCCTGGCGGCCGTCGGCCTGTAACGAGGCCGGGGCGGGGTACTCAGACGAGGGGCTCGAAGGGGCCCAGGAGCACCTCGCCGACGCGGGTGAGCCACGAGCGCTTCTCCCACTCGTCGATAGCCAGGCGGCGGGCTGTCGTTAGGTCGTTCGCGAAGATCTCCTCCATACGCGCGGCCAGCGGGCGCGAATAGAACTGCAGGCAGACCTCGTAATTGCCACGCATCGACAGGCGATCAATGTTCGCCGTGCCAATCGTCGACCAGCGCCCATCCACCGTCATTGTCTTCGAGTGCACCATCGCGTGTTGGTACAACCAGATCTCCACGCCCTCGCGCAACAGCTCCCCGTAGTAGGGGCGCGCCACCCAGTCCGCCATGATGTGATTCGAAAACTCTGGGATCAGAACCTGAACGCGAACGCCCCGGCGTGCGGCGGCGATCAAGGACGCCAAGACCTCGTGATCCGGAATGAAATACGCCGTCGTAATCAACACGCGATCCGTCGCCCGCTCAATCGCGTCGATATACATGCCCCGAATCGGATAGAGCAGCGAATGCGGCAGGTTGAACTGCGCGGTCACGTCCGCGCTCCACGCGCGCGCCCCCTGATCGGGCAAAAACGGAGAATCAACGGGCCGGAAATGGTTCCAGAAATCAACGAAACCGTTCTCCAGCTCCCACACGGCCTCGCCCGTAATACGCACGTGCGTGTCACGCCACTCATTCGCGAAGGGATCACCAATGTTGTAGCCGCCCACGAAGCCGACGTTGCCGTCAACCACCAGGATCTTGCGGTGATCCTGGCCCGTGCGGCGAATATTGAGCGTAAAGAAACCCGACCGCAGGGTCGGGAACTTACGCACGTGCAGGTTCGGCATGTCAGGGAACTGGTAGAAACGCGGATCCTGGTTCAGGACGCCGAAACCGTCCCACACGCAAAACACCTCGACACCGCGCTCCGCGGCCGCGAGCAGCGCATTCTTGAACCGCTTCCCCCAGTAGTCAGAGCGCCAAATAAAAGTCTCGAAATAAATGTGATGCGTCGCCCCTTCAATGGCCTCCAGCATGTCCGCGTACAGGGAGGTTCCCTCCGTGTACGTGCGTGCCACGGTGTTGCCGATTGGTGTGTCGGCGGGAGGCAGCGTCGGGAAACCGTGCACGCCGCCGGGAATACGGGCGGTGCGCATGCGGTCAATCGCATGAACGGTCACGATAGCCGCCGCCTGGGCGGCAGCCACCGCAAGACCTACTTTTTTGACCACAGACCACGTCTGTCTGGTGAGTTGGCGTCGCTGTGAAAAGGTCATACGGGTAGGATGCCACACATGTCACGCATTAGTACTGACGAGGTCGCCCGCGTCGCGGGTCTGGCCCATATCGCATTGACCGACGAGGAAATCACGCGTTTCGCGGGTGAACTTGACGCAATCGCGGACGCCGTCTCGAAGGTGTCGGAGGTTGCCACACCCGAGGTTCCCGCCACGTCCCATCCGATTCCGCTGACCAACGTGTGGCGCGAGGACAAGGTCGGGCAGACCGTGGACCGCGACGAGGTACTCGCTCAGGCACCCGCCGCGCAGGACGGTATGTTCCTGGTTCCGCAGATTTTGGGGGAAGACTGATGAACGAGCTGCTGAAGAAGAGCGCCCTCGAGCTGGCGGACATGCTGGCCGACGGCCAGATCACCTCCGTCGAGCTGACCCAGGCGTGCCTGGACCGCATCGACGCCATTGAGGATCGCGTCAACGCCTTCATTACCGTCGACCGCGAGGGCGCGCTGGCGACCGCGGCTGACGTGGACGCGCGTCGCGCAGCGGGGGAGACCCTGCACCGCCTGGCGGGCGTGCCCATCGCCGTCAAGGACAACGTGGTGACGCGCGGCCTGCGCACCACCTGCGCGTCGAAGATCCTAGGCGACTGGGAGCCTCCCTACGACGCGACCGTCACCACCAAGATCAAGGAAGCCGGTCTGCCCATCGTCGGCAAGACCAACATGGACGAATTCGCCATGGGGTCGTCCACTGAGCACTCCGCGTTCGGCGCGACCAAGAACCCGTGGGACACCGAGCGTATCCCCGGTGGTTCCGGCGGCGGCTCGGCCGCGGCTGTTGCGGCCTACATGGTGCCCCTGGCCCTCGGTTCCGACACGGGCGGCTCGATCCGCCAGCCCGCGTTCGTGACCGGCACGGTCGGCGCGAAGCCCACCTACGGCGCGGTGTCGCGTTACGGCCTGGTGGCCATGGCCTCGTCCCTGGACCAGATCGGCCCCGTCACCCGCACGGTCGCCGACGCGGCCGCCCTGACTGAGCTGATCGGCGGCTACGACCCCCACGACTCGACCTCGCTGAACGAGCCGGTTCCCGCGCTCACGCAGGCCGTCGAGGCCGTCGCCGCGCAGGGTTCCATGAAGGGCCTGAAGGTCGGCGTCGTCAAGGAGCTGAGCGGCGAGGGCTACCAGCAGGACGTTATCGACGCCTTCAACGCCACCGTCGAGAAGCTGCGCGAGGCCGGCGCTGAGATCGTCGAGGTCTCCTGCCCGCACCTGGAGTACTCGCTGGGTGCCTACTACCTGATCATGCCCGCCGAGGTCTCCTCGAACCTGGCCCGCTTCGACGGCATGCGCTACGGCATCCGCGTCGAGCCCACCGAGGGTCCCGTGACCGCCGAGCGCGTCATGGCCGCCACCCGCGAGGCCGGCTTCGGTGACGAGGTCAAGCGCCGCATCATCCTGGGCACGCACGTGCTCTCCGCTGGCTACTACGATGCTTACTACGGCAGCGCGCAGAAGGTGCGCACGCTCATCCAGCGCGACTTCGACGCGGTGTTCGAGCAGGTCGATGTCCTCGTGTCCCCGACGGCCCCCGAGACGGCCTTCAAGTTCGGCGAGAAGACCTCCGACCCGCTGGCCATGTACCTCTACGACGTCGCGACAATCCCCGCGAACCTTGCGGGTATCCCTGGCATGAACGTGCCCAACGCGGTGTCCTCCGAGGGCCTGCCCATCGGCTTCCAGGTGCTGGCCCCCGCGCGCGGCGACCTGGTCATGTACAAGGTGGCGTCCCTGGTTGAGGCGCTCAGCGACGACGTCGCGGGTCAGTGCCCCGCAGCTAACTGGGAGGAAAAGTGATGACTGAGCTCATGGATTACGACGAGGCGGCCCGCCGCTTCGACCCGGTTCTCGGCATTGAGGTGCACGTCGAGCTGGGCACCACAACCAAGATGTTCGACGCTGCTCCCAACGCGTTTGGTGGCGACCCGAACACCTACGTGACCCCCGTGTCGCTGGGTCTGCCCGGCTCCCTGCCGGTCGTCAACCATAAGGCCGTCGAGTACGCCATCAAGATCGGCCTGGCCCTGAACTGCGAGATCGCGGAGTACTGCCGTTTCGCGCGTAAGAACTACTTCTACCCGGACCTGACGAAGGCTTTCCAGACCTCTCAGTCCGACGAGCCGATCGCGCACGACGGGTACGTCGACGTCGAGCTTGAGGACGGCACCATGTTCCGCGTGCAGATTGAGCGCGCACACATGGAGGAGGACGCGGGCAAGAACACGCACATCGGTGGCGCTGACGGTCGTATCCAGGGCGCGGACCACTCGCTCGTGGACTACAACCGTGCGGGCGTGCCGCTCGTGGAGATCGTGACCCGCCCGATTGAGGGCGCCGGCGAGCGCGCGCCCGAGGTGGCCGCCGCCTACGTGCAGGCCCTGCGCGACATCTTCCGTGCCCTCGACGTGTCCGAGGCCCGCATGGAGCGCGGCAACGTGCGCGCCGACATCAACGTGTCGCTGCGCCCGACGCCCGAGTCACCCCTGGGGACGCGCACCGAGACGAAGAACGTGAACTCCTTCCGCGGTATCGCGTCGGCCGTGCGCTACGAGATGCAGCGCCAGGCCCAGATCCTGGCCGATGGCGGCACGATCCTGCAGGAGACCCGCCACTACCACGAGGAGGACGGCTCCACGTCGTCCGGCCGTGAGAAGTCGGATTCCGAGGACTACCGCTACTTCCCCGAACCCGACCTGGTGCCGATCCGCCCGGATCGCGCGTGGGTCGAGGAACTGCGAGCCTCGCTGCCGGAACTCCCCGTCGCCAAGCGCCGCCGCCTGCGCTCCGAATGGGGGTATGCGGACATGGAGATGCGCGACGTCATCAACGCCGGTGCCCTCGAACTCATCGAGGCCACGGTTGCCGCTGGCTGCGATCCCGCCTCCGCCCGCAAGTGGTGGATGGGTGAGATCTCGCGCCGCGCCAAGGAGCGCGAAGTCTCCCTCGACGAGGCCGGGGTCAGCCCCGCTCAGGTCGCGCAGCTCCAGGGTCTCATCGACTCTGGCCGCATCAACGACAAGCTGGCACGCCAGGCCCTCGAAGGCGTCCTCGCGGGCGAAGGCGACCCGACGCAGGTCGTCGAGGCCCGAGGCCTCGAGGTCGTCTCCGACGACGGCGCTCTGACGGCGGCCGTCCAGGAAGCCCTGGACGCCCACCCCGACATCGTCGCGAAGATCAAGGGCGGCAAGGTCCAGGCGGCCGGCGCCCTCGTCGGCGCGGTCATGAAGGCCACCCGCGGGCAGGCTGACGCCGCCCGCGTGCGCGAGCTGATCATGGAGATGGTCGGCGCCTGAGGTTTATCCTCGCGAGCCTCACGGGGGCC
>NZ_ALCA01000032.1 GCF_000278725.1 Actinomyces sp. ICM47 | reverse complement strand
TCTGTCCATCCGGACCCTCCGGCGCCCTCCACACCGGCGGCGCTGTATCGCTGTGCGTGGCCGGGCGCGTCGGCTCGTTGTCCGGCCGGGCTCCGCCGCCCACGGGCACCGCAGCTAGGCCCCGCTGGTATTCCAGGTGCCGTCGGGTCCGGCTGCCCGTGCCCTCCGGTCCCTCCGGTGCCCTCCATGCCGGTGGGGCAGGTTGTTGACGTGTGGTTCGGTGCGTCGGCTCGTTGTCCGGCCAGGCCCTGCCGCCGCCCACAGGAAGCGCAGCTAGGCCCCGCTGGTGTTCCGGGCGCCGGAGGGTCCGGCCGCCCGCGAGGCTGGGCAACCTCACTTCGTTCGGCGCCGCGCCTCGAAGCCCGGCCAGGCCCTCCGGTCCCTCCGGCGCCCTCCACACCTGTGGGGTTGTGGTGAATGATGCGGATCGGTGCGTCGTTTCCGATGTCCGGCCGGGCTCCGTCGCCCACGGACGCTGTGGCAATCCCGTAGGCCTTGCTGCTGTCTCCATATTGGCGGTGTTGGGGATGGATGCGCCCAAAGTGCAGACCACTTCGGTGAAATTGAGTGAATTTGGGGTGTTTTGGGCGAGGTGGTCTGCGATTTGGGCACACTGTGGTCGAGACTGCGACGAACGGGGCAACGGTGGACACCTGCGGGGATCTCTTCAAGTCGGGGAGAACGGACGATGTGCAGATGTGGGTCGGATCCCGTCCCCGGTTACGTCCGGTAACCTCGCCCGAAGCCCCGAAGCCCCGAAGCCCCGAAGCCCCGAAGCCCCGAAGCCCCGAAGCCAGTATGAGACAGAGTCTTGCACGACTCGAACTAGCTGTGTTTGAGCAGCGCCCGGATCTGCGCGAGGACTTCCTCGGGGTGGGCCAGTGCCTCCCATCGGAAACGGCGGATACGCCAGCCCTGCGCTTCGAGCAGTCGCTGACGGCGCTCCTCGGCCTCGATGGAGCGGTGGACGGAGTCAATGTCGGAGCCGTACTTGCCTCGACCGTCGAATTCGATGCCGATCCGGTGCTCCGGAATGGCTACGTCGATGAAGTACCACTTGTTCGAGGCCAGCACTGGGTATTGAGTTTCCAAACCCTGCAGGCCGCTTTGCACCAGCAGGTAGAGCAGGCGCGATTCCCCAGCACTGTCGCACCCCGCGTCCGCGTGAGCGAGCACCCAGCGCGCGGAAGTCACATGCTTCGTCCCCTGACCCGCGGGAGCGATCATGTGCAGCAGGCGCATGCGGTTGTGCTCCTCGCGTTGCCGAGAATCGTCCCGGTAGAAGCGCCTGTATCGCGCCAGTTCGTGCAAGCCCGCGCATGCGACAACAAATGCCTCCTCCCGGTCGAGTGCTAGCGCGCAGTCAATGATCGTATCCTCGAGCGTCGCGCCCATGATGTCCCCGTCGTAGCGATTCATCGCCGGTGATCGTCCTCCTCGCGGCCGGTGTGGGCGCACCGTGACCGCCGGGATATGGAGTGGACCCGAGTGGATCTCCGGAAGTGGGATCGGGCGCGGGTGCTGGTCGGAAACCGTGGTGACGTGGAGTGGGTGCTGGTGCAGAAGTGGCAGGCCCCGGAGCCATGCGGCGGTTGGTCCGGACACGATGAGGTGGGGATGCTTGTGCTGCAGGGCGAGCAGCCGTGCAAGTGCGACGATGACGGGTGGCTCGGAATGCGCGGTGATAGCCTCGGCGTCGAGGTAGTAGCCGGGAGCGATCCTCACCAGCTCGCGCAGCTGAGCACGCCGAGCGAGTCGACGGCGCTCAGTGTTGTTTGCACCTGTGGTGGAGTGTGCGTGCGCCGCAATGGTGTAGATCGTATGCGCATCCATTGTGTCTCCTTCGACGTGCTTCCAATTGTACGGTGTGCGCCCAAAGCGCAGACCACTTCGGTGAAATTGAGTGAATGTGGGGTGTTTTGGGCGAGGTGGTCTGCGTTTTGAGCGCATGAGTGGTGCGGATACGAGGCCGGGGCGTCTGGTGGGGGCTGGGCAGCGTGGTGTATCCGTGGGTTGCGTGCAGATTGGTGAATCTGGGCAGATCGGACGGTGTTGGGGATGGATGCGCCCAAAGTGCAGACCACTTCGGTGAAATTGGGTGAATGTGGGGTGTTTTGGGCGAGGTGGTCTGCGTTTTGAGCGCGTGAGTGGTTCGGATGCGAGGCCGGGGTGTTTGTTGGGGGCTGGGCAGCGTGGTGTATCCGTGGGTTGCGTGCAGATTGGCGAATGTGGGCAGATCGGATGGGGGACGAGGCCGTGGTGCCTGTTGGGTATGAAGGGTGTGGTTGGTCGTGGGGTAGGGGTGGATGTGGCAGGGCGTTGGTTTCGCCCCGTCCCTGAGTCCCCTGATCCTGGCATGGTTTCCCGCACATGTCGCATGTGATGTCCATATAAACCTTGCAAACGCTGAGGTGGGATCGTTGGAATCGCAACGTTTGTGGAGGTTAATGAAAACTGGCCAAGGGAAGCTACGTGCGACTTTTCTGGGGAGTGTCGTATGTGTAGACCGATCCTGAGCCTGAGCCTGAATCTCGTTCCTTCACGCTGAACGGCACTCGAATAACGCGGGACTCACACCGTGCCCGGAGGACACGTCGGCTCCGGAACCCGGAATGCCCCGAAGGCACCCCGGGTGGTCTCGGGGATCAATCAGGGGAAACCTCCGTAGCGAAGACACAAGCTGACCATGCAGTATGTATACATGAACACGAACACGACAATCGCACAGGCCACCGCGGCCACCCAAGAGGCCCCGGCCTCGTCCATCGTCCGACTCCAGGGCGTCTCCAAGATCTACGGAAACGGCGACGCGCAGGTGCGCGCCCTCGACGACGTGAGCGTCGGCTTCGGTGCCGGCGAATTCACCGCCATCATGGGCCCCTCCGGCTCCGGCAAGTCCACGATGATGCACATCCTCGCCGGCCTCGACGCCCCCACCTCCGGGCACGTCTTCGTCGAAGATACCGACATCACCGCCCTGAAAGACACCGCTCTGACCAAGCTGCGCCGCGACCGCATCGGCTTCGTGTTCCAGTCCTTCAACCTGGTGCCCACACTGGACGCACGATCCAACATCCTCCTGCCCATGCGCCTCGCAGGAAAGACCCCCGATAAGGACTGGTTCGACCTGATCGTTAACTCCCTGGGCATCGCAGACCGTCTGAATCACCGCCCCTCCGAAATGTCCGGCGGCCAGCAGCAGCGCGTCGCTGTCGCCCGAGCTCTCATGAGTCGTCCCGCCGTCATCGTCGCGGACGAACCCACCGGCAACCTCGACTCGCACTCCACCACAGAGGTCATGGACCTGCTGCGCCGCGCCGTCGACGAACTCGGTCAGAGCGTCATCATGGTCACCCACGACACCGGCACCGCCGCCTACGCGGACCGCGTCCTCGTGTGCCGCGACGGCCGCATCGTCTCCGACCTGCGCGACGTCACCGCCGATACTCTGACCGCGGCGCTGCGCTGAACGCGTCCCCACACTGTTCCCAAGGCTCACCTCATGTCTGCAACAAACTCACTCCTGAGCGCCAACCTGCGCTCCCACGGCCGCCGTTACATCTCGACGGGCCTGGCCGTCGCTATTTCCACAGCCTTCATCGTCATCACCCTTATCGTCATGGCGGCGATGACGTCGAGCCTGACCTCCGGCGTCTACAGCCAGTATCAAGGCGGCACGATCGTCGTCTCCCAAGACAACGACGCGCCCGAGGGTGCCATCGAGAGCGCCGAAAAAGCCCTGAAGGACACCAACGGCGTCACTGCCATCAAGCACATGGCCCAGTGGCCCGTCGTTGCCCAGACCGACACGACGCGCGGGGGCCTCTACGTCTCGCCGCTGGCCCCCAAACCCTTCGCTGAGCCGGTTCTGAGCGCCGGAACTGCCCCGACCGCCGACGACCAGATCATCATCCCGGAGTCCACGGCCTCGTCCCTCTCGCTGAAGGTCGGCGACACTCTGAAAGTGCGCTCTGGATTCACCGAGGGCGACTACCGCACCCTCACCATTGTCGGCACCACGCGCTCGAACACGATCAGCATGGGCATTCCCGCCAGCTACGTGACCGACGGCGGCTTCTCCGCGATCTTTGGGAGCACCGCGTCTGGGAAGTTCATTGTCGCGACCAGTGGAACGGACGCAGACAGCAACGAAAACCCTCCGGAGGCCACCCAAGACGAGTGGGTGGCGAAGGCGAACTCCGCGCTCAGCGACATTTCGGGCGTGAGTGTGACCAGCGTGCGCGAGGCGATCACGAAGGACCTGGATCAGGCGCGCCTGGGGGCATCGGTGACGACGGGGATCATGCTGATCTTCCCGGCGATCGCGGCGCTCGTGGCCTCTATCGTCGTCTCCTCGACCTTCCGCGTCGTGCTCACGCAGCGCACCCGCGAGCTGGCGTTGCTGCGCACGCTCGGGGCGACCAGGCGTCAGGTTCGCTCGCTCGTGACCCGCGAGGCCTTCGCGATCGGAGCGATCTCGTCGGCGATTGGCGTCGTGGTCGGCTGGATGATTGGCGCGCTCGCGGTGGTGGAAAGCGGCTTGGGCACTAGCATCGCCGAGGTCTTGGTCGGGGTCTCCGTCTGGCAGCTTGCCCTCACGTGGCTGGGTGCGACCCTGTTCACGACTCTGGTCGGTGTCTTCCCGGCGCGCGCGGCCTCCCGCGTCGCCCCTATCGCGGCCCTCGCGCCCGTGAACGAGGCCGGGGCTGGGTCCCGGAAGAAGCACACCCTGCGCTTCATCCTCGGAGTCCTTGTCGCTGCGTCGGGTAGCGCGCTCGTTGCGTACGCGTGGCGCTTGGATAGTGCCAGCCAGAAGTTCATGCTGTCCTTCGGTGGGGCGCTCGTGGCCCTCCTCGGTGCGGTGGTTGCGGTCTCCGTCCTGCTGCCTGCTCTTACTCGGGCGTTTGGCGTGGTCTTCCCTGGCATGTTGTCCGCCATGGCCCGTGAGAACACGATGCGCAACCCCGGTCGCACCTCCGCGACTGGCTCGGCGATCCTCATCGGTGTGACCCTCGTCGTCACCATCATGGTGGGTGCGGCCTCCGTGCGCACTACCCTGACGAATGCCGTGAATGACGCCCGTCCCTTCGATCTCATTGCTGTGTCCACGACCGGGGAACTCACTGACGACCAGCAGGCCGCTATCACGTCCACCGACGGCGTCGCCGCCACCGTTGCCCAGTACGCCGCCCCCGGTGTCCTGACCCTGACGCCAAGCGCCTCCGCCTTCGAACCGGCAGAGGGCAGCGGCGCGGTGGAGCCTGGCATGACGTTGCCCGTCATGATCACCGGTGAACCCAACTACACGGGCGTCACTCACTCGACCGTCACTCAGATGGGCGACGACGAGGTGCGCGTCGGCGACAAGGCTCTGGCCGGGCAGATGCTGCGCCTGTGCGCCGACACGTGCACGGACCTGAGCGCCGCGTACGACAAGGACCTCAGCGACGGGGACACACGGGTCTCCGAGAAGACCCTGCGGTCCATCGTGACCTCACCCGAGCGTCAGGCGATCATTATTAAGCTGGCCGATGGGGCCGACGTCGAGGCCGTCCAGAGCACGCTGCTCAAGGACTCGCAGCTCAGCGTCAACGGCTCCGCCCTGGAGCGCCAGATGTACACGAAGGTCATTGACCAGATGATGATGGTCCTCGTCGGGCTGCTCGGCGTGTCCGTCGTTGTGTCCCTGGTCGGCGTCGCCAACACCCTGTCCCTGTCGGTGGCCGAACGCACCCGCGAGAACGGTCTGCTGCGCGCGCTGGGTCTGACGCGACGCCAGATGAAGAGCCTCCTCGCCCTCGAGGCGCTGTTCCTGTCCCTGACCGGCGCGTTGATCGGTGTTGGCCTGGGTATCGCCTTCGGGTGGGTCGGTGTCATGAGCCTGCCCATCGAGGGAGCAACGGCTGTGATGAGCGTGCCGTGGCTGCAGCTGGTCGGCGTGTGTGCCGTCGCGATTGTCTCCGCTCTGGTCGCCTCGTGGCTGCCGGGACGTCGGGCAGCGAAGGTCAGTCCCTCCGAGGCGCTGGCGACCGAGTGAGTGCCGGTTGAATGACGGG
>NZ_ALCA01000031.1 GCF_000278725.1 Actinomyces sp. ICM47 | reverse complement strand
CCGGAAGCGGTAGTCCCGGGGGCGTCGGCAGGGACTGGCCGGGCGTGTTGCTAGGCCGTCGACTAGCCCCGGGGGCGGCTGCAGGCCCCGCGTCGGCCGGAAGCGTTAGTCCCGGGGCGTAGAGCCGGCGGCCGGAAGTCGGGCGAGAAGAGAAGGATTTCATGGCATCTCCTTGCCGCCCAGGCAGCGTGCCAGTGAGCGGGCGTTGTGTTGCATCATGTCGATGTAGGTGGGTGCTTGGTCGTCGAGGGTGTCGCCGTAGAGGGGGCAGATGTCCACGCCCGCGTCGGTGGCGGCGGTGCGCAGGGTGGAGCGGGTGCGCGCCAGGTTGGGTTCGAGGAACACCGCGGGGATTGAGGAGTCGGACAGGGTGGCTTGGAGTTTGATTCGGTCGGCGATGGAGGGTTCGACGCTGGGGTTGGGTGCGACGAATCCGGCGACGGTGAGCCCGTAGGCGTTCGCCAGGTACGCGTAGGCGTCGTTGGTGGTGACGAGTTTGCGTCGCTCGGATGGGATTGTCGCGATGGTCGAGGCCATGGTGGCGTCGAGTTGGTCGAGGCGCGTCAGGTAGGTGGCGGCGTTGGTCTGGTAGGTGGCCTCGCCGCCCGGGTCGACGGAGATCAGCGAGTCGCGGATGACTCGCACGTAGGCTTGGGCGTTGTGGACGTCGTGCCATAGGTGGGGGTCGATGTCGCCGTGGACGTGCTTGCCGAGGACTGCTTGGGGCAGCATGTACACGTTGGCGCCGGCCTCGCCGATGAATCGGAACGAGGCTTCCCCGGGGATGGTCGTGAGCGCGCGGGTGGGCACTTCGATGACGACGTGGTCGAGGTCTGTGCATTCCATGGTGGAGGCGACGACCGCCCCGGCGCTGGATGCGCCGACGCAGGGGGCCGAGGCCTCGTCCCCGCTAAGCGCGTCGGCGTCGGAGGCGAGTTCGACGCGCTTGGTGGTGAGGTTGACGGTGATGTCGGCGTGGCCGGCGGAGAGGACGCGTCGGTCTTCGGCGGCGGCGATATCTTCGGGCGGGGTGCCGACGGCGAAGACGGCGGTGCCTTCCCCGACGCTGACCGGCGTGGCACCGGGGGTGGTGCGCAGGTTGGCGCGGAAGTGGACGCGGTACACGCCGGGGGCGGTGAACGCCCAGCTCATGTGTTGGTGGGCGTCGGCGGGCAGCTGCGCGGTGTCGGTGTCGTATCCGCCTGCCGCGTTGAAGCCGTCTGAGGAGGCGAAGGCGATCTCGGGCTGCCCGAACGACGTGGTGAGGTACGCGGCGGCCTGGCCGGGCCCGTCGACGCCGGTGGTCGTCAGGTCGATCTGCGAGGCGCGGGTGGCTCCCATGTCGGTGCCGTCGCCCCACACGCGCATGCCGAGCCACGGGGTGTCGAGGGCTCGGTCTTCGACGAGGGGGAGAATGGTGGCGCCGTTCTTGGCGGCTTCCTCGGCAACGGAGACGGAGCGTGAGCCGGCGGGCAGGTTGGAGTCGAGGGCGCGGATGAGGGCGTGTTCTTCGAGCATGAGGTAGTTGGAGAAGGCGACGTCCGCGTAGGCCACGTCGCGGATGGTGCGCAGGGAGGGTTCCCACGAGTGTGGGTCTGCCCCGTTGGGGACCATCTGGGTGACGTGGGCGCGGTCTCCGGCGACGTTGCGGACGAGGTCGGCAAGGATGCCGGTCGTCGCAACGACGCGCAGTTCGCCATCGTGAGCGGGGTCGGGCGCAGGCGCGCACCCGGCGACCCCCGCCGTAAGCGCGAACATCGCTGCGGCGAGCCCACACCCACTCCCCCGCCACCCACGGGAGGGGTGGCGGGGGAGGAAGGAGAGGATGCCTCGTGAATGAGTGCTCACGAGAACGCTCGCACGTTTCTGCGTCGGCCGATCGAACTGACCCACACGCAGGCCGCGCCGGTCAGCGCCCACGTGAGCGAGACGACGGCCAGCGGGATGGTGTCGGCGCCGGTGATGGCCAGGGAGAGGTCGCAGTCTTTGCCGGAGGCGGTGCGGCCGACGACCTGGGATGCCATGGGTCGGCTGCTCGTGCCGAGTGCGCCGGTGGCGGTGACTTCGCCGCTGCTGCCGTAGCCGGAGCCGGTCAGGGCCGCGCCGGTGGGGGTGACGCGCATGGAGATGGTGAGCGTGTAGGTGCCGGGGGCGGTGAACACCCAGTTCTGGTGGGCGTGCGTGTTGGGGCCGAGCGTGTAGCTGGAGCCGGGCCCGTCGAACACGTGCTCGCCGACGCCGGAACCGAGCGCGCCCGCGTTAAAGACGGCGACGCGGCCGGGGCCTTCGACGGCGTCAAGGGTGAATTGGACTCCGCCAGTGGTTCCGGTGACGATCTCTTCGCGCTGGGAGTTCAGGCCCAGCCACGGCACGCCCGCGATTTGGGCGGAGGGAATGAGCCACACGCTGGAGCCGGCGGTGGCAACGAAGCCGAGGTCTGCGGGCGCGGTGATGCGCGCGGCCTCACCGAGTGCGAAGGTCAGGGTTGAGGGATCGACCCACTGCGCGGGCTGCGTGCGGTCGTCTTTGATGCGGGCGACGAGGCTGCCGTTTTCGATGGCGGGCCCCAGGTCGAAGTGTCCCTCGGTCGCGTTACCGGATGCACCCTCGCCGACGCTGACGGTCAGCGTGGTGCGCGCGGTGTTGGCGGGAGCTTGGGACGAGGCCGGGGCAGCAGATTTGGTTCCCGTTGCCTCGCGGGTGACGCGGGTGGGAATGCAGCGTTCGCCTGACGACGTGGTGGTGCGAGCGCCCGAGGTCGTGGTGCCTGAGGTGGTGACGCCATAGGTTGTGTCCGCTCCCCCGCTGCTGCCCGCGCCCAGACCTGTGCCCGAGGTCTGGGCGGGGTCGTTCGCTCCAGCGCCGGTGTCGGAAGCGGAGCGGTCTGTGGTGTCCGGGGTCGAATCCCCGTCAGCGCCCGACTGCCCGGCTCCCGACTGGGCGTCCGTGGAACCCGGGTTGACGCCGGGCGCGGGGGCTGCGGGATTGCCATTACCGCCGGGGGTGAGGCCGGCCTCGGCGAGGCACGTGGCTTCGTCGGCCACGTCGATCGTGTAGGTGCGGGTGGGTGCGACGGCGTTGGCGGTGCCGGTGTTGCCGGGGGTCCAGGCGCTGGCTTGGACGGTCAGCGTGTAGCGGCCGGCGCGCGTGAACAGCCAGTTGACGTGCTTGTGGGCGGCGTAGGGCTGGTCGATGTCGTCGCCGCCCGGGGCCAGGTCGTAGCTGCCGTCGGCGGTGACCGCCTTCAGGCCTTCTGCGAAGCTGGATGTGAAGGCGTAGATGCGCCCGTCGGCTGGCCCGGAGTAGGTGATGTGGAAGCGCGCGGCGTCGTATCCGCCGGCGGCGATGCCCAGGGTGTCCCACCCGGGCCACAGGACGGTGGCTTGGTTGTCGCCGGACTGGCCGAGTAGGTACGCGGCGGCGGGCGCGCCAGTCGTCTGGCTGACGCCGTCGGGAATCTGGGTGAGCGTGCTCGCGGGGATCGCGAGGAGGGTCTGCTCGGGTTCGCGCAGGACGCCGGAGCCGGTGGCGTCCTCCTTGATGCGCAGGGTGAGCGCACCGGCCGCGTCAGAGGTGAGGTCAAAGATGTCGGCGTGGCCGCGGTTCAGGGTGGCGGTGGTGCCGTCGGGCGGGGTGCGCATGACGTTGCAGGTGGTCACTCCCCCGGTTCCCGAGGCCGTGGCGGCGTCCGTCGCAGCCGACGCCATCGCGGTCGCGTCCGTCGCGGTCGCTTCTGCGTTGTCGGTGGCTGCGTCGGTTGTAGCTGTGGTGGCTGCGTTGTCGGCGGCCGCGTCGGTCGTGACGGTCGCGTCGGTTGTGTCGGCCGAGTCAGCGTTGTCGGTGGCTGCGTCGGTCGTAACTGTGGTGGTCGCGTCGGTTATGGCTGCGTTGTCTGCCTGAGTGTTGGAGGCGTCGGAGGCTTCGTGCACCGTTTCCTCGGCTACTGCTGTTTCGGTGGCGGAGTCGAGTCCAGAGCCTGCCGCGTCGGCGGCGTGTGCTCCTGTTGGTGCGAGGAATGATGCTGCCGCGAGGCTCATTGCGGCGAGGGCCCGGGCAGCTGCACGGCCCGGGCTCCTGTGTGTCGTGGGGTTCATGGGTCCTCTAGATACAGTCATTGAATGAGAATCGTTATCATTCTAGTCCTGGCATGACTCCCCCGCCACTACGCCCGCCTCCAACACCCCTCAAAACACCTGTTCTGCACAACCAGACCGGCCACGCAGCGATTTGCATCCATCCACCATCGCTCGAAAGCTATGCGAACAGCCAATTTCCTTTGCAATTGCTTGGTTCTCGCTGCGATGGATCTAACTGTCCGAGCGGTTGATTGCCGAAAAACCGAGGCATAAACTATAGCCATCAAGCGCCTGACACAGCTGCCAAGCTCGTCCGGCGCTTTTTCTTGTTTGACACGCAGGGTCGCGCTGACGCTACCCGCGTTGGCACGCTCCACGTACGAGAACCGCCGGGCGATCCCCGGCCTCGTCAAGCAGGGACACAATCACCGATACGATCCCACGAGGAGCCCACTCATGTTCTCCACCATCGACGTCATGGTTGCCCAGGCCCACATCGACCAGCTCAACGAGCTCGCCGACGCGAAGCGTTCGCGCACGGCCGACCGCCACTGAGCGAATTCCAGCCACGCCGGAATTCCACGCAAGTCCGCAGACCCCTTGGGCTGCGGACTTTTTGTATCTAGTCGTGACAACACTCCCGAAAGCTACGGACAGACCTTTCCTGACGACTTCCCTACTCCCCCATGACGGGCAAGTCCATCGGGCGGATCCGCTCACTCTCCTTCGGCTTCGTCGCCGTCAGTAGCTAGTTCACCTATCGACACGTCGGCCACTTCCTAGCCCTATCTGCGTCTGCACTGAGGCGAAGAGCCGGGATTGTTTCACGTGAAACAATCCGCGTTCGCGCCCCCGGTTGAGACCAGTCACGGCTAGCCGTGGCTACTCGTCCTCCGAGATATACCCCTTGGCAGCAAGACGCTGGTATTCGCTCGCGATAAACATCTGCTCAGGAGACTCAATAATGCAGCTGACCAGAGCATCATTGCCGCCCACACTCACGCCCACACCCTGCGGAGTAACAAAAGTAGAACGATAACGCTCCCCCCTACTACTACGACGCTTGGGCTTCCCATACCGGCGCGTCAAAATCTCACAGAAGTGCCGATAAATCACCTTCGCCGGCTCCAACGAATACCCCCAAGCCTCCTCAGGCGCAATATCAGTGATCAAAAAACTGAACGTTCCGATCGAGCCACTCCCTTTGGTGAAGTAACAAGGAAACCCTATTGGGTGAACGTCAGAAGTAAAGACGTTGGGCTTCCCTTCCTTCTGTGTCCATCCGAAGCGGTCGCGTAGGGCGTAGCCGTCTTCGGCGATTTTGGGCCAGGGTGAATCCACCCACGCATCGAGAATCTGGATGAAACGCTCATCGGACAAAACAGTGAACTCAAACGACATGATCCTCCTTTAGTAGCCCTTGATAGCCAGGTCGGCGCCGACAACACTCACGGATTCACGGACAGGATGACTCACAACCACCACCGGCAGCAACCCCAAGGCCAGCGAACCCCCGCAGCAAAATCGAGAACAGCCGCGCCCGGCCACCGCAACTACTCGTCCTCCGAGATATACCCCTTCGCAACCAGACGCTGGTACTCGCCGACGATAAACATCTCCTCAGGAGACTTAATGTAGCAGTCAACGAGTGACCGATTGCCACCAATACTGATGCCGACACCGCGGGAAGTAACATTCGTCGAACGATAGTAACCCCCCTTGTTCCTACGCTGCGTAGGCTTACCGTACCGGCTCTTCAGAATGTCGCAAAAATGCCGATAAATCACCAGAGCATCCTCCAGCGAATCCCCACGAGCCTCCTCAGGCGCAATATCAGTAATGAGAAAATTAAATGAATATAGAACTCCCTGTCGACAGCTAAAGCTAGACGAAAGCTCATGAGGTTGAATATCGGAAGTAAACAAACTCGGTTTATCCTCCTTGGGTATCCATCCGAACTGGTCACGTAGGGCGTAGCCGTCTTCGGTGGTTTTGGGCCAGGGTGAGTCCACCCACGCAACGAGAATCTCGATGAAACGATCATCAGACAACACAGTGAACTCAAAAGACATGATCCTCCTCTAGTAGCCCTTGATGGCCTCGTCGACGCCGACAACACCCACGGACCCACGGACCCACGGACAGGATGACTCACAACCAGCCCCGACAGCAACCCCAAGACCAGCGAACCCCCGCAGCAAAACCAAGAACAGCCGCACCCGGCCACCGCGACTACTCTCCGGTACTACTCGTCCTCTGAGATATACCCCTTGGCGACCAAGCGCGCATACTCGCTCTCAATAAACATCTCCTCAGGAGACTTAATGTAGCAGTCAACGAGTGACCGATTGCCACCAATACTGATGCCGACACCGCGCGAAGTAACATACGTCGAACGATAGTAACCCCCCTTGTTCCTACGCTGCTTGGGCTTACCGTACCGGCTCTTCAGAATGTCGCAAAAATGCCGATAAATCACCAGAGCATCCTTCAACGAATCCCCCCGAGCCTCCTCCGGCGCAATATCAGTAACAGGTATTTTGAGAGACTTGATCTTCCCATCGCGCGCAGTGAAATACGAGGAAGACTCATGAGGGCGCACGTCAGAGGTAAACAACGCCGGCTCTCTATAATCTGGCTTCCATCCGAAACGGTCGCGCAGCGCGTAGCCGTCTTCGGTGGTTTTGGGCCAGGGTGAGTCCACTCAGGCCTCCAGAATCTCGATGAAACGCTCATCCGGCAGAACAGTGAACTCGAACGACATGATGCTCCTTTAGTAGCCCTTGATGGCCTGGCCGACGCCGACAGCACACAGGACGAGTCATAACCATCCCACACCGCCCGACACCACCAAACCTACCAGCCCCAGCAACAACCCCGTAGGCCAGACAAGATCCGGCAGCACACACCCGCAGCAAGCCCTTGGCCAGCTGTACTCAGCCGTGGTTATTCGTCCTCTGAGATGTACCCCTTGGCAACAAGACGCTGGTATTCACTGGCAATAAACATCTCCTCAGGAGACTCAACAATGCAGCTGACCAGAGCATCATTGCCGCCCACACTCACGCCCACGCCCTGCGGGGTAACAAAAGTAGAACGATAACGCTCCTTCTTACTACTACTCTGCTTCGCCTTCCCATACCGGCGCGTCAAAATCTCACAGAAATGCCGATAAATCCCCTTCGCCGGCTCCAACGAATACCCCCAAGCCTCCTCAGGCGCAATATCGGTAACCGGAAGTTTGAAAGACTTGATTTTCCCATCGTGCGCTGTGAAGTAGGAGGAAGATTCCCGAGGGCGCACATCAGAGGTAAACAGCGCCGGTTCTCTATAATCTGGCTTCCATCCGAAGTGGTCGCGCAGCGCGTAGCCGTCTTCGGTGGTTTTGGGCCAGGGTGAGTCCACCCAGGCCTCGAGGATCTCGATGAAACGCTCATCCGGCAGAACAGTGAACTCGAACGACATGATCCTCCTTTAGTAGCCCTTGATGGCCTGGTCGATGCGGGCGATGTGGGCTGGGTCCAGCTCAATCGGCACGGTCTTAAAGTCTATTTTCCCTGCGTTCCCACTGCGGGCAATCGCGATGTCGGAATGCACCGTGATGCGCCCGTCCTTAATGGCCTCCCACAACTCGGGGTTCTCACGCATCTTCTGATGAAAATCCACGTCCGTGGCCAGGCGATCCCCCACGTAGGCAGCCGACCCCTGCTCAACCTTGACCCCATCAACCTCGTAGGTCCCGATCTTGGCGCTGGTACCGCCCTTGCATTCCCCCACGTGCAACTCCCCGGGCCGGTACCCGATCGCGTCCACGCGACCACTACCAGTGCCCGGACCACCCACGCCCCCGGCCAGACCCACGCGGCACCCGGAACACCGGCCGCGCCACCGACAGTGTTTCACGTGAAACATGTGACCGCCACCCGGGCCTCGTCGCCCCGCGCAGCCAGGAAAGTGGCACACTTTACCTATACGCATAACGCGACTCCACGCAAAGGATGGCACCCATTGACTCAGCCTTCAACACACGGAGCGACCCCGGCCTCGTCCGGCTCGTCGCGCACGCAGGGCAACCGCCTCGACCCCTGGTACGACGTCTACGCGGACCAAGCCCTGAACCTGCGCGCATCCGAGATCCGCGCCCTCTTCTCGGTCGTCTCCCGTCCCGAGGTCGTCTCCCTCGCAGGCGGCATGCCGAACCTGAAGGACCTCCCCCTCGATAAGCTCGCGGCGTCCGCGGAAAAGCTGATCCGCAACCACGGCGCGCAGGCCATGCAGTACGGCAACGGCCAGGGCTGGGAGGTCCTGCGCGAGCACATCACGGAGGTCATGAGCTACGACGGTATCGTCGGTGCCGACCCGGACGACGTCGTGGTGACGACGGGCAGCCAGCAGGCACTCGACCTCGTCACCGAACTCTTCGTGAACCCGGGCGACGTCATCCTCGCGGAGGCCCCCTCGTACGTGGGCGCGCTCGGCGTGTTCCGCGCGCGCCAGGCGGACGTCGTGCACGTGCCGATGGATGAGCACGGCATCATTCCCGAGGCCTTGGCTGAGACAATCCGCAACGTGCGGGCGTCGGGTCGGACGATCAAGTTCATCTACATCATCCCGAACTACCACAACCCGGCGGGCGTGACGCTGTCGGCGGAGCGCCGCCCGATCATCGCGGAGATCTGCCTGCGCGAGCACGTCCTCATCGTCGAAGACAACCCGTATGGCCTGCTCGGCTTCCACAGTGATCCCCTGCCGGCCATCGCCTCGTACAGCCCGGAGGGGGTCGTGTACCTGGGTTCGTTCTCGAAGATGTTCGCGCCGGGCTTCCGCATCGGCTGGGCGTACGCGCCGCACGCGATCCGCGCGAAGCTGGTGCTGGCTCTCGAGTCGGCGATCCTGTGCCCGTCGATGGTGGGTCAGATGGCGATCGCGGATTATTTGGGCAGCTACGACTGGTACGGGCAGGTGAAGACGTTCCGCTCGATGTACGCGGAGCGCGCTCACGCGATGCTGACGGCGCTTGAGGAGTTCATGCCGTCGTGCTCGTGGACAGTGCCGGACGGTGGCTTCTACACGTGGGTGACGCTGCCCGAGGGTCTGGATGCGAAGGCGATGCTGCCGCGCGCGGTGCGCGCCCAGGTCGCTTACGTGTCGGGTACGGCGTTCTTCTACGACGGGCAGGGGTCGAATCACATGCGCTTGTCGTTCTGCTACCCCACCCCGGAAAGAATCCGCGAGGGCGTGCGCCGCCTCTCGACGGTCGTCAACGCTGAGAAGGAAATGGTTGACATGTTCGGCACGGCTTCAACGGACGAGGCCGGGGCTGGGTCGGCTCGTTAAGGTTGCGAAGGAGTAACAACACTATGGCTACGAAGGTTCTGATTATTTCGGGCGGGTTGACGCATGAGCGTGATGTGTCGGTGCGTTCGGGTCGTCGCGTCGCGAATATTCTGGCGCAGGCCGGCTACGAGGTTGTCATTTCGGATGTGGATGCGTCGCTGGCGGGGGCGATCGAGTCGTTCGCTCCTGACGTGATTTGGCCTCTCGTGCATGGGTCGATTGGCGAGGACGGCTCGTTGCAGTCGTTCCTGGAATCGGTGGGGATTCCCTTTGTGGGTTCGTCGTCGGTGCAGTCGATGTTGGCGTCGAATAAGCCGACGGCGAAGGCTCTACTGGGTTCGGCGGGGCTGGCGACGCCGGGTTGGGTGACACTGCCGCAGGCGATTTTCCGCCAGCTGGGCGCGTCGAATGTGCTGTCTGCGCTGGAGGGGTCGGTGTCGTTCCCGGTTGTCATTAAGCCGACGGATGGCGGTTCGGCGCTGGGTATTTCGACGGCGCATGATGCGAAGCAGTTGCGTCGTTCGATGGTGGATGCGTTTGCGTACGGTCAGCGTCTGATGGTTGAGCAGCGTATCGAGGGCCGCGATGTGGCCGTGTCGGTCGTGGATCTGGAGGGTGGGCCGGTGGCTCTGCCCCCGGTTGAGATTGCGACGGATGATGGCCGTTACGATTACGATGCGCGGTACACGACGGATGAGTCGGAGTACTTCGTTCCGGCGCGTTTCTCTCCCGAGGCCTTGGCTGACATGCAGGCCGCAGCTGTTGAGGCGCACACGACGCTGGGTCTGCGGGACTTGTCGCGCATGGATTTTGTGGTGGATGAGGATGGGACGTGCTGGTTTATTGACGCCAATGTTGCGCCTGGTATGACGGATACGTCGCTCCTCCCCCAGGCGGCGGATGCGCTCGAGGATTCGTCGTTCGCGCAGTTGTGCGCCGACATCGTTGATTTCGTGGCGGGTGGTCGCGTGGCTGATGGGGCAGCGGATGATGCTGCCGAGTCGGCCGATTCGTCGGAGGAGTCAGAACACTCCGCTGACGCCCCCGTCGAGGGCGAGTAGCGACACCACTCTCCTGCGGGACGCACCGGGCCCGGGAGGACTGCTGTCCTCCCGGGCCCTTCGTGTCTCCGAGAACGAGCCGTGTTGGATCCTACGTCATCGGTCGGTATCTCAACCGTCTACGTAGAGGACGCCGCGAGGCCTACAGTGCCGGGGTGTCGGCAGGGCCTGGCCGGTCTTTGAGATCGACCGTCCAAGTGGAGGATGCCGCGGGTTCTGACTGTTTTTCAAAACCGTCCAAGTGGAGGTCGCCGCGGGTCTGACTGTCTCTCACAACCGTCCAAGTGGAGGTCGCCGCGGGGCCTGCAGGGCCTGGCCGGGCTTCGAGACGACGCGCCGAGCCGAAGGCTCGCGGCGCGGACGGCG
>NZ_ALCA01000030.1 GCF_000278725.1 Actinomyces sp. ICM47 | reverse complement strand
CGCCGATCCCGCAGCCCAGATCCGCCACCCGCCTCGCCCCCGAGGCGCGGAAGCGCTGCGCGTGGCGCGCCGCCACCACCAGACGCGTCGCCTGCTCCAGCCCGTCGCGCGTGAACACCATGTGTGAGGCGAACGGGCCAAACTTGGCGCGCGCTGCCTGGCGTAGGGCCAGCTGTGTGAGGACTGCGGCAGCCAGGTCAGCCTCGATGCCCGAGGCGCGCAGGGCGGCCCCCAGCTCGCGCAGCGGCATTGGGTTGGTCTCCTGGCGGGCTTGGAGAGACTCCAGCAGCTCCCAGCCGGGCGAGGACAGGATCGGGGTCAAGGTGTTCACCGGGCCATTGTCCCATCTCTGGCGCGGCGAGGCCGTCACCGGCACGCTCGCGAAGCGGCGGGTGCGCGCTCGATTGCATAAATGGACGGCGGACGAATCGCCCTCGGTGAACCTGCTGGCACTCGGGTTGCCCGAGTGCCAGGAGCGCAACTACACTCGAAGAGGAAACGCGGGATCGCCCCGCGACCGGTCCTGCACCTGACCCCCGCGACGGCAGGGAAAGGACGAGCACCTTCGTGACACAGAAGAAAGGGAGCGACAATGTCGATCTCCATTAAGCCCCTCGAGGACCGCATCGTCATCCGCCAGGTTGAGGCCGAGCAGACCACCGCCTCCGGCCTGGTTATTCCGGATACCGCCAAGGAGAAGCCGCAGGAAGGCGAAGTTATCGCCGTGGGCCCCGGCCGCGTGGACGACAAGGGCAACCGTATTCCCGTCGACGTCAAGGTTGGCGACGTGGTTATCTACTCGCGCTACGGCGGCACCGAGGTCAAGTACGAGGGCCAGGAGTTCCAGATCCTGTCCTCGCGCGACGTGCTGGCGGTTGTGGAGCGCTGAGCGCCTTCGCACACTGAACGCTACGGGGGCGGCCCGGAAGGAATTCTTCCGGGCCGCCCCCGTGTACGTATGATGTGCCGGGCGCTGCGCGGGCCGCGTCGCCCGCAGTCTCAGGACGCCGTCTCGGCCAGCTGCGCCAGCACGGTGTTGCGCACGTAGGCGGCGTCGCGGAACCCGGGAATGTACGCCTTGTTAATGAACATGGTGGGCGTGCCCGTGATACCGGCCTGGTGCGCCTGCTCCTTGGCGGACTTCACCTTGGTGACGGTGTGGTCGGCGAGCATCGTCGTGCGGAACTTGTCCAGGTCGGGCACCCCGGCCGTTTGCGCGAAGTCGACGAGGGCCTGCTCGGAGTACTGGGGGTGTCCGGTCGGGTCCGCCGCCGCGTAGACGACGTCGTGGAACTCCCAGAACTTACCCTGCTCGGCCGCCGCGAGACCCGCCTGGGCCGCCAGGGGAGAGGAGTCGGTGATCTGCGCCAGGTCGTACCACTCGACGCGCAGCGTGCCGTCCTCCACGAGGTCGGTCAGCGCCGGGTCGATCTCGCGGGCGAACTTCGTGCAATACGGGCACGCGAAGTCAGAGAAGACGACCATCGTCACGGGCGCGTTGACGTCGCCCTTGGCCTGCTGATCGTTCGGGTCGTGGCGCATGAACGAGTTCATGATCGCCAGGTTGTTCGTATTCGTCTGGCTGGGTTCGGCGCTCTGCTCAGCCGACGGCATCTGCGCGGAGGCCGCCGGGGTTCCCGGCGTTGCCTGGCTCGCCGGGGAGGTGGACGAGAGCTGGACGCCCATCCACACGCACGCGCCCGCAAGCAGGGCGGTAACCGGCGCGGTGACCATGAAGAGGGTCTTGTAGATGTTCGTTTCCTGCCCGGCGACGGCTTTCTTCTCCGTCGACGAGGCCGTGGAATCGTTGGTGGTCATGCGTCCTCCCGGGGAACGTCGGTCAAGGTGTCGGGCGAGTTGTGGGCACTAAAATGGTGCGGCATCGCGGTGGCGATGCCGCACCGGCACTTCGTTTGCGTGATCAGGACACGCGACGTCCACGTCCGGAGGAGCGGATCTCCTCGCGACGTTCTTCCTCGGTCATTCCACCCCAGATGCCGTAGGGCTCCTGGGCGGCCAGAGCATAGGACCGGCACTGCTCGATCACCGGGCAGGTAGCGCAAATCGCCTTGGCGTTCGCAGCGCGACGCCGACGCGTGGAGCCGCGCTCACCCTCGGGATGGAAGAACAGCTCGGTGTCCAGGTCTCGGCACGCCGCTTCGTACTGCCATTCCCACGCGTCGATCATGGGGCCGGGCAGACGGGAGACGTCAGTCATTGGGTGCCTCCTTCTTGTCTGTCGTGCCGACATTTTCGGCACACGATGTCCGCAAGGATAGACACTTGTGCGGTAGTTATTCAAGGCTCTTGTCAGAAGTATGAGCCAGTTCTCATGGAGCGGCGTCCTGGGCAGTGGAAATACGGAAAAACTGAGATGGACGCACTGAATGAACAATGAACAACTTTTTGAATAACTTTGAGAGGTGTAACGCACCCGTTCCTGTGGCGTCTCCGGGCCTGACAGACAAGAATCTGTAAGCGTACGCAGGCGCACAGAGGGGAGGAGCCATGCCGCGAGCGATCCTTACGCACGTTGCGCACGCCGACCGTTCCCGCACCGTGTCCTCCGTCGCCGACGAACTCGGCGTCTCCGCCTCCACGCTTCGAACCTGGGAACGGCGCTACGGCCTCGGCCCTGCCAGGCGCGAGGCCGGCTCACGCCGCCGCTACCAGCCAGAAGACGTCGAGCGCCTACGGGCCATGGTCAACCACCTGCACGCGGGCCTCCCCGCCGCCGAGGCCGCCAAGCGCGCCCTTTCCGACATCGCCGCTCATCCCAACGCCGGACACGTCACCGCGTCCCAGCTACGTTCCATCGTTCTCTCCGACGATATCTCCCGCCTCGAGGACGCTCTCGAAGCGACCGTCGCCAGCCACGGCCTCGTCCACACGTGGTCGCGCTTCGTCGAACCCACCCTCAAAGCCCTGCGCACCACCCCGGGTGGGGACCCCGTCGGTGCCCCACCCGCGCTCATGCTGCTCAACGCTTTCCAGCGCGTGTGCCGCTCCGTCCACCTCTCGCGCCCTGCCCGCTCCTTCGTCGGCGGTGACCGCGTCGCCCTGATCACCGACGCACTCCACGAGACGCCCGCCCAGGTCATCGGCGTCGCCCTGGCCTGGTACGGCTGCGACGTGCGCGTCCTGTCCAGCGAACACTACGGGGGCGTGTGCGCCGACGACCGCTTCCGCGAATACGTGCGCGCCGGCGTGCCCGCCATCGCCATCGTGCTGGGGTGCGGCCCCGCCTGCGCCGACACCATCGAAGGACTCATCTCCCGCTACGGTGGACCCACCATCATCGTCGGCACCGACGCGCCCGACATCCTGGCCCCCCACGTGCAGCGCGTGCGCACGATCAACGCCTGCGTCGAAGAAGCCCTCGCGCTCCTGGCACCCCAGGCGGACCTTCAACTGGTCGGTCGGTCCTAGCCCCTTGACGAGGCCGACGGGCCTCATGTTTGACTGACCGCCCACGCGGGGTGCGCGTTCGCGCCAAGAGTCCTGGTCAGGTGGTACCGTGAGGGTACGGACAGGCAGGAGAACAGTCATGAACGCCCCCTGGAACAATGAGGATCTACGCCGCGCCTTCGACGCCGACTTCGACGCGCTCGTTGCCTTCGCGTCCCGCTCGAAAGCCCGGGTTGGCTACGCTTTCCTGCGCGCCGACGGTCAGGTCGACCTTGGACGTCCCCTCGACGCACGCATCAGCGCGCGCATGACCCACGTGTTCGCACTCGCGCAAATGCGCGGAATCGAGGGCGCGTCCCACCTGGTGTCCCACGGCCTCGCCGCCCTGACCGGTCCCCTGCGCGCCGCCAACGGCAGCTGGTACTCCGAGGTAGTCCCCACCTCCGAAACCAGCGCGATCCCCGTGCCCCGCTCTGTCCTGTCCCAGCGTGCCCAGTCCGCGATGATCGGCGCTGCCGCAGCCGCCCTCATGGCCGGGCACTCCGAGGCCGCCGACCTTCTCGCGGACCTCGAGAAAGACCAAGACCAGCGCTGGTGGGACCCCTCCTACGGTGCTGTGCGCGAAGAAATCGACGCGGCCACCGAGGTGTGCTCGCCCCTGCGACGCCTCTCCACCAACCTCGACACCGCCCAGTCATACCTGGCCGCCTGGGAAGCCACCTCGAACCGCGTGTGGTTCGACCGCGCCCGCTCTATCCTGCGCCTCGTCGGGGAGAATGCCGCCCGCTCGGGCTTCGCCCTGCCCGACCTCTTCGACGAGGAATGGCGACCCCTGCCCGCGACCTGCGACCAGCCCCCGCTCGAACTCATCCGACCCGGCGATACCCTGCCCGGCCTCGGCTTCAAGGCCGCGCGCCTCATCGGGCAAGTCTGCGCCATCCTCATCCACATGGGTGAAACCCCCGGGCCGTGGATGCTCGACACCGCCATCTCCCTGTATGAACGCGCCCACGCCGACGGATGGACCGAGGACGGTGTCGGCGGCATCGTCTACACCCTCGACTCCACCGGCATCGTCGTCGCGCCCGAACGTATGCACTGGGTCGTGTGCGAGGCCGCCAGCGCCGCCCGCGTCCTCGCTGAACTGGTCGTCCCTGACCTCGCCGAAGACCTCGCCGTCGACTACGCGCGCGCCGTTGCCTGGGCCGACTCCCACGCACGCGCCGGAATGGGCCGCTGGATCCACGAGATCGCGCCTGACGGGTCCGTCTCCATGCGCGTGTGGGAAGGGCGTCCCGACGCCCTGACCGCCGCCCGCATGCTCGCGCGGGGTGCCGCCCCCATCTACTTGACAGTCACCGGGGCAACCGCGATGGCCGGGGCCTCCACGCGCGCCCAGCGGGCCGCCTGAAAGCTGGGTGGTGGCACCCCGCGGCTCCCCCCATGACGGCGGGTAGCCTCGCCCGTGACGCGTCTCTCGCGCGAGGCCACTGTGCCCAGGAAGGCCGCCCAGGCCTCGTACCCAAGCCTCGCCCGGGGAAAGGGTAATGACGCGAATGCGCCTGCGACCACCTACAATTGGCCCATGGGAGAACTTTCAACACACGATCCTTTCAGCCTCACCGGCCTCACCTACGACGACGTCCTGCTCCTGCCCGAGCTCACGGACGTCGTTCCTTCATCCGTTGACACATCCAGCCGCTTGACAAAGAACATTTCCCTGCGCGTGCCGCTCCTGTCCGCCGCCATGGACACCGTCACCGAAGCACGCATGGCCATCGCCATGGCCCGCCAGGGCGGCATCGGCATCCTCCACCGCAACCTCTCCATCGAGGAACAGGCCGCGCAAGTCCGCCAGGTTAAGCGCAGCGAATCCGGCATGGTTGAGGACCCCGTCACCGTCGGCCCCGACGCCACCATCGACGAACTCGACAGCCTGTGCGGCCACTACCGTGTCTCCGGTCTGCCCGTCGTGAACGAAGACGGCACCCTCGTCGGCATCATCACCAACCGCGACCTGCGCTTCGTCCCCCAGGACGAATGGGCCACCCTGCGCGTGCGCGACTGCATGACTCCCCGTGACCGCCTCGTCGTCGGTCAGGTCGGCATCTCCCGCGAGCACGCCAAGCACCTGCTGGCCGAACACCGCGTCGAAAAGCTGCCCATCGTCGACGAGAATGACCACCTGACCGGCCTCATCACCGTCAAGGACTTCGTCAAGACCGAGCAGTACCCCAACGCCACGAAGGACTCGCGCGGCCGCCTCATCGTCGGCGCGGCCGTCGGCTACTGGGGCGACACGTGGGAGCGCGCCACCGCCCTAGCCGAGGCCGGCGTGGACGTCCTCGTCGTCGACACTGCGAACGGTGGAGCCCAGCTGGCCCTCGACATGATCCGCCGCATTAAGGCCGACCCGACCTTCGCCGGCATCGACATCATCGGCGGCAACGTCGCCACGACCGAGGGCGCGCAAGCCCTCATCGACGCGGGCGTCGACGCCGTCAAGGTCGGTGTGGGTCCCGGCTCGATCTGCACGACCCGCGTCGTCGCCGGCGTCGGCGTCCCCCAGATCACCGCCATCCACCTCGCCGCCAAGGCCTGCGGCCCCGCCGGAGTCCCGCTCATCGCGGACGGCGGCCTGCAGTACTCGGGCGACATCGGCAAAGCCCTCGTCGCCGGCGCCGACACCGTCATGCTCGGCTCCCTGCTGGCCGGCTGCGAGGAATCCCCCGGCGAGGTTGTGTTCACCAACGGCAAGCAGTTCAAGCGCTACCGCGGCATGGGCTCGCTTGGCGCGATGAGCTCGCGCGGTCGCAAATCCTACTCCAAAGACCGCTACTTCCAGGCCGACGTCACCTCCGACGACAAGATCGTCCCCGAGGGCATCGAGGGCCAGGTTCCCTACACCGGTTCCCTCGCCTCGGTGATCTATCAGCTCGTCGGCGGCCTGCACCAGACCATGTTCTACCTGGGAGCCTCCACGATCGCCCAGGTCAAGGCCAACGGTCGCTTCGTGCGCATCACCAGCGCAGGCCTGCGCGAGTCGCACCCGCACGACGTCCAAATGACGACGGAAGCGCCGAACTACCACTCCTCCTCCGCGAAGTAACCGCAGGTCGAGCATTCGTGACGGGCGGGAGCAGCCGGTGGGCTG
>NZ_ALCA01000029.1 GCF_000278725.1 Actinomyces sp. ICM47 | reverse complement strand
GATTTGGGCGAATCCAGAAACACGGCAAACACGACCACCCACAACAGCGACTTTCCCGCGCCGCACAGCCGACAAGTCACCACCCCAGCAACACGATTTGTCCATCCTTCGGCTTATAGGGCATGTCGTGTTGCTGGGTTCGTACCTTGCCTTCTCGTCCGCACGTGGGCCTGCTATTCCGAGCCTGGCCTGTCTCATCCGCACGTGGACCCGCTATTCCGAACCTGGGCAACCCCGCCCGCATGCAGAACAGGCGGCCCGCGTGCGGAATAGCCGGTTAGCGCGCGGAACAGGGGGCTAACGTGCGAGCGCAGAATGGCGTCAGACCGCGAACACCCCGACCACATGCCCACACCCACGCCCACAGCCACACCAGCCTCCCACCGCACAGGGGCCGGAAGGGGGACGGTCGTGGTGAGCCAGTCAATCAGGCCCAGCCTCCCACCCCACAGGGGCCGGAAGGTGCGCACCACACAAAAGTCGCATGCAATTCCCCGAGCCAGCATTCAACAATGCCCAGAAACGTTGGAAATGCGACCCCCCTATTTCAATGCTTGAAAGGTTGACAGGGAAAATGCATGCACATTGTTGGACAGCTATCCAAGGGAGCCTTGGGCTATTGGACACGTGGTGTTGCCGTGTTGCATCGCTAAATGTCGGGCCCGCGCGCGGTCTGGTGCTCCACTCGTTGTTTGCGCTGTGGCCACGGGGCATCAGCTTTGGACCTGGCCGCCGTTGGGCACTGGAGCTACACTCTCGTGCCCTGTGGTACCCGCTGCCCGGGCGGTTTGGGGGTGGTGGTGGCATGAGAAGCATCGAATCGACGCATCGCCGGCACGAGTGACTCTCATAAGGGAAGTGCCGCCCAAAGTGCAGACCACCTCGCCGAAAAACGGCAAAAATGGGCTGTTGTGGGTGAGGTGGTCTGCGATTTGGGCGAATCCAGAAACACGGCAAACACGACCACCCACAACAGCGACTTTCCCGCGCCGCACAGCCGACAAGTCACCACCCTAGCAACACGATGTGTCCATCCCTCAAGGTGGCTCCCACCACCTACAACACCAACTTTCCCGCACCAACAAGCCGAAAAGTCACCACAAAACCAATACGTAGTGTCCTATAACCAGGAGCCTTCCGGGCCCACCCACATGGAGGGCACCGCAGGAAGCACATCCACCCCGCACCCAGAACCCACGCGAGCAGCAGAGGCAACGACGAAGCCCCGGGATTCCAAAGGAATCCCGGGGCAGGGAGCGGAGACGGCGGGATTTGAACCCGCGAGGGGCTATGCACCCCTACCTCCTTAGCAGGGAGGCGCACTCGACCGGACTATGCGACGTCTCCAGTGCCGACTACTTTAGGACATTTTCGCCACGAACGCGAACCGCACCCGCTGCACACACCCGAAAGCGCATCGACATGGCGGAGGGCGAGGGATTCGAACCCCCGGTGCCATTGCTGACACAACGGTTTTCAAGACCGTCTCTTTCGGCCACTCAGACAGCCCTCCAGACCTGCTCCATCCTACAGGAACAGGCTCACACACGCGAAGCCGACGGTACGGGCACAGTCACCGCCCGCCCTGCGGTAGCGGGAGAGACTGGGTCAAGCGCACACCACATCTGAGGGATCGCTCCGGCACTCACCGCGCAGCGTGAACAAAGAGGCGGACCCGGGGGTGCACACACCCCGGGTCCGGTCCCAATCGCAGCTATCAGCCTCGCAGGCCAAAGAAGTTCCAGGACTTCTTGTCGGGTGCCGGCTCCTCGGGGTGGTCGAGGAGGCCGCGCGAGAGCGCGGGGGCTGTCGGCGGCCACAGCGGCACGCGAATCGCGAGCATCGCCTGGATCGCGTGGTAGACGTCCCAGCGTGAGGACTTGGCGGGCTGAACGCTCTCATTGTGGGGGCCGAGGCGGCGGATCCAGCGGCCCGGCTGGGCGATGAGGTAATCGTGGATGTAGTCCACGAAGGAGCGATAGCAGTGCTCAAAGTGCTCGACCTCGTCGATGCGATGCCCGTCATCGAGCATCGCGCGGCGTACGGCGACGGTCGCGCACACGCCCTCGCAGACGACCCACTGCTGGTGCTCGTCTTCGCCGGGCATGGGATCGCCCTGGTCGTTGACGGCGGTGGAGAAGCCGGGTGCCCCGTCGGTGCGACGCCAGCCGTCGACGCGGGCGCGCTCGAAGAGTTCGGTTCCCAGTTCCATCAGGTAGTCGGGTACGGCCCAGCCCGTGGAGCGCAGGCCAGCGCGCACCTGCAGCGCGAAGCGCGCGAGCTGCATGGAGTGACCGGTGACGTAGCCTTCGTGGTAGCGGCGTCCGTCGTTGCAAAGCTTTCCGGCCTCGAGGCTGGGCTGCCATTCCTCGTCGTAGTACTCGGGGATGCGCCAGTTGTTCTTGGATGCAACCTTGTACGCGAAGGCCGTCATCTTTTCGGCGCGGTCCAGCCATTCGGGTTCGGTGGTCGCCTCGGCGGCGGCCATGTAGGCCTCGATGGTGTGGATGAGGGTGCCGAGGGCGTGGACGGGCGCGGGTTCGCTGAAAGCCTCGTCGTACTGATCCCACACGAGGCCGTAGTCGTCGATCCAGTAGTCCTTCTGCTCTTGGAGCATGGTTTCGAGCAGCTCGTGCGCGCCGGGTCGGTTAGCGACGGTCGCGGCGGCGACGCCGAGCAGCGCGTAGACGGTGTGGTATTGGGACTTGACGCGGGAGGCCTCGTCCCAGGGGACGCCGTGCCCCTCCTCGTCCGGTTCAGCTTTGATTTGGTACCACATGCCGCCGTTGACGGGGTCCGTGAAGTACTTGGTCAGCGACTTGACAGCATGGTCGGCGTAGCGGCGCGTGCCGGGCAGGCCCATGAGGGCCCCCAGGGAAAAGATGTAGGCCATGCGCCCGGTGACGGCCAGGTCAATGGACCGGCTCAGGTCCGGTTTGCCGTCGGCGTCCAGGTGTGCGAAACCGGTGGCCACGATGGACCCCTCAGCCTCTTCGATGAGCGCCTGCATGTTGGCACTCAGCCAACGGTTATGTTCGATGGAATCAAACCATCCCACGATGTTCCTCCTGCCAAAACAGCCACGGTCTGCGGTGACCGACCTCTCATAGGATAGACGTTCCTTTCCCCATTTGGGAATACGTCCACACGTTCACTCCTCAAACAGGGACGAGGCCGGGGAAAGTCACGCTCTGACCTGCAGTTTTACGCATGCTCAGCCCCGGCCTCGTACACGATGAAACGATGACGTGTTTCACGGCGTGGACGGACCTACGCAGAAGTGGACGTAACGTGCAACACTGGGCTTATGCATGATCGAGCTGGCACACGTGCCCTTCCAGAAGACCTCATCAACGTCGACGATGTCATCTCCGCTTACTATGACATCGTTCCCGACCCGACCGACGTGGGACAGCGCGTCGCGTTCGGAACGTCGGGCCACCGCGGCTCCTCGCTGGACGGCAAGTTCAACGAGGCGCACATCATCGCTATCACCGCGGCGATCATCGAGTACCGCGCGTCGCAGGGCATCAACGGTCCTCTGTTCATCGGCCGTGACACGCACGCTCTGAGTGAACCCGCGTGGCGCACCGCCCTGGAAGTCCTCGCGGCCGCCGGCATCGACACGCGCATTGATTCGCGCGGCTCCTACACGCCGACCCCCGCCGTGTCCGTCGCAATTCTGGGCGCGAACGGCGCACCGGCGAACCTGCGCACGGAGGGTGACGGACTGGCTGACGGCATCGTCGTGACCCCCAGCCACAACCCGCCGCGCGACGGTGGCTTCAAGTACAACCCGCCTCACGGCGGCCCCGCCGACACGGACGCGACCGGCTGGATTGCGGCGCGCGCGAACGAGCTGCTGGATTCGGGCGAGTGGAAGGACGTTCCCCGCGTCACCGGCTCTGAGCTGCTGCACGACCCGAACGTGAAGCCTTTCGATTACCTGGACTTCTACGTCTCGCAGCTGGATCAGATCATCGACATTGAGGCGATCCGTCACGCTGGTGTGCGCATCGGCGCGGACCCGCTGGGTGGCGCGTCCATCGACTACTGGGCGGCTATCGGCGAGCACTACGGCCTGGACCTGACGGTCGTCAACCCCGAGGTCGACCCGGCGTGGCCGTTCATGACCCTGGACTGGGATGGCAAGATCCGCATGGACTGCTCCTCGCCCTACGCGATGGCGTCCCTGCGCGAGGCCATGACCCCCGACGCCGAGGGCAACACCCCCTACGACATTGCGACCGGCAACGACGCGGATTCGGATCGCCATGGCATCGTCACGCCTGACGGCCTGATGAACCCGAACCACTTCCTGGCTGTGGCCATCGAGTACCTGTTCACGCACCGTCCCGGTTGGAGCAAGGACGCGGCCGTGGGCAAGACCCTGGTGTCTTCCGCGCTCATCGACCGCGTCGTGGCCTCCATGGGCCGCGAGCTGATCGAGGTGCCGGTGGGCTTCAAGTACTTCGTGCCTGGCCTGCTGTCCGGTGCCGTCGGTTTCGGCGGCGAGGAGAGCGCAGGGGCGTCGTTCCTGCGTAAGGATGGCACCGTGTGGTCAACCGACAAGGATGGCATCATCCTGGCGCTGCTCGCCTCGGAGATCCTGGCCGTGACGGGTAAGACCCCCTCGCAGCTGCACGAGGAGCAGGTGGAGCGTTTCGGCGCTTCTGCGTATGCTCGCATCGACGCGGCTGCCTCCCGCGAGGAGAAGGCGAAGCTTGCGGCTCTGTCCCCCGAGGACGTGACCGCGACCGAGCTGGCCGGTGACCCGATTGTCGCGAAGCTGGTGCGCGCTCCCGGTAACGACGCGCCCATCGGCGGCCTGAAGGTGACGACCGAGTCCGCTTGGTTCGCGGCTCGCCCGTCGGGCACCGAGGACGTCTACAAGATCTACGCGGAGTCCTTCAAGGGTGCCGAGCACCTGGCCGAGGTCCAGGAGGCCGCGAAGAAGGTCGTGTCTGACGCTCTGAACGGCTGATTCTCTGACGCTGCCCGCTCACGCGGGTTGCTGGGGGTGGCGCTCACGTGTGTGAGCGCCACCCCCGTTGTCATATCGCGCCGACGCCATCGCTAATGGTCACGCCACGGCCCACGTGATCACAGCGGAAGCGCGACGAGGCGTGAGCGTACACGGCCTGTTATACTGGCGGGCAGGACAAGGGCTGACATGGGCCTCCCTGCACTGTGGGGAAGTGACCGCGAAACCTGACAAAACAGGGCCTCGTAATAGCTCACTCGTGAGCGGCAAGCTGAAGTCACGTCCTGCAAACCCCCTTCCCTGTGGGCTGGGGGTTTCGTGCTGTCTGCTGACGCGGCCCCACGTTGCTAGTCGCTTAACAATTCCGTTGACAGCGGTAACTCCGGGCGCCGCGACTACTCGTCCTCCGAGATATACCCGGCGGTGTCATAGGGTGTACGTTTCTGGGTAGAAGTAGGATTCCCAGGTGTCGTACATCAAAGCGACGTGGGCTTATTGTTTGTGTTCTGCATGAGGCGCTTAACCAACTCCCGTGAGCGGCGCTGGTACTCGCTGCAATCAATCAGCCCGAGCACGTAGTCTGTCAGGTTTTCCACGTGCTCACGGGTGGGTTCAAAGCCTTCATGCCATCCTAGAGCAAGTGACTGACGCACGGCGTTGCGCTGACGCGCGTCAAGGCGATCAAAGAGCTCAGGCCAACGGTCTTCAAAATCAAAAATCTCAGACATGAGGGGTCTCCTATGACGACGCCTACCATTATATACCGCTCGCCGTTTGGCCCAACATTCCGGGCGTTTAGTGGAATCTGTGGATGCTGGCGGCCTCGATGAGGCGTTTGCGCAAGTTGCGCACGCGTTCCCAGGCGGCTTTCTCAGCGCCATTGTCGGTGTAGATCTGTACGGCACTCACCGCATAGAGATGGAGTGGCCTCTCTGCTCATCAAATTGATCCATCTGGTGCCACACGTGCGGAGGGTACTGCGCCTGCTTGCATGACTCATCGACCATGATGCTGAAGGGCCCATGCGCTCAAAACGCGCGGGTAATCCTCGTCGCTCGCCACAAGCCGATTCACATCAAACATGCCACACATCATAGTGTCCAGCCATTACTCGGACGAGCATTGGGCGATTATGCTAGCAAGCAGGACCAGGGCTGACATGGGCCTTCCATCTTCAGGTGGTTGGTGACCGCGAAACCCGGTGATCAAGTGCCCAAGGACTAATAGCCTTCGTGGCGGCAGACTGATACCGCGTCCTGCAAACCCCCTTCCCTGTGGGCTGGGGGTTTCGTGCTATCTGCTGGACTCAGTAGGCGCGCGGGGAGCATTTTCACGGCGATCACCCATAGAAATATGGGACACGGGCCGCTACCGTGAGGATAGTTCGACGCGTCGGTGAGCCGACGCCGCCCACCAACACCAGGAGCGCCCACATGAGCGAGGCACCCAGCCCTGCCGCCCACGACGGCAGATCGCGCGAGCACGCCCCGGCCTCGTCAAGAAAACCACGCACGAATCCGCAGATCCCCTCCCTTCCCAAGGCGCGCCTGGCTTTCCTTCTCCTCGCAGGTGTCGCGCTGCTGACGGGCCTGGACGCCTCCCTCGTGCGCCTCGGAGCGCTCGCCCCCCTCGCCTCGACGAGCCTGGGGACCGTGCACGGGCTCCTCATGATCTACGGGTTCCTGGGCACCGCGATCTGCCTGGAGCGCGCGGTCGCCCTGCAGTCCGACGGGCGGCGCGCGTGGGCATACGCCGCTCCCCTGCTGACCGGGGTCGGCGCCGTCAGCGCGGTCGTCATCTCCTTGAACGAGGGCGTGCGCGGGGCGCTCACGAGCCTGCCGATCCCGCGCTTCCTGGCCGCCCATCTGAGCGGATTTGCGCCCGAGCGGATGATGCCCGGCTTCCTCATCACGCTCGGCATGGCGGCGCTGAGCGCCATCTACTGCTACGTGTGGACGCACAGGCAGGCCACCCACGCGGTCCTCATCCAGCTGCTCGGCGCGCTCATCGGGCTGGGCGGCATCCTCCTGTGGTGGCGAGGCCTCGAGACGCCGCGCGCGGTGCCGTGGTGGCTGGCCTTCCTGATCGTCACGATCGTCGGCGAGCGCGTCGAACTCGCGCGCCTCGCCTTCGCGTCTGGCTCCACCGAGCGACGCATCACCGCCGAGAGCGCCGCCCTCATGGTGGGTCTGACGGTCGCCCTCTACTCGCCCGCGGTCGGCTATCCGCTAATCGGCCTGAGCCTCGCGCTCCTGATGGCGGACACCGCGTGGCACGACGTCGCGCGCGGCACCGTGCGCATGAGCGGCCTGCCGCGCCTGGCCGCAGTGTGCATGCTGAGCGGCTACGCGTGGGCGCTCGTGCCCGCGCTGATGTGGATCATCGCACCCCCGGCCTTCGACGGATACGGGTACGACGCCGGCGTCCACGCGATCACGATTGGTTTCGTCGTCTCCATGCTGCTGGCCCACGCGCCCGTCATCATCCCGGCGGTCGCGCGGCGCGAGGTCCCCTACCACGTCGCCATGTGGGTCCCCTTCGCGTTCCTGCAGGTTTCCCTCGCCCTGCGCCTCCTCGCGGGCGCGCGCGAGGCCGCCTATCCGTGGCGCTTGGGCGGCACACTCGGGGTCGTGGGCGTGCTTCTGTTCGTTGCCACGACGCTGACGGTGACGATTCGCCGGGCGCGCGCTGCCTCGCGTGAGAGCAGGATCATCGACGAGGCCGACTCCCCCTCCGCTGTTCCCGCATCCTCGGGCGGAACGTGGGTCCGATGAGCAAGCCCCGGGTCCCCCGCACCGACCGCGTAACCACGGTGTGGATGTGCGTAGCGGCCGTCGCCGCTGCAGGCACCATCGTTGCCCGAGGCCGCATCCCGCAGAACCTGTGGACGATGATCCACCTGGTGACTCTGGGCGTTTTGTCGAACGGGATCTTCCAGTGGTCCTGGTACTTCACGCGCGCCCTCGCGCACCTAGCCCCGGATGATCGGCGGGCCGGGCGTGACAACACCGTGCGCATCATGGCCTTCAACCTTTCCCTGCTGCTCCTCATCGGCGGCATGTGGTCGAGTCTGTGGTACCTGACCATCACGGGCGCGACCGCGGTCGGCGTGATCGCAGCCTGGCACGGGTGGGCGCTGCTCACCGCGTCCCGCGAGCGCCTGGCGTCGCGTTTCGCGGTGATTATTCGCTACTACATTGCGGCGGCGTTTTTCCTGGTGGTTGGCGCGACGCTGGCTGGTTTCGTGACGGTGGCTATGTTTGACGCGGATGCGCCCGCGTGGCTGGCCTCGGCCCGGGATCGCCTGACGGTCGCCCACGCGCTGGCGGGTGTCGCCGGATGGGTGGGCCTGACGATGGGCGGGACCCTGGTGACGCTCGGGCCGACGGCGATACGCACGCGCATGGATCCGCTGGCCGTGTCTTTCGCGACGAGTGCCCTGCCCCTGTGGGTGGCCGCCCTCCTCGTCGCGGGAACGGGAGCTGTGACCGGGTTGATGCGCGTGGCCTCCGTGGGGTTGTTGGTCGTCGTGGGTGCGGCGGCGCTGGGCGTGGGCGTCCCACTCCTTCGCGCCGCGCTGGCGAAGGGTCCGGCCGAGTACGGGGCGTGGTCCCTCATGCTGGGTGCCGCCTGGATTCTCGTCGCGGGCGCGGGGGCGTCCTTGCGCGCCTTCGAGGCCGTGGATGCGACCGGCCTGCGCGCGGCGTTCCTGCCGTGGCTGCCAATCCTCGGCGCGGCCGGGCTGAGCCAGCTCTTCGTCGGCGCGCTCACCTACCTGATGCCCGTCGTTATCGGCGGCGGTCCGTCCGCGGTGCGCGTCGGGGTCGGCGTGCTCGAGGCCAGGGCGCCCATCCGGGAAGCGGCTCGCAACGTGGCCGCAGTGTTCGCCCTCTCCGTCGCGTCGCTTGGCGGCATCCCCGCCGAGCGCCTCACCGTTGCCGCGTGGGTGGTCCTGCTGGCCACCTACGTCGTCGACATCGTCCTCATGGCCCGCTGTGGCGTGGCCCAGGCGCGCGCCAAGCGCGCCACCCAATCCCCCACCACCACGCAAGGAGGCCGCCGTGGCTGACCTGAACCTGTCTGCGTCGCCGTCGGGAGGTAAGAACCCGAAGACACCCGTCCCGAAGACATCAGCGTCGAAGGGCGGTGCGACGGGAAACCCCAAGCTGCGCATGAGCCCGACGGGCGACCACTCGCCCGTGAGCCGCACGGCGGGCGCAATCATCGGTGTCGTCTCCGTCGTGGCGCTTGCCCTCGCTGTCTTCCTGTCTAACCCCACCGCACCCACTACGCAGGGCACGGGAACGGGGAGCGCAACCACGACCTCGTCAGTGACGCCGACCGGGCACACGACCCGCGTGTCGGTGGGCGTCGAGGGTATGGCGTTTACGCCCAACCACATCGAGGTGCCAGTTGGCGACCGCCTCATCATCGACTTCACGAACTCGGGGGATCAGCGCCACGATCTGGTGTTCGAGACGGGCGTATCCTCCGGGTCGCTCGCCGCGGGCGAGACGAAGGAGCTGGATCTCGGCGTCATCGGCGGCGACGTCGAGGGCTGGTGCTCCCTGCCGGGTCACCGCGAGATGGGCATGACGCTGCACGTGCAGGCCACGGGCGCGTCATCGGGTTCCTCGTCCTCCTCGGGGACCTCGGCCTCGGGCAGCCACGCGCACCACGGGCACGACCACGGCCAGGACGCCGCCGCAGGCCCCGCCAGCCCGACGGCCCTGACGGACTACGCGGCGACAATCACCCCGCGCGACCCGGTCCTACCACCGGCTACGAGCGAGACCGAGCGCCACTACACCTTCACGGTCACCGAGCAGACGACCAACGTCACCGACACGCTGACCCGCCAGACGTGGACCTTCAACGGGGACGCCCCCGGACCGATCCTGCGCGGACACATCGGCGACACCTTCCACATCACGCTCGTGAACAACGGGACGATGAGCCACTCGCTGGACTTCCACGCGGGCCTCGTCGCTCCCGACAACGTCATGCACTCGATCGAGCCCGGGCAGAGCCTTGAGTACACGTTCGTCGCGAAGAACGCGGGCATCTGGCTCTACCATTGCTCGACCGCGCCGATGTCGATGCACATCGCGAACGGCATGTTCGGTGCTGTCGTCATCGACCCGACCGACCTGGACACGGTCGATCGCGAGTACGTCATGATCGCCTCCGAGCTCTACCTGGGCGCGGACGGGCAGAGCGCCGACGCCTCGCTCCTGTCGGCCCTGCAACCCAACGCAATGGCCTTCAACGGCGTGCCCTTCCAGTACAAGGCGCACCCCATCCAGATCAGGACCAACGAGCGCGTACGCGTGTGGGTCATGGACGCGGGTCCGAACCTGGCGACCACCTTCCATGTCGTGGGCACCCAGTTCGACACCGTGTGGCGCGAGGGCGCCTACGTGATCCGCGGCGGCGGGTCAGGCGGCGGCTGGGGCCAGGTCCTGACCCTGGGTGCCGCCGAGGGCGGGTTCGTCGAATTCACGCCTCTGGAGGCCGGCCACTACTCCTTCGTAAACCACGCGCTCTCCCTGGCGGAAAAGGGCCAGACCGGCGTCTTCGAGGTGACCGACTGAGCCTTTTCGCTCTCCCGGCCACGGCCTCGTCCACTTTCGACGAGGCCGTGGCTGCGTCCCGCTCTCACGCTCGGAAGGGGGTTAGATACGCCCCATTGCGACCGGCGCTGCCGTCCTTCGACCGACGATAGAATGGTGGGATGCTGGGTACCTATCTCGACATTTTGCGTTACCGTCAGGCCTGGAAGTTTTCTGCTGCCGGACTGATTCTGCGCCTGCCGATGTCCATGGTGGGCCTGTCGATAATCCTCATGGTGCGGGCAGAGTACGGCAACTACACGCTGGCCGGCGCTGTCTCGGCGGTCAACATCATCGTCATGGCGATCTGCGCGCCGATCCTCGCGCGTCAGGTCGACCGCCACGGGCAGTTACGCGTCATGGGTCCCGCGTGGGTCATCTCGGTCCTGTCCATGTCCGCACTGGTCGCGGCCGTCTTCATGCATGCCCCCGAATGGTTGCTCTTCATTCCGGCTGCCCTCGCGGGTGCCACGTGGGGTGCGCCCGGCGCTCTCGTCCGCTCACGCTGGACCACGATCCTAGACAAGCCGGGCCAGCTGACGACCGCCTACGCCCTCGAGTCTGCGGTCGACGAGTTCGTGTACATCGTGGGTCCCGTGCTCTCCACGGTCCTCGGCACCGCCCTGCACCCCGGCACCGGCCTCGCCATCTCCATCATCGCCCTGGCCGTGGGCGGCACGCTCTTCCTGTCGCGGCGCTCCTCCGAGCCCGCGATCATTCCCTACGACCCGAATGCCCCGCGCGAGTCCGTCATCCGCAAGCCCGTCGTCCTCGTCATGGCAGCCACCTACATCGGCATGGGCACGACGTTCGGCGCGATGGAGGTCTCGATGGTCAGCTTCACCGAGGAGCTGGGTGTCCCCGCGCTCGGCGGCATCCTCCTGGCGCTCTTCTCGATCGGCTCGCTGTCTGCCGCGCTCGTCTACGGTGCCCGCACGTGGAGACGACCCACCTGGCAGCTCTTCGCAATCGGCGTCATCCTGATGGCGATCGGCATGAGTTTCTTCCCGGTGGCCTTCAACATCTGGACGATGGCCGCCGTCATCCTCATCACGGGCCTCACCTGCGCCCCCACGATGACGAACGTCAACATCATCATCCAGAAGTCCGTGTCCGCCGCGAAGCTCACGGAGGGCCTGACCTGGATGTCGACGTCGATCAACCTCGGCACTTCCCTGGGCACGGCGATCGCTGGGCCCGCAATCGACTCGATCGGTGCGCGCGGCGGCCTGCTGACCATGGCCGGTGCCGGGTGGGCGATGGTCGCTCTCATGCTCATCGGCCTGCCCGCACTGCGCAAGAGCGAAGCTCAGCCGAAGCCGCCGCTGCTCCTCGACTAAGCGGCGTAGCGCGGCTACACACCCCCACACCGACTAGCAGCAGAAGCACCAGCCCGAGAATCGCGCCCAGACCCCGTTTCACAAAGTGAACAACCGCGGTCACAAACACGTGACGCCGCATCATGACGTCCCCTCTGACAACTGCTTAACGACGAGACCCGCACCGCAGTGGACAGGCGCACAACCAGCACACGACACTCGTCTTGACTATGCGGTCAGACTGTCATAGGGTACCCGCGGCTCCGTCGCTCCGGAGCTTGCGCTTCCCCGGTGCATTGGCTCTATGATTGGCCTGATGTTGTTCCGTCCCCCTCTCATCGATGACGAGTCTCCCTCGCTCGCCCTGGCACTGACCGCCGGCGCGGGCGAGTTCGCGTCCACACTGTTGGTAGGTGCCATGTCGAAAGGTTGGTTCTACCCGGGCGTCGTCGGCTTCGGGGGAATCGGCTCTCAACGTAGCGCCCGTATCCTGGGCCGCGTCCTCATGGCGCGCGGCGACGATACCCGCTCCTGGCTGCAAACCCGCCGAGGATGGCGCCAGTTCTTCAACGCGCAGGTCCCTCGTCAGCCAGTGCTCGTTACGGTCGGCAACGCGCGTCGGCTTGCTTTCGCGGATCGCGGTGGATTCGTCGACATCACGGTGCTGGGCCACGGCCTCGACCCCGGCTGGCATAACGCGACCATCCAAGTCCTGCACGCGGGCGACGTGCGTGCGCTCGGTATGTCCGAGGAGACGGCCGCCAAGCTCGCCACCACCCTGCGCACGGCGACCCCGCTGCCGGCCCCGCCCTCGGCGATGTACGAGCGTCCCCGCAAGGGCCGTATCCGCGCCGGTCGACCCGCCTGTGTGCGCGTACGCATCGTGTCCGACGACGAGCATTTCGGCGTGGTCTCCGACATCGACGACACCGTCATGGTGTCTATGCTCCCGCGACTGGTCACAGCGGCCAAGCACGCGTTCCTGGATCGCGTCTCCTCACGCGAGGCCGTCCCCGGCATGGCGGAACTGCTGACGACGCTAACGATGTCCTCAGCCTCGTCGGAGGGGGTTCCGGAGGGCACGCACGCCCCGATCATGTACCTGTCGACCGGCGCATGGAACGTTGTGCCGACGCTTCGTTCGTTCCTGGAGCGCAGCGGGTACCCGGCGGGAGGCTTCCTCATGACGGACTTCGGCCCGTCGAACACGGGCTGGTTCCGCTCCGGCCCCGAGCACAAGCGTCGCGAGCTGCGCCGCCTGGCCCGCATGTTCCCGCACGTGCGCTGGCTCTTGGTAGGCGACGACGGGCAACGTGACCCCGAAATCTACGCCGAGTTTGCACGCGATTTTCCGCACTGTGTGGCCGGAATCGCGATCCGTTCTCTCTCCGAGATCGAGCAGTTCATGTCGCACGGCAGCTTCGAGGCCATGGTCCCCGACGCGCTGTGGACCGTACCCGAGCGCGTGCCCGTCTGGTACGGGTCGAACGGTTACGCACTGCTGGATAATATACGAGGCCGGGGCACAGCCGGTCCGCTCTCCCACCGTTGAGGGATCGGACCGTGAAACGGCCCGTGAAACAAGCCGTGTCCGACCGCTCTGACGCATGAAGGCCGCCCCGAGGGGCGGCCTTCCGCGTTGCTCGTGCGTCCGCGCTTAGGAACCAGACATCGGGCGGCACTTCGCGGGCTGCTCGATGGGGTCGGTCGACTTCAGGACGCGCTGAACGTCCTCGGCGCTCATCGCGTCATCGTAGAACGTTCCTAGCTCGACCGTGACGGTGGAGTCCGTCGCCTCAGTGAGGCGCACGTGGGCACCCGGGAAGAATCGGGCCACCGAGTACGCGTTGTCGACGCCGTTCACCCCGGCGGTGATGCGCACCTTACCCGTGTATTCGATGTCGTCGTTCTTGGGTTCTTCCGTCTGGAAGCCGGCGGTTGTGAGCATGTCCGTGGCCTTGGAGGCCAGGCCCTGATGCTGAGTCGTGTTGATGACCGTGACCGACACTTGAGAGGGGGCCACCGGCTTCGAATCCGCCGTCGGGCAGGGAATATCGCCCACCTCGGCGTACTTAACCTTCACGGAGAAGCTGTTACCGAAGGGAATCGACACGATTCCCGAGAACACGAGGGCCGCTAGCGCCGCAATGACGATCATCGCGACGCTCACGATCGCGAACGTCAGATTTTGACGCTCCTGACGCTCGCGCAGGAATCGCTGACGCGGAGTGAGGGTGTGGATGGGCTCGTTCGGTGTACTCACGGTCTCAACACTATCGAATAGGGGCGGCCTGAGGCCAGACAACGCCCCGTCAGGAGCGTTACATCTCGCCCTCGCCCACCTCCGCGATACAGTAAGGACACCCTAAGCGCAGGCTCCCGTCCTCGCCCAGAATCGCCGCGCAGCCCGCCTCTCGGGCCCCGAATGCGCGGTCAGAGCGCCCACCCGGCGTGCGGTTCGAGCGTGAGGCGGCCACGGCCTCGTCCATGCACCGACCACGAAAGAGGACCGCGATGAGCTTCCTGGACACCGACCTGCTCGCCCGCATCCACGAGCGCGCCGCCGACGCGGACGCGCACAACACCTACCCCGAGGCAGACCTCGCCGACCTGCGCGACGCCGGGTACCTCGCCGCGTTCGTCCCCACTGAATACGGTGGCGCAGGCCTGAGCCTGGCCGAGATCGCCGCCGAACAGACGGCGCTCGCCAAAGCTGCGCCCGGCACGGCGCTGGGCATCAACATGCACCAGATCATCGTCGGCCTGGGACGCTACCTGGTCGCCCACGGCAACGCGCGCGGCGAGCAAATCCTGCGCGACGCGGCCGCAGGCGAGGTCTTCGGCTTCGGCATCTCCGAACCCGGCAACGACCTCGTGCTCTTCGGCTCCACGACGCGCGCAACCGCGAACGACGCGGGCGGTTATTCCTTCGAGGGCACCAAGATCTTCACATCCCTATCCCCCGTGTGGACGCGCCTGCTGATCTTCGGGCGGGCCGAGACCGAGGAGGGCCCCAAGTCCGTGTTCGGCATCGTCCACCGCTCTGACGAGGGCTACGCAATCAAGGACGACTGGGACACGCTGGGCATGCGCGCCACCCAGTCCATGACCACCTTCCTCCGTGGCGTCACCGTGCCCGAGGAGCGCATCCTGACGATCACGGACCCCGGTCCGAGCGCCGACCCCGTCATTTTCGGCATCTTCTCCCACTTCGAGATCCTCCTGGCCGCCACCTACCAGGGCGTCGGCGAGCGCGCCGTCGAGGTCGCCGCCGAGCACGTGGCGACGCGCCGCTCGGTGAAGAATCAGACGACCTACTCCAACGACCCCGACATCCGCTGGCGCATCGCGGAGGCCGCTCTCATCATGAACGCGGTCGGCCCGCAGATCCGCGAGCTTGCCCGCGACATCGACGCAGGCGTGGACCGCGGCCGCTCCTGGATGCCCCAGCTGTCTGCCGCGAAGAACGCAGCCGCCGAAGCCACGCTGCGCGCCGTCGAGCAGGCAATGCGCGCGTGCGGCGGCAGCGCCTACTACAACACGCACGAGCTCTCGCGCCTGTACCGCGACGCGCTCGCCGGCCTCTTCCAGCCCTCCGATCAGGAGTCCCTACACGCCGCGTGGGCGAACCTGATCCTCGGACCCATCGAGAAGGCTCAATAGCCTCCCAGGTACGAGGCCGGGGTCCGTGCGTAGCCCTCGGGTGCCCTCCGGGGACGCCCACTGAGGAACCACCGAAGCACACCCGAGCCAGCGAGCACGCGCCGGTCTCATCCTGCGTGAGAGACAAGCGGACCCCCGAGAATTTCCTCGGGGGTCCGTCTCTGCGAGCGCGTCAGGCTACTGATTCCATGCGAAATTCGCGGGGGTGATTTCACCGTTCGTGCCGGTCATCCAGCCGGCGCGGGCCAAGGCGAAGGACTTGCCGGACCTCGTGTTCCAGCAGGTCACGCCGTCGGACGTGGAGCGGCACGCGTAATCGCCCTTCGCGGCGGCCACGCCGTGCGCGACGGTCTCGCCGCCCGACGGCATTGAGGACTCGCACGACTGGGTCGCGGAGTCCTTCGTGGCCTTCAGAACGCCGACTTTACCGCCGGAGCAGGAAGCGTAGCCTTCCTCGGCCCAGTTGCTCTCTGCAATACCGCAGGTCACGCCGTCATCCGCGAAGGAGCAGGTGATGTTGCGCGAAGGCATCGTGAAACTATCGACTTTCACGGCTCCCGCGGGTACCGGGTACTTCACGGCCTCGGTCGTGGTAGCACTCGCCGATGGCTTCGGACTCTCCGAGGGGGACGCCGACGACATCGGAGTCGAACCGCCCGTGGGTCCCTCGTATCCGCGAGTGAACACGAAGATGACGATGCCCAGGAGGATCGCCGCGACGACACCCAGGCTGACGAGCACGATCGTCATCATCGGGAACGAACGACGCCCGCTCGGTGCCGTCGCAGCCGCGGGCTGCGCCGCCTGCGCAGGCTGCCGGGCGGCGGGTGTGGGCATGTAGGCCCGCGGGATCTGCGCGGTGGATTCCGTACTCGACGAGGCCGTGGCGGAGGACGCGGCCGCCGGATAGCTCGAACTGGTCACGGGAGAGGGGTACACCGCCGTCGCCTCGGGATCCTGCGAGGCCTTGCTGCCCATGATCGACTGGCGTTGCACCTGAGCGACGACCTGTTCACGCTTGTCCACCTGCGGGACCGGCGAATTCTTGCCCGCCACCGCGCTGTAGGGGGTCGTGCGCTCAATCTGGGAGTAGGAGTCCACGCCGCCCTGACCCAGCACGTACATGCCGGACTCGGAGGTGCGGATCGTTGACCCCGCGACGGCACCGGATACGTCACCGCGCATGACCAGGCAGCCGTTGGAGTCAATGTAGCCGTCGTAGTCATCGCGCGCCTCGAGCGCCGCGTTGACCTGCGGGTCGTTGAACTGGTGCAGCCATTCCAGCAGCCCGCGGTAGGCATGGGGATGGGCGGCGACTACCGGACGCAGCTCGGGATAGCGATACGCCAGCTGCCGCAGCGACTCGGCATCGGTCGACGGGTCCTGGGCTGCCGCCGCAGGATTCTCGAAATGCAGTTCTTCTGCCATCGGTGCTCCAGACTTCATCGGTCACGCGGTTGTTACACAATACCGCGCACACGCGCCATGAGTGAAACCTTACGATATTTTCTGACCACGGTACTTCCCTGTCATTTGACAAAACACCTACAAGTCGCATCGTAAGACGAATGTGTCAAAATTGAGCGCCGTAATATCGGCAGCGAGTGCGCGCACCTGGTCATCCCATCCAGCACGCGAGGCCTCAAAACCTTCCGGTGTGCCAAATTCTCGCGCTTGCTGTAAGGCAAAGGACTTGACACCCATCGCGCGAGCCTTCTTCGCAACCTCCAGGCCGTCGCTGGGACCGTCCGGGTAGACAGTCAGGCGTACCTCGTGGTCCACCTCGGGGTGCGCCAGGACGATGCCCAGCGACTCCCACGCGCGCTCCCCGGCACCCGCCCGACCGGCCACGGCCTCGTAGTTGCCGAGGGTCGCCTTCACGTCGATGCCCACCCAATCGACGAGGCCCGCGCCCAGCAGGTCCGCCAGGCGACGCGGGTAGGGGCCCGCGGTGTGCAGGCCGACGCCGAAGCCGAGCTCGCGCACGCGCGCCATCCCCGCGCCGAGCGCAATCTGGCGCGTCGCCTCGCCTCCGGAGAACACGACGCCGTCCAGGAGGCCGCGCCTGCGCGCCAGCAGATCCTCGAGCTTGCTCCACGCGACCACGCCCGGGATGCGCGGGTCGATGATCGCGCTGTTGTGGCAGTACGGGCATGCCCACGGGCACCCCTGCAGGAACAGGGACGCCGCGAACTTGCCGGGCCAGTCCACGCTCGACATGGGGACGAGGCCCGCGATCTGCAGGTCGTCCGGCGTCCACTCGCGCGATGCCCGCCCCCCGACGAGGCCGGAGCCGCTCAGGCTCAGCGCGCCCTTCCGGGGTTCCCCGGCCTCGTCATTCAGGGACGGACTCACGTCAGCGGCTCCCCACGGGAGGGAAGGCGCTGACGAGCTCGCCGTGCGCGTCCGCGGCGTTCTCGGAGAACATCTGGCGCTCATTGTATTCGCCCTTCTTGCCGATGTTGAAGGACTGGACCGGGCGGAAGTAGCCCATGACGCGCGTCCACACTTCGCAGGCCTGCGGCTCGGCGTGGGGGCGGGCGGCTGCGCACTTCTCGCACGTGAAGTGCTCACCGGCCAGGTAGCCGTGGACCGGGCAGATAGAGAAGGTCGGCGTGATCGTGATGTAGGGGACCTTGAAGGCGGTCAGCGAGCGGCGCACCATCTCCTTGCAGGCCTGCCCCGACGAGAGGCGCTCACCCATGTACAGGTGCAGGACCGTGCCGCCCGTGTACTTGCCCTGCAGGACCTCCTGATCCTCGAGGGCCTGGAAGGGGTCGTCCGTGTAGGCCACCGGGAGCTGCGAGGAGTTCGTGTAGTAGGGCTGGTCGGGCGTGCCCGCCTGGATGATGCCGGCGAAGCGCTTGCGATCCTCCTTTGCGAAACGGTAGGTCGTGCCCTCCGCGGGGGTCGCCTCCAGGTTGTACATGTGACCGGTGGCCTCCTGGAGCTGGACCATGCGCTCGCGCACGTGATCCAGGATCCGCACGCACATGTCGAAGCCGCGCGGGTCCGTCAGGTCGTAGGCATCGTCGCTGAAGTTACGCACCATCTCGTTCATGCCGTTGACGCCAATCGTCGAGAAGTGGTTATCGAGCGTGCCCAGGTAGCGACGCGAGTAGGGGAAGAGGCCGTGGTCCATGTGGTACTGGATGGTCTCGCGCTTGATTTCAAGGGACTTCGAGGCCAGGTCGATGAGTTCGTCCATGCGCGCGATGAGGCCCTCCTCGTCACCCTTGTACAGGTAGCCGAGGCGCGCCATGTTGAGCGTGACCACGCCGATCGAGCCGGTGAGCTCGGCCGAGCCGAAGAGGCCGTTGCCGCGCTTGAGGAGCTCGCGCAAGTCCAGCTGGAGGCGGCAGCACATGGAGCGGATCATGTGCGGGTCCAGGTCGGAGTTGATGAAGTTCTGGAAGTAGGGCAGGCCGTACTTCGCGGTCATGTCAAAGAGGGCATCGACGTTCTCGCCCTCCCAGTCGAAGTCGGGCGTGATGTTGTAGGTCGGGATCGGGAACGTGAAGACACGACCGTCCGCATCGCCACCCGTCATGACCTCGATGAACGCGCGGTTGATGAGGTTCATTTCCCGCTGCAGCTCGCCGTAGGTGAAGTCGACGACCTCGTCGCCGATGAGAGGGTGCTCGTCGGCCAGGTCGTCCGGGCACGTCCAGTCGAAGGTCAGGTTCGTAAATGGGCACTGGCTGCCCCAGCGCGAGGGCACGTTCAGGTTGTAGATAAGTTCCTGCATGCACTGAACGATCTCGTCGTACTCCATGTTGTCCAGGCGCACGAAGGGGGCCATGTAGGTGTCGAAGGAGGAGAACGCCTGGGCACCCGCCCACTCATTCTGGAGGGTTCCGAGGAAGTTGACGATCTGCCCGCAGGCCGAGGAGAAGTGGCGCGGCGGGGCCGAGGCAATTGCGCCGCCCACTCCGTTGAAGCCCTCCTGGATGAGGCGCTTGAGGGACCAGCCGGCGCAGTATCCGGCGAACATGTCGAGGTCGTGGATGTGGTAATCGCCCTCGCGGTGCGGCGCGCCGATCTCAGGCGTGTAGACGTGCTCAAGCCAGTAGTTGGCGACGATCTTGCCCGCCGAATTCAGGATCAGGCCGCCGAGCGAATACCCCTGGTTTGCGTTGGCGTTGACTCGCCAATCGGAGCGGTCGAGGTATTCCTCCACGGTTGCAATAGCGTCGACGTCGTAGCGGGGTGCTGTCGTCATTGTCCTGATCCTTTCTTCGTTCCCGTGTGTGCCTGGGGTGCGCTGCGAGCACTTTGCTGTGCTGCGGGAGTTTGGGTGCGGCGATGTGTGGGGTTGTGTGGCTGTGCGGTTGTGCGTAGGCGGGCGCCTCTGGTTTGGTCCTGCCGTCGCTTCGGTGGGCGGTTAGCCAGTACTACTGTTCGGACGCGTGATCAACACGTCGTGAACACTCCACCCTCGTGGGGCGAGGCCGTGGCACTGTGGGTGGTGATGGTTTCCTCCGCCCGGCGTGAGCCTCCCCTAGATCTAGGGGTACGTGATCACGAATCGCTAGATCTAGTGTTTGAACCGAACGGTAACCACAATATCTAGTGTCACTCGTGTGTCAGAAATGAGGCACGCGGAAGGCGTAGTTCCCCTGGTCACGACGCTGATCCGCAATGACTTTTCGAGGACCAACGTCCCATCGCGCCGCGCTCTCCCCGCCGACACGGGCTGATTCACATAGCGAGGCCGCGACCGGAAAACCCGGCCACGGCCTCGTCGATAAAGCGGACCTACTCAGACCAAGAAGGGCAGTTTCTTCACCAGGTCCAAGCCCTTCCACCACGTGCCCAGGCCGATTGTGTCGCCCGCGTTGGTCAGGGGGATGAGGATGAGGACGAGCGCGTACACCAGGTGCTCGTTGACGACCGGGTTGAGGGAACCCCACACCCACGGCGCGACGGCCGCGTACATGAAGCCCAGCATGACGACGCCCGCGAGCGCCGCCAGGCGCGTGCCAATGCCGAGAATGAGCGCCACCCCGATGCCGAGCAGGCCCAGCATGAACACCCAGTCGGTCGCAGGCGTGGCGAGGGACTCGAAGAAGGAAGCCAGGGGTTTGCCGGTGGTGGCTCCCGTCAGGTAGCTCTGCGCAGGCGTTCCGCCGTTGATCCACGCGCGCGACGGACCCGTGGAATAGTGCAGGCCGAAGGTCTTGTCCAGGAAGGACCACAGGAACACGAAGCCGACCGCGAGGCGCAGCAGGCCAAGGATGAGGCGCGCCGACTTGGACGTAACGACAGTGGAGGCGGGGGCCATGGCGATTCTTTCACGAGGCGACAAGGGACTCCACCATTATCCCAGGAGCGAGGCCTCGGCGGCAGAGCCTGGCCGGACATGCAGACAGCCCATCGCGAGCGGCCCGGCTAGCGTGCCTGGGGGCGGCGGCAGGGCCTGGCCGGGCTTCGAGATCGATCACTCCGAGCCGCAGGCTCGCGTGTGGCGATCTCGCGGGCGGGCCGCCGCCCCCAGGCACCACACGCAGACAGCAGCGATTATTCGCCTGCGAGGCGGTCGACCTCGTGGATGATGAGGCCGCAGATGGCGCTAACCCACGCGATAGCGGCGACGCCGAGGACGCGCGAGCGCCAGGGGCGGATTTCCAGGAAGTACTCGAAGCCGTAGCCGGAGCCGGGTGCAGCGGCGGACATGCTGAACCCCCACATGGCGGCGATGGTTGCGACGACGGCAACGACGATGAGCACCAGGCACACCCACACCATGATGCGCTGGACCTTGATGCCGTGCCGGGGTCGCCGCTCGATGGGTGAAAGGGCGAGTGCCCACGCGCCGGCGATGAGCGCGGCGGTGATGGCGTCGGAGGGGCGGTGCCAGCCTTCCATCATGACGGATACGCTCATGAGGGAGGTCCACGCCCAGCCGAACCATGCGGAGGGGCCGCGGAACCATTGGGGGGCGACGACGATGAGGGCGAGGGAGAGGGTGACGGCGACGGTCGTGTGGCCGGACGGCAGGGAGTTGACGACGCCGGTGGTCACGCCGAGGCTGGGCCGGGTGAGGACGTAGTCCTTGAGAATTTGGGTGGTGACGTTGGCTCCGACAACCGCGCCGAGGGCTCGTCCCGCAAGGGTGGGTCGACGCCTGGCTGCCGCGACGATGGCGACGAGGACACCGATGCCGCCCAGGACAGGCACGGACACAAGGCCAGTGATGAGGGTGGAGAATTCCTCATACTGTCTGGCTGAGCGCATGGTCCCTTCCATGAGGATCGTATCGATTACCTGTCCGTACGAGGTGCTCAGCACACCATAGCTAATGAATGCGGTAAGCGAGAGACATGCGGTAACTCCGGCGATACGTCGGGCCAGTTTGTGCCGGTACCATCTGTCGGCGCTGAGGGGACGAAGCGCGGGTTCGGTCCCGTTGTCGTCCGCGTTCGCGCTGCGGCTGGTTGTGGTGCGTGCGCGGGCGGGGCGTTCCTTGGTGGAGACGCTGGATGTGCGGGTTTTGCTTCCCGCTGTTTTCTTGCGTTTTGTCGCGCTCTTCTGGGGGTCTTTGTCGTTGCCGGATGTGCGCGAACCGGAGCGGGTGCGGGGCTGAACGGGGCGCGATCCTCGGGTGTAAGACTCGTCGACGGTAGGGTCGGAGGGCAGGGCGGAGTTAGGGTCGTCCATACTGTCCTCCGTTCGTATTAGTGCGGTCATTCAGATACACACTGTAGTGGAGTGTGGCGCAACTTCGCGGATTAGCTAGGGGGTGAACGCGGCTTGGAGACGTGTTTCAAAGCTGGGATCAGGGATGATGGGTCCTGAGTTTTTACCCGCTACCACCTTGTCACAAGTGCGTTCGCGGCCCGGGGGTGCGCTCTGAGCGCACGAAGATGGGCGCGCGCGTGACGGGGGCCTCGGTTAGAGTGGGTGTGTCCGATTCTGCACGTTTACGTCGGGAGTTGTCAGTGGCCACTTCTTCACCTGTGAGCACCGATCGCATTCGAGATCTGTTGCGGTCTCGTGACGTGCGTTTCGGCGATTACAACGAGGGTGAGTTGGCGTATCTGACGCCGAACGCCGCGTTTTTCTGGAACGCGACGAATCCTCAGATCCTGCAGCTGCGCGCACAGTGGCGTGGCATCGCCCGCACGCCGGAGCAGTTCGGGGAGCTGGCCCGAGAGGTTGCGACCTGCAATTCGACGCGCACGGGTCCGAAGGCATACGTGGCTCCGCTCGAAGATGGCACGCAGTACGGCCTGATCGCAGAGTGCAACATCGTTGTGCTGTCCGGATTGACGCAGGCGCAGCTGGATCATTTCTTTGAAACGTCTATGTCGATGATCATGGGTTTCTTCGCGGATCTTGAGGTGACGCTGCCTGGGTTCGTGGATTGGGTCAGCGAGAGCGCGGAGGCGCAGCGATGAACGTTCCTTTTGTGGTTCCCGAGGACGATACGACGCCTTACCCGGCTGACTTTGAGCGCGTGGTGTCGTGTGTTCGCGAGATGGGCTACGCCTTGGACATCATTGAGGAGGGGCGCGCTGGCGGCGCGATCTTCGACCGCGTTCCTTTCCTGGTGTCGTTTGATGCGGCGGGGCGTTTCCTGTCGATTCGTGCCCTGTGGGAGCCGGAGATTCCGGCGGAGACCGGCGAGCATGCAATGTTCGCGACGGCCGATAACTGGAATCGTGAGAAGTACTTCCCGACGGTCTACACGGCGACGACTCCCGAGGGGAAGCTGGGCGTGTACGCGGATTTCGTGGTGGACACGAAGCCAGGCCTGTCGAATAATCAGTTGCGCGACATGATTGCGTCGGGTATTTCGACGGGCATCGCGGCGATGGAGTACGTGAAGGAGTCGGCCTCCGAGGCCCTGGGGTGGGTGAACCCGGACTCGGATGAGCGCTGACCGCTCGTCGTCTTCCTCGCGCGAGGCCGGGGCGGGTTTACGCGAGCACGCGCGGTTGGCCCCGGGCATGGGGTCGTCGGCGTCGCCTCGGGGTGAGGCGGGCGATCAGGCGCGATCGAGCGCCACTGGTGTACCCGCTCTCTCTCCTTCTCCCTCCCCCGCTGACCTGCTGGCGGTGTTGGAGCGTTTGAGCGCCGGGGATGACCGGCTGCTTGGCCACGTGACCTTACCGGGGCGTTCGGGGCGGATCGCGCAGTGGCCGCAGTGGGTCTCACCCGCGGTCGTGGACGCGTGGGCGCGCCAGGGCGTGGAGCGCCCGTGGATTCATCAGCGCGAGGCCATGGATGCCCTGCGCGAGGGCCGCGACGTCGTGCTTGCGACGGGCACGGGGTCCGGCAAGTCTCTGGCCGCGTGGACACCGATCCTCTCCGACCTGGTGGAGGCCGAGGATTCGTCGCGTATTTCCGCGATCCACCGCCGCCCGACGGCCCTGTACCTGGCTCCGACGAAGGCTCTGGCGGCGGATCAGCTGGCCTCACTCATGGCGCTTCTTGGCCAGAACGACGCACCAACCGACGCACTGGGGAGAGCGGACCCGGAGGGAGGCCACCGCCTCGTCGATGAGAGGCTGCGCCGCGTGCGCGCGACGACCGTGGATGGGGACACGCCGCGCGAGGCGAAGGAGTGGGCGCGGGCGAGCGCTGACCTGATCCTGTCGAACCCGGATTTCCTGCACTACGTGATGCTGCCGTCGCACCAGCGCTGGTCGCGTTTTTTGGCGTCGCTGCGCCTCATCGTCATCGACGAGGCGCACCATTGGCGCGGCGTGACCGGCTCGCATATCGCGCTGGTCGTGCGCCGTCTGCTGCGCGTCGCTCACCACTTGGGCGCGGATCCGCGCGTGGTCATGCTCAGCGCGACGGTGCGCGACGCGGCGTCGGTGGGGCGCGCGCTGACGGGGCGCGACGCTGTTGCTATCACCGCGGACGGCTCACCGGCGGGTGCGCACGAGCTGGTCCTGTGGCAGGGCGCGATCATGGCCGACGAGTCCGAGGTCGACATTTCCTCGTTCCTGGCAGCCCTCGACGCACCTCCTGGCACGGCCACGCTCAAGGTCCCGGTCGTGCGGCGCAGCGCCGGGGCCGAG
>NZ_ALCA01000028.1 GCF_000278725.1 Actinomyces sp. ICM47 | reverse complement strand
CCTGCTGCTGTGCGTCGCTTGATCGTTGTGATCGGTGTGATCTGCTCGTCGGTTTGGAGGGCTTCCATCTGATGAGCGTGGCTCGCACCCCAGGGGCCCTGGTGCTCGATGTTGAGTCGTGCAACCAGCTGGCGGGCTGCCCTGGTTGCGGGGTGATCGCACAAGGCCACGGGCGCATGGTGGTGGAAGTGATTGACGCGCCCTGGGCCGGGATTCCGACAAGGATCCGGTGGCACAAGCGCCGATGGATATGCCGCGAACACACCTGCCAGATCGCGACTTTCACTGAGCAGAACCACTCGGTGTGCTCCCAGAGCGCGTTTGGGTGTGCGGGCGATCCGCTGGGCGATCCGACAGTTGCGCTTCGAGGGAGCCACTATCTCGGGCCTGGCCCGCCAGTTAGGAACCACGTGGAATACCGTGTGGTCCCACATCAAGCCGTGCCTGCAAGCCGCATCTGATGACCCCGCCCGTTTCGCAGGCGTGCGGGTACTGGGGGTTGATGAGCAAGTGTGGCATCACCAGGACCGACGCCGACGAGGGCCCCGTGAGTTCACCGGCATCGTGGACCTGACACGCGGGGAGGATCATCCCACGGCAAGGTTGTTGGACCTGGTCCCAGGAAGGTCTGGCACCGTGTACAAGAACTGGCTAGAAGAGCGCGGAGAAGACTTCCGTGCAGGGGTGCAAATCGCGACACTGGATCCCTTCCAGGGACAGCAAGAACGCCATCGATGACCAGCTCCAAGACGCCACCAGCGTCCTCGATGCCTTCCATATTGTCAAGCTCGCTGGCGACGCCCCAGGTGAGGTGCGTCGCCGCGTCCAGCAAGACACGACCGGTCACCGCGGGCGCAAGGGTGATCCCCTCTATCAGATCCGGCTTCTTTTGCGCGCCTCGCGTGATCGGCTCACGAAGCGTCAAAAGGAACGCCTCCGTGAGGCCTTCGTGGCAGATGAGGCGCATATCAGTGTTGAAGTCGCCTACCTGCTCACCCAGCAAGTGCGCGAGGTCTTCCATCAAGACACACCCGCCCAAGGCCAACGCCTGGCCGTTCGTCTCATCGAGAGCCTACCAGCCTGTCCCATCCCCGAGATCGCTCGCCTGGGCCGGACCCTACGCAAGTGGAAGGACGCATTCTTGGCCTACTTTGATACCGGCGGAGCCAGCAACGGGCCCACCGAAGCCATCAACGGAATCATCGAACTAGGCAGACGCACCGCCAGAGGCTACCGCAACCCCACCAACTACCAACTCCGAATGCTCCTCATCGCAGGAGGCCTAGACGCCTCCACCCACACTCAACTATGAAGAGCCCGTTTACCTTGTTTTCTATTATTGCTTGTTGGAGGCAGTGTTCGTTCCACCATGGCGGGATCCGTCTTGGTATTTGGGGTTGTAGCCGATGACGCCCGCGCATGACCTTCTCGGACGGTTCGCCCGCAAGAACGCGTACAGTTCCTCGTAAGCCTCAGACTCATCAGGTCGATGAGCTGCCTGTTTTCCAAAGGGGCCTGCGGACGGAGCGCCGATGGAGCCGAGACAGTGTGCGCATTTGCGGGTTCGGGAGGAGGCACCGGGCTGTGGTGCTCGCTGGCGCCTCTCGCGACTCCTGAGCGGCTCGGTTGGCACCTCATTCGCTATGACGGCACATGCTTTTTCTTTGGGGTGCCGATGGAGCGGTTGCGATGTTGGAGGACGTTGCCCACGGCCACTACGGGACGGGCTTAATTTCACGCGCGACGGCTGAAATGCTTCGGGAGAAGCACGTCCGAAGGAGAGCCGGTGTTGCTTGGGGAACACGGAGGCTGGTGGAGGCTTTGCCAGTGCCAAAGTCAGAGTCAGCGCCAAAGTCAGACTCAAAGTCAAACTCGGCGCCAGCGTCAAGTTCGCCAGCGGCTCGTTCGGATGAAGAAGTAGACAGAGGCGCAAACGAAGAAGTAGACGACGAAGCGACGGCTCGAACCGGGAAGGTCCGGGCCGCCGCTCGGCGCTCACATTTCACTCAGTCACGGGCTGGGTAGCTGATCCGGGAGACGTGTCAGCGAACTCTACTTGCGCAGCCGTTTACCGCCTGCGCAGGAGAAGCGCCCAGGCGCCCGCCCCGACGAGTCCGCTACCACCGATCCCTACGAGGATCCACTGCCACCAGTTCGAGCCGCTCCCGTACGAGGCGGAACCGCGCTCAGGATTGAGCAGGGCGCTCACGGGGGTAGCGGGCTTGGTGAGCGCCCGCGTCGTGGGCGCTCCTGACTGTGAGGAGTCCGCGAAGTCCAGACCCGCGACGCCGCTCGACTGGGAGTCGTCGGCGCTGGAAGCGCCCGATACGCCGGAGTCGGAGCTCGTTGACCCCGCGCCAGTCGCCGAGTTTGACGACACTAGCGAGCCGGATACGGTCGACCCACCGGTTACCGGGGTTCCGGTCTGCCCGGCACCCTCGGCGAGGCGCGCGGCGGCCGCGGTCGGGTTCCCGATCGGCGAGGCCGGGGCGCTCGCGCTTGCTGAGGGGGAGCCCGTGGACGGTGATCCGGTTGACGGGGAGGTGCCCGGAGCGGGCGCGGGCTGGCCGGGCCGCTGCGCACCGTTGTTCGGGTTCGGTGCGGGCGAGGGGTTCGGCTCAGGCGAGGGATCCGGCTCAGGCGTGGGGTTCGGCTCAGGCGAGGGATCCGGCTCAGCGCCCCTCTTGATGGCGTCGTCGCCGACGAGGAAGATCACATGGAGGGTCTTCTCGATGGTGGAGCCGTCAGCGAGGTGCGCGGTGTAGACAAAGTCGGTCGAGTAGCGCCCGGGCTTCGTGAAGTAGAAGGCCTGGTGGTCGTGTGATCCAAAGAGGTAGCGGAGGACCATGTCGGGCTTCATCGAGTCGAGTCGGGGCGTGAATCCCTCGAAGAGGGAGGAGTTACCGGTGACGAGGCGACCGGGGCCGGTGAAGTTCCTCATCGCGACCTCGACGCCCTTGCTTGAGAGCTGCGAGTAGTCGACCCGCTGGGTTGAGAAGCCGACCCAGGGGATGCCCTCGAGCTGGGTCTCGGGCAGACTCCACACACCTTCGGGCGCCGCAGCGGCGAGTTCGCTGTAGCCCTTCGCGCCGGCGGGGATCTTCGCGTGCGTCGAGTCGGGGACGGCGTAGGCGAAGGTTCCGGAGGCGCGGTGGACGGGGTGGCGCGGGTCGGCGGTGTCGTCGACGAAGACCTCCGCCTTCCCGTCCTTCAGGGACATCGCCTGATCCATGTGACCTTCGGTGATGATGTGGATCGCCGAGTCGCCGGGACGGGAAGGGGCGGACGGGTTGGCAGGATCGGGTATCGAGGGATTGCCGGGCTGAACGCCACCGCTCGGTGGCGCATCGGCATCCGGATCCGCAGGGTTTGGAGAGGGTGAGGGTGAGGGTGCCTCGCCGTTGTTCTCCGCGGTGATCGCGCGCAGCGCCGAGATCGCGGCGTCGCCGACGACGAAGTGAGCGGAGCGGGACTTGTAGGAGAAGTTCCCGTCCTTGTCGCGCGTCTCGATGTTGAAACCGACGGCGTAGACGCCTGGCTTCGTGAAGACGTGGGCGAGGGGAACTGCGGCTGCATCGACGGTGAAGCCGCGGTTGGGGTCGCGCGTCGTATCGAGGGTGACGTTCATCGCCCCGTCGGTGACGGTCCCCGCGATGTAGCGGCTGCCCTTGGGGCCGTCGAAGGTGTCGATGGAGTAAACGGCTGGCCCGGAGCGCAGATCGGCGGGCATTTGGGTGAAGTCGAATCCGAGCGATCCGTGCTCACCGGAGGCAGGCAGGACCCAGCGGTCGCCGTCGGCGGTCGTCTGCTTGAGTGAGTCGGGGATTTCGAGGATCGGTTCCCCGGGGATCGACTTGCCGTTCGCGTTCACCTCGAGGGTCACCCGCTTGATCGGCACGCCAGCCCGCACATCGTCTTTGAAGGTCCCCTTGTAGACGTAGTGGGCGGGGGAGGAGGGTGAGGCTGGCGCCTTCGCAGTAGAGCCGAAGAGCGCTTCGATCTGCTTACGGGCCTCGGCCTGGGTGAAGGGGGGCTCGGGCTCGGCGGGCGTCTCCTCGGTGGAGAGTTCGCCGGAAGCGATCATCTTCTCCTTCATCTGCTCGGCAGTCGTTCCGATCGGAGTGAGGGAGGTTGTGGTGCCTTCGGGCAGACCGACCTCGTCATCGGAGCCGACGAGCCACGTGATGGTCGAGGGCAAGGAATTAACGGCTCTCTGGGACCAGGTGGACGTGTAGGAGGCAACCATGTCGAGCCGGTAGACGCCCGCTTTCGAGAAGGTCCAGTTCCAGTGGCCGTGGGAGCCAGCCTGGAGGGAGAGCGGCGCGAGCGAGGGGTCGGAAGAGAGCCCTCGACTCAGGGAGTTCGTGCCGATGGTGCGCCACACCTCGACGGCTCCGGGCCCGGAGGAATTTGCGATCGAGAGCTTCACCTCGTCAAGAAGGATCCCCTCGGGCTGGGCGACCTCGTGCGCCGTGTCGAAGGCACCGATGCCAGCCCAGACGGGACGCCAGTTGTCGATCTGCTCCTGGGGGGCACGCCAGACAATGTCGCCGGGCTTGCCAATGAAGTCGAAGAGGCCGCCCGAGGGGACGACCATGCGCGAGACCTCCTGGGAGTCGGAGACACGCGCGTCGGGGGCGAGTCGGACGCAGACGGAGTTTGGGTCCTTGACGACTTTGCGCCCGTCGACAACAGTAACGGTGAAGATCTCGTCGACACGGGTGACGTAGGCGGCGTCAACATGCGCGTGGTGGAGGAGCTTGCGGCCAGCGCACACGTGGGGAACGCGGCCGTCGGGCCCAGGGGTCGCCTCCGGGTCAGCGCCGGGCGAGCCCGCAGGAACCGTGAGGTCGGCGGGCACGAGGTCCCCGTAGCCAGCCTCTCCGGGCAGGTGCTCGGGATCGTCGGGCGCTCCGGGGGACGAGGGTGCGGCCTCAGCGTTGGTCGAGCCGGAGGCGTCGGAGGCGTACTCCGTGAGAGAGGTCGTTTCTAACGGGACTGCGTGCGCCAAGGGCGCGGCGATCGTTGGCGTAGCAAAGAGCGCGAGGGTGAGGAGCGCGGTGAACAGGGCGAGGAGGGGATGAATCCCGCGGTGGGTGGCGCGCATGATGAACCTTCTGGCGATAATGAGAATGAATTGCATTAGCGTACAGGGCTGTCTGCGAACCGCGCAACCTCGAGTGTGAGGTCCGGATCACGCTTGCCGCGTGTAAGGATGCGAGAAGAGTAATTGATGCCCTCAAGGCGCGCGTACGGGCGCGGATGTCGAAGACTCTGCTCGTCTACTTCGCGGTGTTCGCGGTCTTCCGTTGTGGACGCGCAACTCGGTCTGCATCGCGTAGCCACTCCTTCTCGGCCTCTACTGAGAGGTTGTCGACACCGTCCTCAACGCGGATCCGTACCGACGCGAGCGCCCTGGAACGAGAGCGCGACATCTAGACGCTCCTATTCGCCTCCTCCAGACCGAGGGGCGGGCCTACACCCACCGCTACATCTGTGAACGGCGGTTTCAAGTGGTGAGTGCAACGGCGTAGTTGTGGGGTAATTGTTCTATGGGTTTGGCGGGGGTTTTCAGTTGAATCGTTGGTGGGGTCGGGTGTTGAGTTGGCGTTGGGCTTCTTCGAAGGTCTTCGGGCGGGTAGGTGCCCAGGTCGGTGCCTTTGGGGAAGTAGTCGCGCAAAAGGCCGTTCATGTTCTTGTTGGAGCCGCGCTGCCAGGGAGAGTGCGGGTCGGCGAAGTAGACATTGATCGTTGTCTTCTTCGTCAACTCTTTGGTTTTGGCTATCTCGGCTCCCTGATCCCAGGTCAGCGTGCGCCGCAGATCCTGGGGTAGGTCGGCGATCATGTCGGTCAGAGTCTCGACTATGGTATCGGCGTCGTGCGAGAGGGGCAAAGGCCGCAACAGCAAGTACTCGGTGGTGCGTTCGACAAGAGTGATGGTCGCGCTCTTGGAGTTCTTCCTGATGATCAGATCACCATTCCTAATGGCCTGGGCCGAGGTGCCCTTCGGCTTCCTCGGGCCGATCGGTGATCCTGGCGCCCTCGACCCACGACTTGCCTGACGAACGGGCAACAGTGAGCTTGGAGCGTGGTTTGCGGCTCGTGCGTCCCGAGCGCAAGGTTTTCTCTACTTTGAGTTCGTGACGCAGGTTTGCATGCCCGTGTACGTAGAGGGCCTGGTAGATGGTTTCGGCGCTGATCGTCATGCCCCCATTGTCGGGCTCGTGCATCCAGGCGGCCGCGATCTGGCAGGGGGGCCAGTGTTCGTTGAGCTTGGCAACCACGAAAGACCGGAGCTGTGGATCCTCGATCTTCAACCCTTTGGGGCGCGCCGCAAGGTGCTTGGCCTGTTCGTGGGCTCGCGCCGCCTGATACGCGCCCGGCATCCGATCCACCTCGCGTTTAACCGTCGAGGCCGACGCTCCCACCTGAGCGGCGATGGTCCGTAATGACAGTCCTTGAGGGTGTAAGAACTCGATGAGCTGACGGCCCCCATCGTCAAGCGGGCCCCGTGCCCCTCGCCTCGGGTCAACCCCGCGACGATTCTCGGATCAGGACACCCATTCCACCCACCAACAGGGCCTGTACGAAACGTCATCCCCCAATCCTTGGCTCAGCCGCGAATCGTGCAGACCGCCACGCCCGCACGCCTGTGCACTTGACGGACCGCCACCCCCTGGACCAACAGACCGAAAACGAGATCCCGCACCTCACCAGAACGGCGAAACACCACAGCAACCACCCCACACACTCAAGGCGCTGCACCCACCACCTGAAGCCACCCAACTCAGATGACGACCCTGCTGGGACAGCTTTCGGCGCTTACCGCTTCAAGTCGCTCGCTCGATACGAACCACGTCGCGCTTGCCTACCTGATTCACGGCGCGCAAACGGCAACAGATCGGGGTGAAACCGCTGGTCAGACCCTGTCGATCGCGCAATTGGTGGACACGCTGAATACGCAGATTTTGGATGATGCGCGCTTTTCTTCGTTCATCGACGACAAGACGCGCACGGCAATCACCGGCGTTGTTCTGGATGTTTCAAGCAGTATCTCTGCCGACAACTACGTGGACGTGAACCACGGAATGCTCGGCGGTAACTCCGTGATCACCGAATACCTGCACATGCAACGCATCTATGTTTCGCCCGGACAGTCGGTTAGTGCCGGAACAGTGCTTGGCGAGGTCGGCATGACCGGCTATGTCACCGGTTGCCACCTGCACTTCGGTGTTCTGCAGAACGGCGTGAACGTTGACCCGATGGGGTACTTGTAAGCCAATGTGGCTCGATGATCTGATGATTGGCTGAGTCGGAAGGCGGGGACAAGCTCAGCTTGTCCCCGCCTTCCATTGATACTGGCATTTTACGAGGCTTGAGCAAGACCCCTGCCCTCGGACGCGTTAGAATTAACGCCTTGAGTGGCGGGGCGCGGCCTCGTCAATCAAAGAAAGGAGGTGAACGATACCGAAAGACTGGAAGAAGCCGAAGCTGACCGAAGGTGAGAAGCGCAAAGCTGCATTGGACGCGAAGAAGACGATCGCGCGGAACAAGAAGGCGCGCCACGACTATCTGATCGAAGATACGTGGGAAGCCGGTCTTGTCCTGTCGGGTACCGAAGTGAAAGCTCTGCGGATGGGGCGCGCGTCGCTGATCGACTCGTGGATTGAGGTCAAAGACGGCGAAGCATGGCTGTACGGCGCGAACATTCCGATGTACGCGCAGGGCTCCTGGAACAATCATGCGCCAACGCGGAAGCGAAAGCTGCTACTGCACGCCTCAGAAATTGAGCGGATCGGCCAGAAGGTGCAGGCCAAGGGCTACACGATCGTCCCACTGGAGCTCTACTTCATCGGCGGTCGCGCCAAAGTTGAGATCGCGCTGGCCAAAGGCAAGCAGGAATGGGACAAGCGCCAGTCTTTGCGCGAGGCGCAGGATAAGCGTGAAGCTGAACGCGCGATGCGCGCCTACACGAAGCGACCGAACTACAAGTAGCGTACAGGTAGCGGGTGCCAGCTTCGTGCGTGGTGCGCTTTCTGCTGAAACCTTGCGTTTGCTGGCATTGCGCTAGCTGTTGAAACTTCGCGTAAGCGGGGTTACTCTTGGATGTCTGGTCGAACGGTTGGAAGCGGTTCTTCGATGAGTCTTAGGATTTCGTTGAAGAGCCAACCCGGCAGTCTGTTTGCCGGTGAGTTGAAGAACTCAATAGGGGATGATCGGTTTCGACAGTGGTCGTCGATCGAAGTGAAGCGAGCCGAGAATGTACGCTCAACTCGTAAACGATGCGTGCAAACTAATAGGTGCCGAACAGAATCGCACCGACTACGTTCTCGCTGCCTGATATCGCAGCCTGAACCTTTAGTCCGTCAGCCCGGGAGTTGCTTCCGGCCCGGTGTCTGGCGTCGTCTAGGGAGCCACTGGGTGTCGCCCATGTTAGTGGGGCGGCTCCGACACTTCACTAACTGAGCCTATCCAGCGGTGAGTCTGCGCAATGCTGGGGGCTGAGAAATAAAATCGTAGACTGCGCTCGGAGAAGAATTCGGGGCCGGCTGCTGGACGGGGGTTCGATTCCCCCCATCTCCACACATCCCATCCCCGGGCTTCCGCTGGAAGCCCGGGGATTTTATCTATCGGTTGACAGTAGTAGCTCATGAACTGCTGAAAGCTGGTCCGAGCATGAGGGTGCTTTGTGCATTCAAATTGAGAATTAATCGTCACCTTCGCACAGTGCACATGCTCCATCGCCTCCGCAGACTGGACAATCAGGGTTTGCGCGGTAGCGGCCTTCCTCCCTATCCCAGCGCTCAAAGTCCATCTGTGAAATGGTGTAACCGTCGGGGTCGTGATCTGAACCGATCATGCAGCGGCATGGCTCATCCCACTGTGAACTGGGGCCATTTTCGCGGCGGATAACATAGTGGCTAGGACCTGTTGGCATCATTAACTCCTTTGTCGTTAGCCTGGCTTGGGGAATCTGTTGATTCTGGGGTATCGATCTGCTCTGGCTTGCTTCCTTCCCCACAGTTTGTTGATCGTGAGGAAAAATCAGTGAGTGCGTGGAGAGCCTTCTCAGCTTTCTTCGCGTTTCTGCTGTTCTGTTCACGCTCGTGCTGCTTGCTACGGAGAAGCTTTGCTATCCCAAAAGCAGCAGCCGTGATTATGGCACCAACAATGACGCCCCTTCGTTCATACTTAGGAGCGGCTTCTGAAACGGCGTCGCGTTTGATTGTGTCCAGTAATGCGCCCACCCCGCCAGCTGCCTTAGCTTGTGTGGTGAACTCCTGATAGGGTCCTAGGTTACTCATAAACTAGATTTTAGTGTCTGACCCCGTTCAGTGCAAGGAAAATATTGTTAATTCCTTGGGTTGGCAGTCGTCGCATCTGTGCTATTGGCTGTTCTCTAGGATGTGTGTAGCAAGGGTCTGTGTGGTGGTGTGCGCGCGTGGTGGGATTAGGCTGGCGCTGCTGTCCTATGATTCGTTGCGGGTTTGCCACGCGCGACACCAACGCGTCCGGCACGTGGGCCGCCTGTTCCGCACGTGGGCCGTCTGTTCCGCACGTGGGCGGGGTTGCCCAGGCTCGGAATAGCAGGCCCACGTGCGGATAAGGAGGCCCAGGCTCCAGTTAGCGGGTTCGCGTGCGCATCAAGGGAGGTTAAAGCGCATGGCGAGAGGGGTATCTGCGAGCGCGCCATGGTGTTGGACTGCGCGCATCTCGACCTTATGCCTGCCTATGCACACGCACCGCTTATCGTGCCTGGATGCTGCCATAGTGCAGACACGTTGACCGAAAATGGCCTAATTTCGTCGGATTGTACGCGGTGGATCTGCACTGTGGCGACGTGACCCAGCTGAGCAACCCGACGCGCCCTCACGAAGGGCAATCACGCAGGCCCCAGATAGCAAGAAAGCCACACCAAGGCACACGAAGCACGAACCCCAGCAACACGACATGTCCTTTAACCAGAAAATCAAGCCCCAGTTTCGTTTGCCTTGTCGACGAGGCGATGCTCATGCTCATGGGTATGCTTGTCCCAGAAAACCGTCACTGGTACGGTGCATCACGTCATACAACGTATGAGGAGGCAAAGAAGCCATGCCCATCTTCGGAGGCAAACAAATCGCAGAACTACAGCAGAGACTCGCGATTGGGGAACAGCAGTACAACGACGCGCAACGCACCATCGCCGAGCTGTCGGGCCTCATTGAGCGGGCAGGTGGCGGCGAGATTACGAGGATGCGCGCTCTTGTCGAGCAGACGCGCCAAGAGCAGGAAGCCGCTATTGCGTCTCTCCACCAGCAGCACGCGCAGTATGCCACGCAACTCGCTCAGGAGCAGGCAGCTGCGGAGAAGCGTCTTCGCGATATCAACAAGGAAGTCGAAAGGAGCGAGGCGAAACTCGCGCGTGTCACAGCAAAGACAGTGGAGCAGAAGGAGGAGCTGCGCGCCCTCGGGATCCGCTACGACGAGGGCATCAAGATGCTCGATGTCGGGTGGACCGACTACGAAAGTCCCGCCGCCTCGTCAGTCGCGCTGAAAGAACAGCTTGACGAGGTTCGAGCCACGATCAAAGAAATGATCCGTACAGGTGCCGCAGTCGATGCGAGTGAAACCTTCACTTTCAACAACTCCAAGACGAAGGGCCGCAAGTTCGTGCGCGATATGGCGAAAATGATGCTCCGCGCCTACAATGCCGAGGCGGAGAACTGCGTCCTCACCGTTAAGGCAGGTAATGGGAATGTTGCCCGCAACCGACTTGAAAGGGCCCGGGATCAGATAGTTAAACTTGGTGCACTTATCAACCTCCAGATCAACTTCCACTACCACCGGCTGCGCATCAAGGAACTCGAGCTCACGCTCCAGTACCAGAACGCTAAGAAAGCTGAGAAAGAAGCCGAGCGTGAAGAGCGCGCGCGACTACGCGAACAGGCGCGCGCTGAGAAGGAACTCCGGGCCGAACGCGAACGTCTCGAAAAAGAACGCCAGCACTACCTCAATGTCCTGAAAGCCGTTGAGGAAGCGGGCAACAGTACCGAAGCGGAGAAGCTGCGCCAGCAGCTCGCCGAGATCGAAGAAGGCATCAATGACGTCGTCAAACGGGAGGCCAACAGCCGCGCCGGATATGTCTACGTCATCTCGAACATCGGGTCCTTCGGCGAACGTATGGTCAAGATCGGCATGACACGCCGCCTCGACCCCATGGATCGTGTCCGCGAACTCGGAGACGCGTCCGTGCCATTCAACTTCGATGTCCACGCCCTGTTCTTCTCCGACGATGCCGTAAGCGTCGAAACTGAGCTGCACCACCGCTTCGCCGCCAGACGCGTCAACCGCATCAACGCGCGGCGCGAATTCTTCTACGCTACCCCCGCAGAGGTTCGGGAAGCCCTCAAAGACATCGCCGGAAACCTCCTCGAATTCACCGAAGAACCAGAGGCGGAGCAGTATCGACTCAGCCTCGAAGAAGCGCGCGCATCTGCCGGATGCTGAGGTGGCTCCCGCTAGAACCTAGACGCCGCTGCGTGGGTCCAAGGGCGTCTACTCCGGCTCATGGCGACTAAGTGTCAAGTCAGTTTGTTCTGGAATAACTGATGTATCATCGATCCGTGAGGTGGGTGACAAAAACAACCTGGATTCGTATCGTCGCGCTCTTTGGCGTCTATCTGCTGGTGTCAGCACTCTGGTTCAGCTTCGCGCGAGTCTCGGATTCGAACGAGGCCGTGAAGAGCATCGCGTTCCTGATCCTGCTGGTGGTCCTGCCGATCCTGGCGATGTGCGTCGCCACCTGGGACGGCGTGAAGGAGGGCTTCAGCCTCCTGTGGTTGGTCGCGCCATTCGTGTGCTTCCTGGCACCGATGTTCCTGTTCTTTAACGCGAGCGCCCTCATCTACGGGGTGGCCTACAGTCTGCTCGGCTTCGCGGCCCACGGCCTTGGCGTGCTGGTTCACTCGTGCTGTTCCCAGTAAGCGCGCCCGGCCTCGGGAGTGATGACGCGGATAGGAAGCGAAATCGCGGATAGGTTATGGACACGTGGATAGGTTAGTAGCCTATCCGCATGCGAATAACCTATCCGTATCCGCGTCACCTGTCCGCGTGTATCCTCGCGGATTTGTCTCCGTGCGCAGAACACCGTTTTGCCCCGGTGCCGCCTCCGCGCGCGGTAGCATTCCCGGTATTGCGACGGCTCAAGGCTCGCGCAATGCACAAGCACACGGAGCTGCTGAGCATGTTCTGGGATCGGGTCGCCCCACTCTACGACTTCTTCGGCAACGCGTTTAACCGAGCCGACTACGACGGTACGGGTGAGGCGGTCGCACGCGACGACTGCGTCCTTGAATGTGCGTGCTGCACCGGCGCGATTGGCGCCGCCATCGTTCCGGTCCGCGCGCACCTCGAACTCGGTGCGCCGACCTAATGCGAACGCGTGTGAGAACAAAAAGAGAGTCTGATACCAGAATGGGTTCACAGAGGAGTGAAGCGACTTGTTTGTGCGGCATAAATTCGTAACATGAGCGCGCAAGGTTGCGCAGACTGAACAATTGTGAAAGCATTTGCGGTCAGTGGAAGTGAAGATTCTGGAGAGTTTGAGTGTTTTGCTTTCCTTGATCGGAATACTGTGTTGAGCGAGAAAGGGGCTCGTCATGGCTCGTCGGCCTGTCTTTGTGCCTGACTCTGATAAACCGTATGTTTCGGAAGTATCTCTGGATTTTGAGCAGTTTTCTGGATCTTCTATTCAGCAGAAGCAGCGTTCGATTGCGAGTTTGCATGCGTCGTATGTGGCTAGGTTTCCTTCGTCGCGCGTTCTGGAGGTGTCGTCCAAGAGTGAAAGAGACCTTGGCGTTCAGTTAAGCGCGTTCAATTTGATGATTGAGCATCCAGGACGTGGAAGTTGCAGTGTTGAATGTGCTTTCCAGGCTTCAAAAGTATTTCTGCATGGGGGACCGTATGTTGATCTGCTCAATGCCTCGAGTCGTGCGGCAAAATCAGATCGGCGATTGAGGGAAAGTGGAAAGCTCGTTGGATTCAAGTATTTTGAGCATGAATTCCCATTAGAGCCGAAGACTTATTTTTACGACTGGTTGTACGCGTCTGCGCTCTGTCGTCATGACAAGCTCGTTGAGCAGGTTATGATGTTCGATGCATTCACCGATATTGAGCATAATCCGGAGCGGTCGATCAACTGTCAGGCAAGGTCTGTGGCCAAAGTTGTGGGTCTTGCCCGGGCGGGGCTTCTGGCAGATGCCTTGCAGTCACCTCGAGCATTTCTGGAACTCGGGTATCATTAGGTTTTCGTTGACCTGTCACTTTGTTCGATAGTGGAGGAACAAGATGATCTGGGATCGGGTCGCCCCTCTCTATGACGTCGTCGTCAACACGGCAAACCGGGCAGTGTACGCAGCGACGGGGACAGCCGTTGCCCGGTTGATCCGCCCCGGTGACACCGTGCTCGAATGTGCGTGCGGCACGGGGGCGATCACCGCAGCCATCGCCCCCACATGTGCCTCCGTGGTCGCGACCGACTACTCCGAGGGGATGCTCAAGCAGGCACGCAAGAAGCTCGCACGGTTCCCGCACGTCGTCGTCGAGCAGGCGGATATTACCGACTTGCACTACGCGGACGACTCGTTCGATGCCGTCGTGGCGGGCAATGTCATCCACTTGCTGCCTGAACCGGGCGATGCGCTCAAGGAGATCAAGCGGGTCGTGCGCCCGGGCGGCACGATCATCGTGCCCACCTACGTGATTCCCAAGAAACGCGCGCACACCATGTTTCTGAGGCTAATCTCCCGATTCGGTGTGCACTTCCAGGAGCACTTTGATCCGGCCTCGTACCAGGCGTTCTTTGAGCGCATGGGCTGCACGGGCGTCACCTACCGCGTCGTGCGTGGTCGAATTCCCTGCGTGATCGCCTCCTTCACGAACGATCAGTAGGTGCCGAGCCCAGGGCGAAGCCCCGGAGCATCGCCCCGTAGGCGCGCGAGTCGCGGCTCATGCGCCCACAGTGTCCCCAGCCCGGCCACACGACCAGCTCTGCGCCGGGGTAGAGGCGCGGAACCGTGCGCCGCGCCAGTCGTAGGTCCGAGTCTTTCTCCCCATACGCGAACGTGCAGCGGCGCTGAACGTCGGGGGAGAGGCGTGGCAGGGCGACCCGCGAGCAGTCACGCACGATTGCCCGAATGCTCTCCTCACTCATTATGGCAAGGCTCTCAGCCATGGGGCGGGCGACCTCTTCGCCGAAGAGCCGCGCGAGCTTGCGAACTCCTGCCTCGGGATCGCGCATGGCCTTGCGGTGCTTCGCGACCATGATGCGGCTCAGGATTGCGCCGCCCGCCCTCGAGATCGGCCCTCCCGAGTAGAAGCTCACGCCTTCGATGAAGAGGCGGTCGAACGACAGATCGGGAAAGCGCAGTAGCTCGAAGAACACGACCCCGCCGAGCGACGCCCCGAAACCCAGAGACAGGCAACGCACCTCGTGGGACGTCAGCCACTCGTGGATCGCCGCCGCCTCGGCCGCCGCCGACATGTAGGGGGCCGAGGTCTCGTCCCCGTGGGCGGACAGGTCCGGTATGAGGAAACGCAGCCCCGAGCCCATGTGGTCGGCGACCGCGGCCTTCATACGCGAGGCCGAGGACAGCATCGGGTGAACGAGCAGGACGGTGGGGGAGTCGTCCCCATAGTCCCCGTAGGTGTGCATCTTCATGGCGTCGCTCAAGTATTGAGACCATTGAGTTGGTCGTTGACCTTATAGGTATTCGTGAGGGTCTAGCGAAGCTATGAAGTGCTCGCGCTTCATGGAAGTTGTCCAGATCCGTGCATCTGTTTTGATGTTGCCGAATGTTCTCCTGTCAGAGGGGTCGTACCACTTTGCAGCTTCAATCTTCGCAGCTTGGAGTTTGTGTGCCTCGTCAAGGGCGGGGGCAAGGTCTGTGTCTCGTGATGCGAGGGTAACTACGTCGTAGTTTCCTGATCGTGCGAGTCGAACGAGTGCGAGAGCACACATGACATCAACACCTTTTTCCCTGCGTGTTGAACGGACAGGAATTTTGCGTCCATCAAACCATTCCCAGTTGTATTTGAGAGGTCGTAGGGTTACTGAGACCACGCCGTGATGACCGTACTCCCACTTCGACTTTTGTTCGAGGTTCCGGCGATATCCATCTGGGTCGTCAGCTTGGATTGGAAATCCGCGAAATACTTCGACACGAGAAACTTCGACCTCGTGCAAGCCGTCACTGTTGCGTGCCTTCGCAAGTTGCTTCGCGAACCGAAACGGGTCGATCAGGCTCTCCTCGATACGGCGGCCGGGCAGAAAGAGTTGAGCGGCTGTGAGGTGAACGTTCTGATAGTCGATGACGACGGCCATACGCACGGTCATTGTGACGCCTCCGGATAGAGTAAACCCCGCCAATCCCGGAGGATGGCGGGGAGCTATGACAGGAAGTATAGCAGCTGTGCATGGCGTTATGCAAGACAATGTGCAGTGGATCTGTTGAAGACTAGTGCGTGCTGGAGGTCACGATATCATGTGACCCGAGCGAAGGAGTCGGCGTGGCGTTTGACTACAAGAAGGAATACAAGGAGCTCTACGCCCCAAAGAAGGGGCCGAGCGTCGTTGAGGTTCCACCCATGACGTTCGTGGCCGTGCGCGGCAGTGGTGACCCCAATGAGGAGGATGGTGCCTACCAGCGGGCAATCTCGGTTCTCTACGCCATCTCCTACACAATCAAGATGAGTAAGAAGGGCACCCACCAAATCGACGGCTACATCGACTTCGTCGTTCCCCCGCTCGAGGGGTTCTGGTGGCAGGAAGGCGTCGAGGGTGCCGACTACGCCCACAAGGAGGCCTTCCAGTGGGTGGCCGTCATCCGCCTGCCCGACTTCGTCACGCGCGAGGATTTCGACTGGGCGGTCCGCGAGGCGACAGAGAAAAAGAAGATCGACTGCTCGAGGGCCGAATACCTCATGATCGACGAGGGCCTGTGTGTCCAGTGCCTGCACGTCGGCAGCTATGACGACGAACCCGCCACGGTCGAGGCCATGGATGCCTACGCGCGCGAGCAAGGCTACGTGCTCGACCTGACGCACGAGCGCCGCCATCACGAGATCTACCTGTCGGACGCGCGCAAGGTCGCCCCCGAGAAACTCAAGACGGTTATCCGCCACCCCATCAAGCCGCTTGCGGATAGCTGAGGGGCGGGGAACCGACGACGCGGCGCGAGGATCCTGCGCGGGTGGACATGGTGGCGCTCGCCCGGCGACGCGGGTAATGTTGGTCCGATCACAACCTAACCAAAGGAGAACATGATGCTTGTGGTGACGACTCCGACCGTCGAGGGTGCGCCGATTAAGCGGTACATCGGCATGGTGTCCGGCGAGACGATTGCTGGCGTCAACGTGTTCAAGGACTTCGGTGCCAGCCTGTCCAACATGTTCGGCGGACGCGCCTCCCAGTATGAGGAAGAAATCGGCAACGCGTCGGCGACCGCCGTCAACGAGATGTGTGCACGCGCGCAGTCGATGGGAGCGAACGCGGTTGTCGGCGTGAAGGTCGACTACTTCACCGCCGGGTCTGATAACGGCATGCTTGCTGCGATTGCGACGGGGACGGCCGTTATTCTCTGAGGAGGAGCCGCAGGCGCGGTTCTATCCTGACACGTGAACCCGCCGGGTTGGTCACGGGTGACGATGCTCGAGGCCTCCCGGCGGGTTGCCGTCTCTGCGTTCTCGCGCTGTGGCTCGTCGGGGAAGAAGAACGAGCGGGTGAGCAGGTGAAAGAGCGCAGAAGCATTGCAACTAAGGCGATGCTAAACTATAATAGTGTACCCTATGGATCTGATGGGGTAAAGCTCTTCACACATGGTGAGAAGAAAGTTGGACAGGTATAGGTCGAAGCTGCTCACGGCCCTACCCTTGATGCCGGGTGCGCTGTCACGATGCGTGCGCCCTATGCCCAGTTGTCAACCAAGTGAGCCACTGATGTCCCATCGATCAATCACGGCACTGGCGCTGGTCGTTACCGGCGCTCTCGCCGTGACCACCGTCAGCATGCCGACGGCCTTTGCGGCCGATGACGAAAACCAAGCGCAATCCACCGTCATCCCGAATAGTGGTACTCCCACGCCCGAGGACACCCAGGCCTCGTCGAACGGCACACAATCGGGTGCTCTCGCGCCCTCCGACACCACGGACGAGGCCGGGGATAAGAATGCGAGCGTCACCCCGGAACCCGCGGACGATACTCCGACGACGATCATCGTCCAACTGGAGGACGGCAACGTCGGTATTCCCTGGTATAACCGCATCTTCGGACTGTCGACCTCAACGAAGCATGAGACGGTCAAGGACCGCATCGAGACAGCCGTCGAGTCATCCGTGCCCGGTTCGGACGTCACGGACATGCTCGACTACACGAAGGCTTTCGACGGTTTCGCGATCCAGGCCCCGGCCTCGTCGCTGGAGACCATCAAGGCCACGCAGGGCGTCAAGGCGGCCTTCATCGAGCGCCACCTCAAGCCGCTGGTCGTCGAGGGCGACACGGGAGTGAGCGGGGTCGATGCCGTGAACCCCGACCTGAAGAACGGCTCCTCCCTGGAGATGACCCGTGCGAACCAGACCTCGCAGAAGGGTGACGAGCAGGTTATTGAGGTCATCGACACGGGCATCGAATCCACGCACCCGGCATTCTCCGGCCCCATGGATGACGTGCCCGTGCGCCTGTCGCACAAGGACGTCGAGTCCCTGGTCGGCACGCTCAGCCACGGCAAGCAGGGTGCCTACCTGAACAAGAAGATTCCCTTCGTCTTCGATTACGCCGACAACGACGCGAATGTGCTGCCAACCTCCACCAAGGATCTCTCCCACGGCACGCATGTTGCCGCGATCGCCGCTGCCAATGCGCCCGACCTGCAGGGCACTGCGCCCAACGCCCAGATCATCGTCGCGAAGGTCGCCGCCGACAAGGACGGCTCGATCCCGGACAGCACCGTGCTGGCCGCCCTCGACGACGCGGTCATCATCAAGCCCGACTCGATCAACCTCTCCCTCGGCGACGACGCGGGCTGGGGCAGCGAGGCCGGGACCGTGTACGCGGAGGTCTACAAGAACCTCGCCGAGGCCGGGGTGAGCGTCAACGCGGCCGCCGGTAACTCGTACTCGAGCGCCTACTCCAACTACTCCGGCAAGGGGCTGCCATACGCGACCGACCCCGACGCGGGCACGGTCTCGGAACCCGCATCCTACGGGTCGACCCTATCGATCGCCTCGGTTAATAACCAGGATGCCCTGCCCTACCTGACCTACGGAGACAAGCAGATCGTCTACCGCAAGTCGCGCGGCCTCAAGGACGCCTCCGTGCCCAGCCTGCTCGACATTGAGGAAGGCACCTACACCGTCATCTACGGCGGCATCGGGGACGCGGCAGCCCTGGAGAAGATGGTGGCCGAACACCCCGGCGACCTCTCGACGACCATCGTCCTGGAGGACCGCGGCGGCTCGGACAGCGTGACCGGCGCGGACATGACGCACGAGGCCAAGGTCAGTGGCCTCATGAAGCTGAGTTCGAAGCCGGCCACCCTCATCCTCGGCGACTCCCAGGACGCCGACACGCCCTACGTGGCGACCATCGAGTCCACACACACGATGCCGACCGTGACCATCACGAAGAAGGAGAAGGACGCACTGATCGAGGCCATCAACGCCGCCGATTCCCACTCCATCTCCATCACGAACCCCCACGCGGGCCTCACACTTGCCTCCTCGAACCCCACGATTTCCGACTTCACGTCGTGGGGCGTCACCCCGGACCTGACCCTTAAGCCTGAGCTTGCCGCGCCCGGCGGTAACATCATGTCCGCGGTCCTGGGGGGCGAGTACCGTTCGATGTCCGGCACGTCGATGGCGACCCCGCAGGTGGCGGGCATCACGACGCTCGTGCGCCAGCGCATGAACGAGGACCCGGCCTTCAAGAAGCTCTCTGCCTCCGAGAAGACCTCCCTCGTCTCCAACTTCCTCATGGGAACCGCCCACCCTCTGGTAGACCTTGAGCAGGGAGACGGCACCTACTACTCCCCGCGTCGCGTCGGCGCGGGCCAGGTGGACGCGCTGGCGGCCACGACCTCGTCCGTATACCCGAGCGTGGTGGGAGCGGCAAATCCGTCGCGTCCTAAGGCTGACTTGGGCGACGGGACCGAGGGTTGGACCTTCCAGGTGCAGCTAACCAACGTCTCCGATGACGCTCACACCTACACACTCGGCGGCCAAGCCCTGTCCGAGATCGTGGAGGGCGAGCTTTTCACGCAGCATTCGAAGAACTGGGCGGGAGCAGGCATCGACCTGACTTTTTCGGCTGACTCGGTGACCGTCCCGGCTCAGTCCAGCGCGAGCGTAACCGTCACGGTGACCCCTCAGGCGGTCTTCGCCTCGTACGCGAACGCCAACGCCCCCAAGGGCACATTCATCGACGGTGCCGTCACCTTCACGAGCACCGACGGGCAGCCGGGCCTCACGGTGCCCTACATGGGCTTCTACGGCTCCTGGGGAGCCCCGAATATCTTCGACGGCAAGTGGTACGACGGCACGACGAGCACCGCGCACGCCTGCTCCTCGACCCTCATGAACCCGGCGACGGACGTGCCCCTGGGCGCGCTCAACCCGCTGGACGGCCAGGACTCCACCGCCGTGCGCGCCGTCGACCCCGCCTACTTCATCATGTCGCGCTCGACCGCGCAGGAAGCGCCGAACAAGATGCTCCCGCGCACGTGCCTGCTGCGCAACACGCCGAAGCTGACCTACACGTACACGAACGAGGCAGGGGAAACCGTGCGCTCCTACACCTTCGAGCGCGCGAAGAAGTCCTTGTTCAACTACTCCTCGGGCGCGATCCTGCCCGTTGAAAGCCAGGAGGGAAACAACCCGGTTTTCGACGGCTTCGACAAAGACGGCAACGAGCTGCCCGACGGCCGCTACACGCTGACCATCGAAGGATCCTCCGTTGCGCCCTCTTCCACGACGCAGCAGCTGACGTGGGAGTTCACGTTGGACACCCAGGCCCCTACGATCTCGAACGTTGCGGTGACCGGCGAGGGGGACGGTCGCGTCGTGTCCTTCGACGTCTCTGATAACTCGCCGCTGGCTGGTATCGCGTTCTCCGAGTCGCCCACGTCTCGTCACTACTACGACGAGAAGGAAGCCGTGGGCGCGAACCGTCAGCCCGACGGTACCTACTCCAAGCACTACGAGATCGCCTGGAAGGATCTGGTCGACCGCGCGGATTCCTCTGATCCGGCGACCTCCTACCTGTACGCGTGGGACTGGGGTAAGAACCAGACCCGCCAGCAGCTGCGCTTCCAGACCATCCCGATGACGTCCCTGACGCTCTCGCCCGCCGAGACCACGGTCGTAGCGGGCGAGAAGGTCACGCTGAGCGCCGCGTACGAGCCGACGAACGCGAACGTCACCGACCTGGTGTGGTCCTCCTCGGACGAGGCCGTGGCCACCGTCAGCGACACCGGCGAGGTCAGCGCGGTGGGCGCGGGTGACGCGACGATCACCGTGACCGACGCTGCCCAACCGACTCTGTCGGCCTCGGCCACCATCCACGTGCGCACGATCTCCGAGGACACCGGCATTGAGATCGAGCAGACCTCCCTGTCCGTGAAGGCGGGCGAGGAGGCCTCGGTGAAGGCGTACCTGGCTCCCTCCCTGGCGGGTGCCGCGGTGACCTGGAGTGTTGAACCCGCCGATCTGGCGACCGTTGTGGCTGGCACGGATACGACGAACGCGACGCTGACGGGCGGCGACCACGTCGGCACGGGCACGCTGAGCGCATCCGTGACCTCGGGTGGCGCGACCAAGTCCGCGCAGATCCCCGTGACCGTGCGCTCCGCCGACGCCGACGACTTCGAGATCGACGAGAACGGCGTGCTGACCGCCTACAAGGGCAGTGCGACCGACGTTGTCCTCCCCGAGGGCGTCACCGACATCGGTGAGCGAGCCTTCGCGAACTCCTCCGTGGAGAACGTGACGATCCCCGCCGCCGTGCGTACCATCGGCAACGAGGCGTTCATCTACTCCTCGCTGAAGACAATTTCCTTCCAAGACGACGTGGCCGCGCCCTCGCAGCTGACGTCGATCGGCGAGAGAGCCTTCGCGCACGTGTCGCTGGAAACCCTGGCCCTGCCTCGTTCCGTCACGACGATTGGTGCCGAGTTCATCGACTACAACAAGGCTCTGACCTCGCTGTCCTTCGGCGCGAAGGTCTCCGCCGAGTCGATCACCTCGGGTTACGCTGAGACGTCCGCCCTGACCTCGGTCGAGGCCGATAGCGCGAACCCCAACTACGAGTCCGTGGACGGCGTCCTGTTCTCCAAGGACCACGCGCGTTTGATCATGTACCCGGCGGCGAAGAACTCCGGCGGCTCCTACACGGTCCCGGAGGGCACGACCGAGATCGCCAACAAGGCCTTCGCCGAGGCGGGTATCGTGACCGTCACTCTGCCGACGTCGTTGCGCACCATCGGCGATGAAGCCTTCCGCCTCTCCGCCCTCACCGCGCTGACCCTGCCGGAGGGCTTCGACACGGTGGGCACGTGTGCCTTCTGCCTCGCGGCCAGCCTCGACAGCATCGACCTGGGCGGCACTGTCACGATTAAGGGAAGCGCCTTCGAGGGAGTGGGAGCCAAGAACGGCGTCAATTTCCGTTCCGACCTGAACAAGCTGACGACTATCGGAGACTTCGGGTTCAGCCGGACGGGCATGAAGGCCGTGACCCTGCCGGATTCGGTGACCACGGTCGGTGAGCAGGCATTCTCCGACAGCACGGGTATCACCCAGTTCCACCTGGGCGCGGGCGTGACCTCTTTCGGCGAGACCGCTTTGTACAACGACCGCAACATCGCGACCCTGACCGTCGGCGCTGGCAATCAAGTGTTGTCGGCCGATCAGAATGTCCTCTACCGCACGGGGGCAGACGGCCTGCACCTGATGCTCTCCCCGGCGGCTAACGCGATCACCGACTACGCGGTGCTCGCGGGCACGGTTGAGATCGGTGCGTCGGCGTTCGCCAACAACAAGACGGTGACGCGCGTCGTCCTGCCCGAAGGCGTGACGACCATCGGCGACGAGGCCTTCGCCGGCTGCACGGCTCTGACCGAGCTGGTCATCCCGAATTCGGTCCAGACCTCGACGGGCGTCGTGGGCAACTCCCTGGAGATGGTTGAGTACGGTACCAAGGTGCGCTCGATCCGCATGGAGGGCAGCTGGGTGCCGATGCCTCGTCGCATCGTCGTGCGCGGTGGTGAGGACGGTTCCTTCGTCTACGATGGCCGCCCGACGAACGGACGCCGCGAAAGCGCGTTCTTCGGCGAGGGCATGACCTCCGTGTCCTTCGGCGTGGACGTACCGCGAGTCCTCGTCCTGCCGTCCACGCTCACCCGCCTGGATCTCGAGCAGGACCTGAGCGACGAGAAGAAGGCGGACACGCAGGTGTACGTCGCCGGTGGCGAAGGCTCGGCTGCGTGGAACATCGCGAAGGCGGCCATGGAGGCTGCGGGCATCGACGTGTCGCAGCTGCACGCCTACACCGCGCCGTCCGTGACGCTGTCCGGCACGGGCATCGCCGAGGCCGGGGCTGGGTACACGCTCACGGGCGCGGCTGGCTCTCCGGTGGACGTCACCGCCTCGGTGACGGGTGGTATCGCGGGTACTCAGCAGGTGCGCGCGCTCCAGGTCGGTGCCGATGGCACCGAGACGCTGGTGCGCGACTGGACTGACATGAGCGCCGGAGCGGACCGCGCTGGGGGTGTGTCCGCGACCTTCCCCTGGACCCCGTCAGCCGAAGATGTGGCGCTGCGCGTCGAGGTGCGTGACGCCTCGTACCTGACGTCCGTGGTACGCCTGGCGATGCCTGGTGCCCCCGCTCCGAATCCGGATCCGGCTCCCAACCCGGGTCCCGCGCCCAACCCGGATCCGGCGCCCAACCCGGATCCCGCGCCGAACCCGGGTCCCGCTCCGAATCCGGATCCGGCTCCCGCGGAGGGCGAGTGGATGAGTGATGCGCGTGGTTGGTGGTATCGCCGGGCCGATGGGTCCTTTCCGAAGGACGCTACGCTTGTGATTGGCGGATCCGTCTATCGCTTTGACGAGTTCGGTTACATGCGCACTGGCTGGGTCAAGGATCAGGGATCGTGGTTCTACCACCAGGTTTCGGGCGCCCAGGCTGTGGGCTGGGTGAAGCAAGGTATGTCGTGGTTCTACCTTGATGAGATCACTGGAGCGATGGCCACCGGCTGGCTGCGCCTTGGCTCATCGTGGTTCTACATGAGCCCCGAAGGTGTCATGACAACCGGTTGGGTCAGGGGCGGCGGATCGTGGTTCTTCCTCAACCCTGACAGTGGTGCGATGGCCACGGGTTGGATGATGGTTCGTGGGTCGTGGTATTACTTTGATCCGGGTAGTGGTGCGATGGTGACTGGTTGGTTGCGGGTTGGTGATTCTTGGTATTTTTTGAAGGATTCGGGTGTGATGGTGACCGGTTGGGTGTGGATTGGGGGGACGTGGTATTTCTTTTCTGATTCGGGCCGGTGGAGTTGACTTGAGTGATTGATGCGGGTGTGAGCGCCCGAGCGTGCGCCCCTGGGACACCACCCAGGGGGCGCACACCGCTGAAATTCCAGCGTTTTCACAGGATGCTCCGGCTGTCTCCACAGACTCGGCACCTACAGTAGGTGTCATCACAAGGGAATACGGCGCGGGCCGCACGGGTCCGGGATATGCCGACGAGCTACGTTTGAGGAGTCATTTGGGAGAACTCGCACTGTGTTGATGGGATACGCCGAGGGGCCGACCGAA
>NZ_ALCA01000027.1 GCF_000278725.1 Actinomyces sp. ICM47 | reverse complement strand
CCCGCCTCGCCACGATCCCGACCCGCCGTCTCAGGAAGACCCGCGCGGGCGGCCATGGCCTCGTCGACTCCAGACATGTGGGACCATGGAAGCGTGATGACATCGACCTCGCCCACACGCACACGAACCGACTCGAGCCGCGGAGTACGCCGCGACACGCTGGCCACCAGACGAGTGTCTGTCAGCGTTGGTACGGCCACCGTCACACTTCTGGCCGCGCTGACAATCACCGCGTGGTGGCTGCCCGGCTCGCGCTGGACGGTCGGTCCGGTCATCGCGCTCGCCTCGTTCCTGTTGGCGCTCGCGTGGCCGACGTTGGCGCGACTGCACATGCCGTGGCTCGCGCAGGCAGTGCTTGCGCTCGGTGGGGCGCTCACCCCCATCGGCGTCGCGTACTGGAAGAACCTTGACATTGCGATCCCCTTGACCGGTATCATGCTCGTGTTCCTGGTGGCTGCGACGATCCTTGACGCGCCCGCACCGCGTGACCACTCGGTGGGAAATACGACCGAACACTGGGGGTCGACGTCGCTGACCGCAGCCCTCACCTCGTCGGTGACTGCGCTCCTCATCATTACAGCCGGGTCCATGTGGGTGTCCCTGACGGTCCACGCGCGCTGGTCGGTCGTCGTGCCCATGGCCGCCCTGGTCGTCATCGTCGTAGCCGTGTCGGCGAACAGTGGGCGCTCCTCGACCGCGGGGGTGTTCTACTCCGCGGCGTTCGGCCTGTTCGCGGGACTCATCATTTCCTCGATCGCGTGGCTGCTCGGGCACACCTCTGACCTGCTGCCCGTCGTCTTCCCCTCTATCGCCAATATCCTCGGCGACTTCGCCGCATTCCTCACCATGGGTGGCATCACCGGTGCCGGCGTCGGCTTTGCCGTGTCGGTCGTTGACGCGCTCCTCGGTGAGCGCGCCGCCTCCGCCCAGCTCGCCTCCCTCCTCGGTCGTGGTGCCGCCAAATTCCTTGTCGCTGCCCTGCCCGTCTACGCGATGACGCGCATCGGCGGCATCTGAGACGTGCCTCGCCTCGACGAGGCGGTGGCTGGTCACGTTGTATTAACGAGGTAGCGGCTGGGTGGCCGGGTTGTTACCCGCTGTGTCTTCCAGAACCGGACCCTGCCCCGGGAGGCGGCCCGGGCCTCGTTGGGCTGCACCTTCCTCAACCGCGCCTGCCCCGGGAGGCGGCCCGGGCCTCGTTGGGCTGCGCCTTCCTCAACCGCGCCTGCCCCGGGAGGCGGCCCGGGTCTCGTCCCTGTTCGCCGCCAGCTGCGCGCCCCCGCGCCGCGCGGTGCCCGCCCGCCCCACGCGTTAGGCTGGAGTCATGATGGTGATACCTGCTGACCTGCCCGCACTCGTTGCTCCCGTCGCGTGGATGCTCGGAACCTGGGAGGGGTGGGGCATGCACGCAAACCCCGCCCCCGGCCAGGAAGCTTCCGCCGAGGCCCCTGCTGATTCGCCCGTCATCGAGGAGATCCGCGGCGACGTCGTCGGCGAGCAGATGCGCCTGGTGACCCGCGTGTATGCGGGTGAGTCTGCCGCCCCGATCGACCCCACGTGGGACGCTGCGCAGGGCCTGGCTGCTATCAAGAAGGGCGACCTGATCAGCGAAGAGACCCTGTACGTATCCGTCGCGCCCTCCGACGCGCCGCTGCCGCCGCCCGGCCAGTACAACTCCCGCGAGTTCACGGCGACCTCTGCCTCCACCGAAGGTCACAGCGCTGTGTGGGACGGCGTGAGCGTCGGCCCGCGCGTGCAGATGGTCTCCGACGCGATCGCGCTTGGCGTGGACGCGCCCCGTCTGACGCACTTGGGCCGCATGTTCGGCCTGGTTGCCGGCGAACTCATGTGGACGCAGGAACGCACACTCGATGGCCAGGATGAGGCCGACGTCGAGATCTCGGGCCGCCTGCACCGCACCGAGCAGGCCTCCACGGAATCCGGCGAGGTCATCGACGGCATTGACGACTCGCAGGGCGGCTTCCTTGTCTGAGCCTTCGGTTGATTCCGAGTTCGTCGACGAGGCCGTGGCCTCCTTCGGCGCGACCGCGCACTGTGGGGATCCGTCGGGGGAGCAGTGGGCCCTTGAAGCTGGTCGCGCCTTGGTGCGCCGCCCAGACCTGGCGGTCATTTCTGTGTCGGGGGCTGATCGGCTGACGTGGCTGACGTCGCTCGCCTCCCAGATCGTCACGGACCTCGTGCCCGGCATGAGCCGCGAGCTGCTGATCCTCTCGCCCGAGGGGCGCGTCGAGCACTGGGCGGGCGCGAGCGACGATGGCGAGGCGCTGCGCCTGATCGTGGAGCGCTCGGACGTCGATTCTTTCGTGGCGTTCCTTGATTCGATGCGTTTTGCGCTGCGCGTCGCGGTTTCCGAGTGCGATGTCGTCGTGTTCTCCTCGGTCCGCGCGGGCGCAAACACGCCCGATTCGGTGGTGGGCTTGCCCGGACTCCTGTGGACCTGGGAGGACCCGTGGCCCGGCGTGGTGGAGGGCGGGGCCGCCTACTTCCAGGGCGAGCGCCACCCTGGCGCGCGCACGCCCATGATGTTTCACGCCGTTTCACGGCAGGCTGCGGACGAGTTCGAGGCCGCGTGGCTGTCCGCGTTCCCCGAGGCAGGCTCGCGTCGCCGCGCCGGATACCTGGCGTGGGAGGCCATGCGCATCGCCGCGTGGAAGCCGCGCCTGGGCCGCGAGACCGACGCCCGCGCGATCCCGCCCGAGGTGGACTGGCTGCGCACCGCCGTCCACACGGCGAAGGGCTGCTACCGCGGGCAGGAAACCATCGCCCGCGTCCTCAACCTGGGACGCCCCCCGCGCCGCCTCACCTACCTGCAGCTGGACGGCTCACGCGGCGACCTGCCCGCACCCGGCACAGCCATCGAGGTGGGCGGGCGTCAGGTCGGCGTCATTACGTCGTCGGCCCGCCACGCGGACGAGGGACCAATCGCACTCGCGCTCATCGCGCGCGCCGTACCCGTGACCACGGTGTTTGATATCGACGGCGTCGCCGCCGCCCAAGAGGAGATCGTGCCCGTCCACGGCAAGTCCTCCGTGTCCCCGCAGACCCGCCCGGGTGCCGACCTCTCCCGCGAGGCCGGCCAGCGCGGCGGATCAACGGGTTTTGGCGGCCTGGGCTCGGCCCTGGGGGCACGCTGATGCGCGCCGTCATCCAGCGGGCAACTTCGGGCGAGGTCCGCGTCGACGGCGAGGTCGTCGGCCGCCTCGCGCTTCCTGCTGGTTCTGCTGGGGACGAGGCGGGGGCCGGGTCTGCCGCTCAGGTTTCGTCGCGTGGCGTGGGTACCCCCGGTGACGTCGACGCAACACCCGGCAAGGCCACCCTGGCGGGGGAGGGTTCCGGCGGAGCGCGCCAAGGCCTCGTCGTCCTCCTGGGTGTCCAGCGCGGCGACGGTCCCACTCAGGTCACGACCATTGCTCGCAAGATCGCCGAGCTGCGCATCCTCGACGACGAACGTTCTGCGCTTGACGTGCACGCCCCGATCCTCGTGATCTCGCAGTTCACCCTGTATGGGGACACTCGCAAGGGTCGCCGTCCCTCGTGGACTCACGCCGCCCCCGGGGACGAGGCCGAACCCCTCGTTGACGCGGTTGTGGCCGATCTGCGCGGTCGGGGCCTGCACGTCGAAACCGGCCAGTTCGGCGCGATGATGGAGGTCTCGCTGGTGAACGACGGGCCGTTCACGGTTCTCGTCGAGGCGTAGTGTCTCCGGTAATGCCGCGTCTTCGCTTGTTTTCGGTGGTGTTGCGTCGCCGATGACGAGTCCGCAGTCGCTCGTGCCGCGACTGTTCTTGTTCCTTACTGGTGTTACGCCTCTTAGGTGGGTATTGCGCCAGTGGGGAGCTGGTGTCATGCTCCCTCACTGTTGTGATGCTTGATAGGGCGCGTCGCCCGTCCCCGCCTCGTCAATGTTGGTATTGCGCCTGCCGCGCCTCAAGCTATGGGGTCAGGTGTGCGCGGATCCGCGCTCGCACTTGTTACCGATGGGGTGTTGCACCTGATCGGTAAGCTTCAACCCCTTCTGATCGGGTTGAATCTTCCCGATGAGGTTGAATCCTGCCGATAGGGTTGAATGCTCTCGACAGCTCCGCGTCCACGCTTGTTCTTAAGTGGTGTTACACCACTTGGGTGGGTATTACACCAGCTGGGAACTGGTGTAATGCTCCCTAACTGGTGTAATGCCCCCTAACTGGTGCATTGCTGCGCTCAGCCGCGTGCAGTGTCTCTTGTGGGGCTAGCTGCATGGAATCTGCGTGTGGCCACAGAGCGTGGTTGCTCCCCAATGTCGCATGCAATTCCCATGGCAACCTTTCACGTGTTGAAGCACGGGCGTTGCAATTGCAACGTTTCTGGGGTTGGTGAAATCTGGTGTGGGGGAATTGCATGCGACTTTGAGGGAGGAGCGCAGGCCCGGCTTTTGGGGGGCGCTGGGATTAGTTATTGCCGTGCGTGCCTCATTCTCGCTGCCTGCACTGCATTGCCTCGATCTCATGCCCCGCCTTGATCCGGCGCTGACGACGCCTTGACTCTGCATTAGCTCAGTACTACCGAAGTGTCATGTGCCAGTCCCGTATCCTTGCCCCCTACCTCGGCTTCGTGCTGCAGAGGCCCCGTCACCCCGCCCCGGCCTCGTCCCTGCGCCCAGGGCGAAAGCGCGCGCACGGCGCTCGGGCTTTCCGTAGTCTGTAACTAGTCAACTGGGACGGGTGTACGCCGAGTTCGGCGGGGCAGCTGCCCCTGAAACAAGGAGAGACATGTTCGAACGCTTTACTGACCGTGCGCGCCGTGTCGTCGTGCTCGCGCAGGACGAGGCCCGCGGTCTTAAGCACAACTACATTGGCACGGAGCACCTGCTGCTCGGCCTGATCTCTGAGGGTGAGGGCGTGGCCGCGAAGGCCCTGGAGACGATGGGCATCAAGGGCGAGGCCGTGCGCGCCTCGGTCATTGAGATCATCGGTGAGGGTGAGAAGCCGGTCGAGGGCCACATTCCTTTCACGCCGCGCGCCAAGCGCGTCTTTGAGCTGAGCCTGCGCGAGGCCCTGCAGCTGGGCCACAACTACATTGGCACGGAGCACCTGCTGCTCGGCCTCCTGAAGGAGGGTGAGGGTGTGGCCGCCCAGGTGCTCACCAAGCAGGGCGCGGATTTGGCGCAGGTGCGCCAGACCGTCATCCAGATGCTGAGCGGCTACCAGCGCGGCGACGACGAGGGCCGCGAGTCGGTGGGCGCGGGCGTGGGCGGTTCGGGCGGCCCAGAGCGCTCGAATTCCGCGATCCTTGAGCAGTTTGGTCGCAACCTGACGCAGGCCGCGCGCGAGAACAAGCTGGACCCCGTCATCGGCCGCCGCGTCGAGATGGAGCGCGTCATGCAGGTCCTGTCGCGCCGCACGAAGAACAACCCGGTCCTGATCGGTGAACCCGGCGTCGGTAAGACCGCGGTCGTTGAGGGCCTCGCCCAGGCGATCGTGCACGGCGACGTGCCTGAGACCATCAAGGATAAGCAGATCTACAGCCTTGACATGGGGTCGCTGGTCGCGGGTTCGCGTTACCGCGGCGACTTCGAGGAGCGTCTGAAGAAGGTCCTCAAGGAGATCCGCACGCGCGGCGACATCATCCTGTTCATCGACGAGATCCACACCCTCGTGGGTGCGGGTGCCGCCGAGGGATCGATCGACGCGGCCCAGATGCTCAAGCCCATGCTGGCGCGCGGCGAGCTCCAGACGATTGGCGCGACCACGAACGACGAGTACCGCAAGTACATCGAGAAGGATGCGGCTCTCGAGCGCCGCTTCCAGCCGGTGAAGGTCGAGGAGCCCAGCGTTGAGGAGACGGTGGAGATCCTCAAGGGCCTGCGCGACCGCTACGAGGCGCACCACCGCGTCATCATCACGGACGCCGCGATCCAGGCAGCCGCCGAGCTGGCGGATCGCTACATCTCGGATCGTTTCCTCCCGGATAAGGCCATCGACCTGGTGGACGAGGCCGGGGCGCGCCTGCGTATCCGCCGCATGACCGCGCCGCCGGAGCTGCGCGAGCTGGATGAGAAGATCGCCGAGGTGCGCCGCAACAAGGAGGCGGCCATCGACGATCAGGACTTCGAGAAGGCCGCGTCGCTGCGCGATCAGGAGTCGAAGCTGTCCGAAGAACGCAAGGCGAAGGAGGAGGCCTGGAAGGGCGGCGAGTCCGACGAGATCGCCGAGGTCGGGGACCAGGAGATCGCCGAGGTCCTGGCCATGTCGACGGGTATCCCGGTCGTGCGCCTGACTCAGACGGAGACCGCGAAGCTGCTCAAGATGGAAGATGAGCTGCATAAGCGCGTTATTGGCCAGGACGAGGCCGTGAAGGCTCTCGCTCAGTCGATCCGCCGTACGCGCTCGGGCCTGAAGGATCCGAACCGTCCCGGTGGCTCGTTCATCTTTGCGGGTCCGACGGGTGTGGGTAAGACGGAGCTGGCGAAGGCTCTCGCCGAGTTCCTCTTCGGTGATGAGGATGCCTTGATCCAGCTGGATATGTCCGAGTTCTCTGAGAAGCACACGGCGTCGCGCCTTTTCGGTGCTCCTCCCGGCTACGTCGGTTACGACGAGGGTGGTCAGCTCACGGAGAAGGTTCGCCGTAAGCCGTTCTCGGTCGTCCTCTTCGATGAGGTCGAGAAGGCTCACCCGGACATTTTCAACTCACTGCTCCAGATCCTGGAGGAGGGCCGCCTGACGGACTCTCAGGGCCGAAAGGTGGACTTCAAGAACACCGTCATCATCATGACGACGAATCTGGGTACCCGCGATATTAATAAGGGCGTGCTGACGGGCTTCCAGACTGCGGATCACTCGACGCATGATTACGGTCGCATGAAGTCGAAGGTTGCGGAGGAGCTCAAGCAGCACTTCCGTCCGGAGTTCCTCAACCGTGTTGATGATACGATTGTGTTCCCGCCGTTGACGAAGCCGGAGATTGCGCGCATTGTCGACCTGATGATCGCGAAGCTCGCCAAGCGTATGGAGGCGCAGGATATGCGTCTGCAACTGACGGACGAGGCACGCGAGCTGCTGGCTGACGTGGGCTTCGATCCGGTGCTTGGTGCGCGTCCGCTGCGTCGCGCGATCCAGCGCGAAATCGAGGATGCGCTGTCCGAGAGGATCCTTTTCGGAGAGCTGCAACCTGGTCAGGTTGTCACGGTTGGTGTCACTGGAGAGGGTAAGGAACGGACTTTTACCTTCAACGGAGAGTGATTTACTCACCAATTGTCTAAGGTTGACAAACCTTCGCCTCTGTGGGAGCGGCCCGTCGTATAACGGCGGGTCGCTCTCTGGTTGTCAAGTAATTGTGGCTCTGATAGATTCTCATTAACTATGAACGTCTTGCGAACTCATGCCACACTATTTGCAAGGCACTAATCATTGATCGAGAGAGGGTCTATGAACGCTCGAGCGCGCCGAAACCTGACCAGCGCGAGACGACGCCTGCCGGCGCTTGTTCTCATGCTGGTTGTTGTTGCGCTCTGCATCGCTGGCGTCATCTATAAGGGTGCGGAAGTTACGCAGGTAAACGTCAATGATGGCGGAATTTGGGTAACAAATAAGTCCAAGCAGATGGTCGGTCACCTCGACTACGAGGCTCGTATCCTTGACGGCGCGCTGCGCACCGAGGCTAGCAATTTCGATGTCGGCCAGGCTGGCGAAACTGTTACGGTGTCCGACCTGTCCTCACTTACTGTTGCGCCGGTCAATGTTACCCAGGTCGCTTTGGGGTCCCCGACGGCCCTTCCCTCCGGCTCGGTTGCGATGCAGGGCGGGGACGTCCTGGGCGTCCTGAATGCGACAGATGGCACACTGTGGACGACGTCAGCCACCACGCCGAGCCCGGCGAACCTTTCTGACAATGCCGCCGTCGCCTCGAACATGGGCGCGAGCGCGTTTGTCACCGGCATGGACGGCACCGTCTACTCCCTGTCCTCCTCCGGATCCCTCACAACTGTTAAGCGGCAGGGTGCCGTAGACCAAGCGAAGACCTCCGTGATCGAAGGCATCCCCGCAGACGCGTCGTTGTCGATGACGGCCGTCGGAGACCAGGTTGTCGCCCTCGACTCCACCTCGAACACCCTCTTCCTGCCCGGCGGCAAGACACTCAACCTCAGCGCCGCAGGCGTCGAGGCGGGCGGAGTCCTCCAGCAGGCCGGACCGACGTACGATTCCGTCCTCCTGGCCACGGCCTCGTCCCTGGTGAGCATCCCCCTGAAGGGCAGTGCACCCACGATCATCCCCGCCGCCGAGGGATCCCCCAGCGGCATTCCCGCAGCTCCCGTGCGCCACGAGGGCTGCTCCTACGGCGCGTGGGTCGGCTCGGGCGCGTTCATGCGCTCGTGCGACGACGCCTCCAACAACCAGCAGACAGTCGTCGATACGCTCAAGAGCGCCCAGGAAATCGTTTTCCGCACCAACCGCAAGGCCATCGTCCTCAACGACGTCGCGCAGGGCAACGTGTGGCTGCCCGACTCCAACATGGTCCTCATGGACAACTGGGATGAGGTCGAAAACCAGCTCCAGGAGTCCGAGAACGAACAGGACAGCCCGGAGCTGACGAACGAGATCGCCGACCCCGAAAAGCGCGAGGAGAACACCCCGCCCGAGGCAGTGGATGACGAATTCGGCATCCGCCCGGGCCGTTCGACGATCCTGCCGGTCCTGGACAACGACTCCGACATTGACGGAGACGTGCTGACCGCCAGCCCGACCAGCCAGCCCGCATGGGGTTCTGTGGCCGTCGCGCGCTCCGGTCGCGCGCTGCAGATCGCAGACGTCGATGCCGATCAGACGGGTTCCACGTCGTTCACGTACGAGGCCTCGGACGGGACCGCGACCGCCCCCGCGCGGGTACAGGTGACGATCCACCCCTACTCGCAGAACGAGGCACCCACGCAGCTTCGTGCGTCGTCGGTCAAGATCGGCCAGGGCGCGCAGATCCAGTATCAGGCGCTGTCCGACTGGCGTGACCCCGATAGCGATCCGTTGTTCTTGAAGAATGCCGAGGCTCCCGAAGGTCTGAGCGTGTCCTTCATGGAGGACGGCACGATGACGATCACCGAGGAAGGCTCCGCGGCTGGTCCGAAGACCGTCGTGCTCACCGTCGCCGACGATCAGGGTGCTGAGACGCGCGGCGAACTCATTGTCAACGTCCAGGAGGCTGGCAACCTGCCGCCCGTGGCGAACGGCGACCTGTTCCTGGCGCACCCGGGTGAGACCGTCACCCTGGATCCACTCAAGAACGACACTGATCCCAACGGCGACCCGCTGATGCTGGCCGCTGTGTCCGGTGCGCCCTCGGGTGCGTCGATCACGCCGGATTTGGAACGCGGGACCATTGACTTCGTGGCGTCGTCCCCGGGTTCCTACTCCTTCGCCTACACGATCTCCGACGGCGTCGCGACGACGCTGGGTATTGTGCGCGTCGTGGTCGTTGAGACCGTTGCGCTGCCCCCGGTTGCCGAGAACGATACGGCGGTCCTGCCGCAGGGCGGGTCCGTGCTGGTTGCGCCGCTGGCCAATGACTACGACCCGACGGGTGGAGTCCTGTCGATCACGTCGATTGATTCCTCGTCCGTGCCCGGCCTGGAGGTGGCCCTCATCGACCGCCACCTGCTGCGCGTGACTGCGCCGACAGGCCTCGAAGGGACGGTGTCCTTCTCTTACACGGTGTCCAACGGGCAGGGCAGTGCCAGCGCCAGCGTGACCGTCATTCCCGGTGCCTCTGACCGCACCGACTTGCCGCCGGTCCTCAAGCCGGATCGTGGCAAGGTGCGCGTCGGCGATGTTGGCACGGTCTCCGTTCTGGCGAATGATCGCTCGCCGGCCGGCCTGAACCTGCAGGTCGAGTCGACGCTCGAGTATGATCGCGCTTCCGCCCTGGGGACCCCCTTCGTGACGGGTAACCAGGTTCGTCTCGAGGCGGGGGACACCCCGGGCACGATGGATGTCACCTACTCGGTCATTGACTCCGCCGGTAACCGCGCCTCCAGCACGGTCACCTTCGAGATCCTGGCAGCCTCCGACCACAATCAGGCACCGCGTCCCCGCGACATCACCGCGTGGGCCACGGCCGGTCAGGCCACCCGCATCCCGGTCTCGCTTGACGGTATTGACCCGGACGGCGACTCGGTGACCCTGCGCGGCGTGGATTCCTCGCCGCAGAAGGGCTCGGCGACCGCGAAGGCCACGTGGATTGAGTACACGCCCAACGCCTCGGAGTCCGGCACTGACTCCTTCACCTACACGGTCGAGGATCGCCAGGGCGCGCGTGCCTCGGCTCGCGTCCGTGTCGCCGTCACGCCTGTTCCCTCGCTGAACCAGAACCCGGTGGCAGTGCCCGACACCGTCCTGACGCGCCCTGATCGCATGGTGACCGTCAACGTCCTGTCGAACGACTTGGACCCTGACGGCGACCCGCTCAGCCTCGAGAAGGACAGCCTCGAGACGGCCACGCCCGAACTCGACCCGCAGGTCCGATCCGATACGACCGTCCAGGTGCACACGCCCTCCAAGGTTGGCACCTACCTCGTGTCCTACACGGTCAGCGACGGTCGCGGCGGCTCCGCGCGCGGCACCCTGACGGTCTACGTCCAAGATGACGCGCCCCTCAAGGCACCCATCGCCCGCGACGACTTCGTGGACTATGACGCGCTGCCCACGGACGGCTCCGCCGTGTCCGTCAACGTCCTCGAGAACGATGAAGACCCCGACGGCAGTATCGACGAGGTCACCCTGACCACCGCCGATGCCGGCGTGACCGTCTCCGGCTCGAACCTGCTGATTCCGACCTCGGAATCCACGCGCCTGGTCGTCTACACGATCACCGACCGCGATGGGCTGACCAACTCGGCTGTTGTCCGGGTCCCCGGTCGCGACTCGACCGCGCCGTTCCTCAGTTCGGCGAATCTGCCGATCGAGATGGACGCGGGTACCTCGCGCACGATCAACCTGTCGGACTACGTCATTACTCGCTCGGGACGCAGCCCGCGCCTCGTCGAGGGGTCGAGTCCTGTGGCCCAGGAGGGCCTCGACTCGGTCGTCGCTGATTCCAACACGCAGCTGACCCTGAACGCGAACGCCGCGTTTAGCGGCAACTCCGCGTTCCTCATCCAGGTCGCGGACGGCGATTCCTCCGACGCGGGGACGCTCACCGACTCCCTGTCGCTGCCCGTGCGCATCAAGGCCACGGTCAACCAGCCGCCGACCTTCACCCCGACCGCTATTCGTGTCGAGGCCGGGGGCGAGGCCGTGGTGCAGAACCTGGCGCTGGCCGTGCGCGACCCCGAGGGTGTGGATACCTCCACGTTCACCTACACCATGGACTCTGCGCCGAACTCGATTCAGGCCTCGCTGTCGGGCGCGACCCTGTCGGTCACGGCCGCCGAGGGAACCGCGCAGGGGCCGGCCGGCTCGATCGCCGTGAGCGTCACGGACGAGGATGGCCACACGGTGTCGGCCCAGATCCCCGTCGAGGTCGTCGCGTCGGTCAAGCCCCTGATCCAGCTGCCCGTCTATACGCTGACCACTAAGGTGAACCAGACCGTGAGCGTGGACGTGGCGTCGGCTGCGACGAACCCCTTCCCGGACGCGCCGATCACCCTCGAAGGGATCCTCGTGTCCTCGGGTGAGGCGACTGTCTCCTCGTCGGGTACGACCGTGTCCATCACGCCCAGCGCCTCCGGCGTGATCACGGTCGGCTTCAAGGTCAACGACAAGTTGGCCGACCCCTCGCGTGCCGTCCAGGGCACGATCACCGTCACGGTGACGGGTAAGCCGAATCCTCCCACAAATCTGCGCGCCGAAAACACCGGTAAGGGCGGTGCGAGCGTGACCTTCCAGGCTCCCAAGTCTGGCGGGTCGACGATCACCGGCTACAGGCTCTTCGACGACACTGGCAAGCAGGTCGCCACCTGTGACAAGGAGGTGTGCGAGGTCGGCGACCTGATCACAGGTAGGACCTACTCCTTCACCGCGATTGCGGTCAGTGCGGAGGGCGAGTCCGAGCGTTCGGCACCCTCGAACCCCATTACCATCTCCAACGTCCCGAGTGCTCCCGGTGCGCCTCACCTTGAGGCCGGCGACGGAAGCATCACAGCGACGTGGGCTGAGGCCAAGGCGAACGGCTCCAAGGTCACCGGCTACACGGCGATCGCTTCTGTCGCCGGCGGAGCGGATGTGTCGTGCTCGACTGGTGGCAACACCACGTGTACACTCACGGGCCTGACGAACGGCCTTACCTACACGGTGGTGGTCGTGGCGCACAGCGACGCTGGAGATTCCGCGCCATCTGCGGGTGCTGTGGCCACCCCGCAGACGGAGACGAAGAACCCCGAGAAGCCCAACGTGATGAATGCCGATGCGCGTAACATCGCGGATGACAAGATCGAGATTACCGTGACCTGGAGCTATTTTGAATCGGGCAGCTCGAAGGGCTGGGGGCCGACGACGGTGAACGTCAATGGCATCCCGAAGACCGTCCCCGGTCCCGCGATCAATGAGAAGAACGGGACCGCTACCACGACCATGACAGTGGGGCGGGCTGACGCTCTGCAGGTGCGCGTGACAGTCAGTAACGCGGCCGGGCTTAGTGCGACCTCCGATGCGAAGACGTATGCAGCGCCCACACTGAAGACCATTCCGCTGGCACCCGACGCGCCGCAGTTGGGTCCCACCTCCGACAATGCCGCGGGTACGATCCGCATCAATAATGCGCGTCTGAAGGAGGGGAACGGCTACACGGTCAACGACCTGGAGCTCTTCTACGCGGACAGCGTGCCAGGGTGCATGGCGCCCGGTAACCCCGTCCGCTTCAATAACGGCGACCGTGCCGACTTCGATCTCGGTCCGCTTCCTTCTGGTTCCATGATGACCTACTACTTCTGCCAGCGTGGTAAGCGAGGGCCGAATGATTACGTGTGGAGTCCGGCGACACTAGCCAGCGGCATAGTTGGCAACGGCGGCGGTGGTAACGGCGGCGGTAACGGCGGCGGTGGTAACGGCGGCGGTGGTAACGGCGGCGGTGGTAACGGCGACGGTGGCAGCTCGCCGATCCCGCTCTTTACAGTCTCCGCCGAGCCACATACCAACAGCGCCACAATCGTGTGGACCCCTCCTGAAGGTACTTCCGTCAAGGAGACCAACGTGTGGATCAAGGGCGTAGCGGACACGAAACAGACATTCAATGGCCCGATGACGAAGGTCACCATGTCGGGGCTGCAGCCGGTCCACCAGTACACGGCTGTCGTCGAGCTGGTCAGTACCGGCGGAGACCACCGAAAGGTGGAGGTCACGTTTACGACGGGTGAATCGCTTGACAAGATCGATGCATCCTTCACCGGGGCGACCGCCTGCCCGAACGGCCAAGAGTGTGGCTCGATGACCTTGACAGCCTCGCGTGCCTCGCAGTTCCAGCCGGGCAGGACACTCGTCTGCACGGTGACGACTGGACGGCCGTCCCAAAACACGGAGTTCCGCTTCTCACAGGGGACGCAGAGTATACCGGGTATCCTTACGGAGTCGACCACCGCGCTAGAACTGAATGCGCGGCAGGTCGTGAAGAACTGCCGAGGCGAATAAAACAAAAGACTTTCACCCACTACAAGCAACGAGAGAGACAGTAGGACAACACATGACCCTTTCCATCGAAGATGCAACTAGGTTCGCCCAGGTCTTCAAGGGCCTCGTCGATGGCGTGTCCGTCGCGGTCCTGGACAAGCATCAGGCGGTGCGCCTCGCGCTGACGACGATGTTCGCGGGCGGACACCTCCTGCTCGAGGACGCTCCCGGAACCGGTAAGACGGCCCTGGCGCGCGCGATCAGTGCGACCATTGACGGTACGCACTCGCGTATCCAGTTCACCCCCGACCTGCTGCCCTCCGACATCACCGGCGTGAATATGTTCAACCAGAAGACGGGCGAGTGGGTCTTCCACGCCGGTCCCGTCTTCGCGGAGATCGTCCTGGCAGACGAGATCAACCGTGCCTCGCCCAAGACCCAGTCCGCGCTCCTGGAGGTCATGGAAGAGGCCCAGGTGACGGTCGACGGTGTGCGCCGCCCCGCGCCCCAGCCCTTCATGGTCATCGCGACCCAGAACCCCGTCGAACAGGCAGGCACCTACCCGCTGCCCGAGGCCCAGCTAGACCGCTTCCTCATGAAGACCTCGATCGGCTACCCCTCGCGAGCCGCCATGATCGACGTCCTCGACGGCTCGGCCTCCCCCGACCGTTCGAAGAACCTCGAGCCCCTCGTGACCGGTCAGGACATCGTCGCCTGGGCAGCCCTGGCCTCGGTGAACCACACGGACCGCGCGGTCCTCGACTACGTGGCGGCGCTGGCTGAAGCGACTCGCGACGACGAGTCCTCGCTGCTGGGCGTGTCCACCCGTGGCGCCATCGGCATGGTGCGCTGCGCCCGCGTGTGGGCGGCCGCGCAGGGGCGTAACTTCGTCCTGCCCGACGACATCAAGGCCCTGGCCGTGCCCGTGTGGGCGCACCGAATTATCGTTGACCCCGACGCCGCGTTCTCCGGCGCGACCGCTGAGGGCGTCATCCAGCGCGCCCTGACGTCGGTGCCTGCCCCGGCGGTGGGCGCGTAACGCGCCGACCGGAAACGACGATGCAAGGGAAGAGTTCGAACAATGCAACGATGGTCTCGCCGCGTAAGGCGCAGGCCTCCCGTCAGCACCCTCTGAAGGCGCTGGCCGACCTAGTGACGCCCACCGGGTGGGCGCTCGTCTTCTTCGTCGCGGTCTCCCTGATTCTCGCGGCGACCCTCCGGTGGGTCGAGGCCCTGGCGTGTGCCCTCGCGGGCGTCGTCGCCCTGGTGCTCGCGGCCACGCGCGTGGCGTGGAAGCCCCCGCACCTCGTGTCGATCCGCGTGCCCAACGAACGTATCGTCGCAGGCCAGACGGCGGTCGGCGAGCTCGTGGTGCGCAACGAGCGTGCCCGTCCGGTGCGCGCAGGCATCATCGAGCTGCCGATCGGCACGGGAACGGGCGAGTTCGTCGTTCCTCCGTTGGGGGCGCACGCGACGTGGGACGAGATGTTCCTGATCTCCTCGCGTCACCGAGGGCTCATCAATGTCGGCCCTGCGCGCTCCGTGCGCTCCGATGCCCTCGGCTTGCTGCGCCGCGTGCGTTCCTGGGATGAACCCGTCGTCCTGCACGTTCACCCGCGCACGGTCCGCGTCCCCTTCGACGCGACCGGCTTCCAGCTCGACGTCGAGGGCGTGTCCACCGGCAAGCTCTCCAGCTCCGACGTGTCTTTCCACGCGCTGCGCGACTACGAGCCGGGCGATGACCGCCGCGCCGTGCACTGGCAGTCGACCGCTCGCCTCGGCAAGCTCATCGTGCGCCAGTACGAGGAGACCCACCGTTCCCACCACGTCATCGTCTTGGATACCTCCCGCGACGCGTGGGATCACGATTCCTTCGAGACCGCCGTGTCGGTCGCGGGTTCCCTGGGCCTGGCGAACCTGCGCGAGTCGCGCCCGGTGTCGGTGACGACGACCGATGAGTGGCTGCCGTCCTCGGTCGCCATGCGCCTCCTGGACTCCCTGTCCGAAATTTCGCGCCGCTCCTCCGGGGATCTGGCGCTGCGCGTGCGCGAGGCCGTGGCTCAGCGCCCCGGAGTCTCCGCACTGACGCTCATCGTCGGCCCCGAGACAACTGATTCGGACGCCGCCCACCTCGCGCGCCTCGCACCCATCGACGTGCCCGTGTCCATCATCCGTATCGGCGTGAACAAAGCGCGCGCCCGCCGAAACCTCGGCCGAGGAGTTCTCCTCGACTGTGCAACCCTGGATGATCTGCCGCGCATTATCGTCGCCGGGGGTCTGGCATGAGCAGCAACGTGAACACCAAGCCCCGCGCCCAGCGCGTCGATCCTCAGGGCGAGGCCGTCCCCGGCTCTCCCATCAAGACGGACCGCCGCTCGGTGGATGAACCCACACAGCCCTCGGCAGCACACGCCCTCGCGGGCGCGCGCTCTGAGGCGCACATGCCCAAGCCAAGGACCACGCGCAGCCGCCTGTTGACGATTACGGAGCGCTTCGCGACGTTCCGCACGCGCTTGCCGATGTGGTCTCTGCTCGTCCTCGCGGTCCTCTTCGCCGGGCCGGTCGTCGCTTTCGAACCCGTCTTCGGCGGGGGAGTGGGCGCTATCGCGGCGGGCGCGGGCGTGGCCTGCGGCCTGCTCATCGCCTACGCGTCGACGAAGTGGCGCTGGGATATGCTCACGACGGTCCTGTCCGTCCTGGTCACCTACTTCCTGCTCGGGAGCGCCGCAGCCCTGCGCGCCGAGGCCCTCTTCGGGTTCTTGCCCACCGGTAAGACCCTGCAGGTCATGGTCCTGGGTTCCTTCCGCGCGTGGAAGGATCTGCTGACGCTGACCGCACCCGTGTCCGCATACTCGGGCCCCGGCCTCGTCCCGTGGATGAGCGGCCTCCTCTTTGCCGTGCTCTCAGGCCTCATCACCGCCCGTGCTGGGCGCGCCATCCTGGGGTCCATCCCGCTCGTCGCGATGGGCGTGATCGCCATCTTCTTTGGCCTGTCAGGCCACGCGCTGCCCGTGTGGGCGGTCTTGCTGTGGTGGGCGCTCCTGGGCGCGTGGTGGGCCGCAGCCGCTCAGTACCAGCGCATCACGCTGGGGCAGGACGTCCTGGTGGGCCGCTCCGGTGCGGCCGGGGCAGAGAATACCCTCGGGCGCAGCTCTCGCTCCACTGTCTACGTGGGTAGGCGTATTCTCGGCGCGACCCTCATGCTCGCGATTTCCGTGGGCGTGGCCCTGCCTGCCGCCTCCTACCTGGGCAAGTCCGGGGCGCGTGTCGTTGGCCGCGACCTCGTGGAGCCGCCGCTGGACATCCAGGCGTACCCCTCGCCGATGGCCTCGTTCCGTCACTACACGACCGATCTGAAGGACGAGACGCTTATTACCGTCTCTGACCTGCCCGAGAACCAGCGCGTGCGCATCGCCGCGATGGACGTGTACGACGGCACCACTTTTGGCATGTCGGAAACCCGAGGGGATGGCCACTCCGGCTACATCCCCGTCGAGACGGCGATCCCCGGGCGCGCCGAAGGCAATTCAACCGTCACCGTGTCAACCAACGGCCTGTCCGGCCCGTGGGTACCCGTCTTGGGAATCCCCTCGCAGATTACTTTCTCCGGCACCGGAGCGGACACGCAAAAGGACGGCCTCTTTGTCGACACGTGGGGGAACGCGGCCCTGACGACAGGGCGCGCGGGCACGATGACCTACGACGTGCGCACCACGTTCGTCGAACCCATCCGCGACGAGGAGCTATCCTCCCTCTCAGTTGCTCCCAACACGTCGAAGGACACGCATGTGCCCGAGGGCATCGGCGCGATGGCCACGGATCTGACGCAGAATGCGTCGACGGCTCTGGCCGCCGCGCGCGCGATCGAGCACCACCTGTCGACCTACGGTTACTACCTCAACGAGAACACGCAGTTCTCGCGTCCCGGCGTGCGCGCCGACCGCCTTGAGCGCATGATTTCCGGCGACGAGAACCTTATCGGCGACGACCAGCAGTACACGGCCCTCATGGCCCTCATGCTCCACCAGCTGGGCATCAACGCTCGCGTCGTCATGGGTGCCTACCCTGAGGGCGGCTCGCAGGGCGGTGCCGCTTCCCTGCGCGGCTCTGACATCCGCGCCTGGGTCGAGGTTGAGTTCGGAGACGGCATCTGGGCCGTCTTTGACCCCACCCCTCCGCGCGACCACACGCCGCAGACGCAGGTGCCCAAGCCTCGCAGTGTGCCGCGCCCGCAGGTCCTCCAGCCGCCGGAGCCCCCGGATGCTCCCGCCGAGCTGCCGCCGTCGACGCGCGACCAAAACGCGGACCCGGTAAAGACACCGGATGAGAACTTCCCCTGGCGCGTCGTCGCCGGTGTCGCGGGTGGCATCCTCCTGATCTTGGTGCCGCCTCTGGCGATCTTGGCCTACAAGGCCGCACGTCGACGCCACCGCCGCCGAGCCGCCGCAGCCAACGCGCTGATCGGCTCGTGGGACGAGGTCGTGGACCTGGCCGCCGACTCCGGCCTGACTATCGAGGTGGGACGCACCCGCCAGGAGACCGCCTGGTCGCTGGCCTCCCAGTGGAATCTCGGCGAGCACCCGGGTGACCCCTTCAGCCTGGTGACGGGTGCGGTGCGCCATGGCGACGACGGCTCGACCGATTCGGTCGAGTTCGACGAGGCCTCGGCGACCAAGGGCCGCTATGTGATCGACGGGTGGAGCCGATTCGGTGACGACGTTCCCACCCCGGTCGTGATCGCCCGTTATGCGGACGTCGCGGACTTCGCGTCTCACGGCGCTTCCCGCGACCGCGCGCGTGACGCGTGGGTGCAGGTGAGTGCGCTGCGCTCGCAGGTGGGCAAGAACGCCGGTTTCTTTGCGCGCATTCGTCGCGCGCTGTCCCTGCGAAGCCTGCGAATGCGCCGTAAGCTGCGATTGAGCGCAGCGGTTGCGCGCACGATGCAGGAGGAGAACGACCAGTGAGTTCAGCGGTCGTGGCCACGCGTGGCCCCCAGATTCCCGGCTTCCGGTGGGTTCGCCCACTCGGCCAGGGTGGTTTCGCCGACGTGTTCCTGTACCGCCAGGAGCTGCCCAGCCGCGACGTGGCCATCAAGGTAGTGCGCGCGAAAGGGGACGAGCGAGGCACCCTTGAGCTGCACCGCGAGGCTGACGCCATGACTCTGCTGGCCGGCCACCCCTCGGTGGTGGAGCTGCACGGCGTGGGCACGACCTCCGATGGACGCGCCTACCTGGTGATGGAGTACTGCCCGGTTGCTGACCTGCTGACGCAGGTGCGCGCGCGGCCAATGTCGCTGGAGACGGCGCTGGACACAATGATCAAGGTGTGCGGCGTCGTCGAGATGTTCCACCGCCAGGGCTACGTGCACCGCGACATCAAGCCTTCGAACATCATGCTGGACGCCTATGGGAAGCCGGTCCTCGCGGACTTCGGTGTCGCCTCGAAGATCGGCAAGCTGGAGGTCGGCGCGTTTGACGGCTTCTCGGTGCTGTGGGCACCCCCAGAGCAGCAGGACGTCAACTCGCCGGCCGCGCCGACGCAGGATGTGTGGGCGCTCGCATCGACGATGTGGACGTTCATCACGGGCCGCAGCCCCTTCGAGGATCCCATCGGGGATAACTCGGCGGCGTCGATCGCGAACCGCGTGCAGCGCGGTCGCATGCGAGGCCTGGGCCGCGCGGACGCCCCGGCGGAGCTTGAGCGTGTGTTGCGCGCGGCGATGGCAATCAACCCGGATGAGCGCACCCCCTCGGCGTTAGAGTTCGGCAAGGGTCTCCAGCGCGTCCAACAAGAGCTGGGCTACGCGCGCACCGAGATGGAAATCAAGGAGAAGCGCTCCAAAGCCTCGGCCGGTTCCGCTGGCGACCAGAATACGCGCACGCGTGGTGCCCCCGTCATCGACCCGGACGACACGCGCATGCGCTCGTCGTCCTATTATTCCTTCGAGGGTGGGGCGGGTTCCGGCGGCGTCGAGGCCGTGGCTGATTCATGGAACGCCGATCAGTCGACGGAGGAGGCCGAGGCCTCGGCCCGTCGTACGGTCGACGACCCTGACGTTTCCAAGCGGGGCTTGAATCCCGTCGCAGCGGTGGGATTGGCTCTGCTGGCCGCAGTGATTGGAGCGGGTCTGGTGGTTGGTATTCTGCGGGACGAAGGATCTTTCACGCGTATCGCCCCTGCTGAGGAGACGACGAGCGCGTCGACGAACGCGGAGAACCCCCTCGGAGCAGCACCCCCACAGGTCACCTCGCTCGCAGGAGAGTACGCCGACGGCCAGGTGACGTGGACGTGGAGCGTTCCCGATGGCCTGGCCACGGCGGATGTGACGTACTCCTACGAGGGGAGCGGCCCCGCGGGCACGACGCACGGCAGCGTCGAGGCGGCGACGGTGAGCGTGGATGGAGCCAGCGGCGAAAACTGCATGGAAATCACGACGGTGTCGCGTTCCTCGGGCCGTATGTCCGACCCTGTGAGGGCCTGTCAAACTGTTCCCTGACCATCCGTGTAGCGTATTCCAGCGCGTGGCTGACCAGGGCGAATTGCGGTCCATTTTGTGTAACCATTAATGATGCACGTGTAGAATGAATGCGTTACGCGCTATCCCACGCGCCCAACGTAGCGAGAAGGACAAAGGTAGATGGCTCAGGGTGAACATGCCGAGCGTGCGCCACTATTGTGGGGTGCGTCGACCGACGTCGGTCCGGTCCGCTCACACAACGAGGATTCTTGGCTGGCGGTCTCGCCCGTCTTCGCAGTCGCAGATGGGATGGGGGGCCACCTCGGCGGTGCCCGGGCCTCAGCACAGGCCGTCCTTACACTGCAGGAGTTCCTGAGTCCTGATCGACTCGGAGACCGTCCCGTCGACCTGGTCGATCTGTCCGTCGCGATTGACGCAGCCGCCACGGACGTGGCCTCCCTGGCACCTGCTGACAATCCGATGAGTGCCCCCGGCACGACACTCTCCGGTCTGATGGTCCTGTGGACCGCGGAAGGGGCCTTCTGGCTCTCCTTCAATGTTGGCGACTCACGCGCCTACGTCGTCGGTGCCGGCGGCATCCGCCAACTCACCCACGACCACTCCGCGCTGCAGGAGGCTCGCGACCTGGCGGCCACCTCAGGCGCGCCCCAGGTCATTCCTCCAGCCAACGTCGTGACCAAGGCACTGGGTGCCGGACAAACCGGAAGTGTGAAAGCCGACTACACCATCATGCCGATGGAAGAAGGCGACCGCGCGGTCATCTGTACAGACGGCGTGCACGGCGTCCTACAGGATTCGCAGATCCACGCCATTGTCGCCGCCGGCAATGGGCCGCAGGGCACCGCTGACGCACTCGTGAAAGCCAGCCTCGAAGCGGGCACTCGCGACAACACGACAGCCGTAGTAGTCTACGCAGGAAAAGAATCACGAGTAACATTGACAACGAATGTCATGAATCGGATGATTCAACCAGTACGTCCGGCGTCGATTCAGACAGCGCGCCGGGTTCCTCGTAGAGAAGGCAGTGACTGATGCTTCAGATTGGACGCTTCTTGTGTCGCGGACAGGGCGCGATGCTCGTCACCGGACCCCTCGGCGCGGCGTTGGTGCCGCTCGATTTCGCGGATTCCGCGGCCGACGTCGTGTGGGGGCGCGCTGACACCCAGGCGTGGCTCTCTCACGTGCAGGCAGAGCAGGGCGATGTCTTGCTTCTCGACTGTGCGGGCGAACAGCCCTACTTGACAGTCCTCGGCAATATTCAGCTGCGCATGCGCGCCGCCGGCCAGATCACCGAGCAGGTGTGGAACGACCCGATCTGGGCCTGGCCCTTCAACCCGGGCGAGTGGCAGACGTTCGAGGCCACCATCATCGACGGTGACGAGATCACGTGGATGGTGCCCGCCGCAGACCGCGTCGAGGCTGGCGAGATTCGCATCGGTCGCGCGCTCGACGAGGTTGAGGCCCTCGCGTCGATGCCTGTTGATACGATGGGCTTCCTCATCAACCCGGATATTCCGGACCACGAGCGTCGCGCCCGTCGCGACGCCCGCGAAGAGTTGCCCGAACCCACGATCACGCACGCGCCTGCGGTTGACCTGGCTGCCGTCGAAGCCCAGTTCCTCGCGGCCACCAGCAACGGTCCCGTCTCGCTGCCCGGTGCCTCCCGCACCACCCCCGATCCGTACGCGCCCGTGGACGCCACGGATGATGCGCAGGACGAGGCGCCCTCCGAGGACCTTGAACAGACCTCGAGCGAGCTCTACGTCGTCGCCGACGCCGTCGAGCCGCCGATCCATACGGCTGAGTCCCTCGACCGCACCGCTACCATCGACCGTGGTGCCGCCTTCGTGGAACCCGCCCAGGCCTCGTCCGAGTCCGAGTCGGAGGAAAACACCGAACTTGCTCCCGAATCGGAAGCGGAACTTGAGTCCGCCCCCGAGTTCGAGCCTGCTCCTGAGCCGGAAGCGGAGCTTGAATCCGCCCCTGAGCCGGAACCTGCGCCTGCCCCCGAGCCGGAGACGGCAGCCGAACCGCCCGCCGCGCCCGAGGCCATGAGCGCCGCCGGCCTGGCCGACTTGGGTGCCGAGACCGACACCGAGGCCACGATTCTGCGCCTCGCCCCCGTCAACTCCGGCCCCGCCGCGCCCGTCGCCTTCCTGATCCACGGCGGCACCGTGCCCGTTGAGGTCTCGCGTGACGTCGTCATCGGCCGCGACCCCGACGCCCGCGCCCTGACCGGCCGCCCCGTGGCGACCGTGCTGCGCGTGCCCAGCCCGGCCACCGAGATCTCGCGTTCCCACTGCGCCGTCATGATGACGACGCCGGGTTCGTGGGCGCTCATGGACCTGGGCAGCGCCAACGGCACCGTCCTGCGTCACGCTGACGGCTCTTTCCAGGATGTCACCCCCATGGTGACGATCGCCCTGAACGACGGTGACCTCATCGACGTCGGTGAGGGCACCACGATCGAGTTCCGCGTGCGCTGATCTGCTATTCAAACGCGTGTGGGGTGGACCGCTTGGCCCACCCCGCACGCGTATGTACTAGGGTGGCTGTTAAGACCTGCTGGAGGTTGCGCGCGCTGATGCTTGCTGCCACCGGCCTGGCGAGAGTGAGCGTGTCATGAAGAAACGCGCGCGGATGATCGTCGTCCTCGTGTGTGTGTTCGTTGTGTTGCCGGTGGTGGGTGGCCTCGTGTATCTGTCGCGCACGAGTGCGCAGGACGCCGCTCGCTACTACGCCGAGGCGATCGCCCAGGGGCGCTTCGAAGATGCCCTGGCGGTTGAGAGCGCCGACGCCGACGCCGATCCCAATGTCGGGCGTGGCGACGCCGTTGACCTGCGGCGACTCCAGCGCTCGTCGAGCACTCCAGCGATGAGCGTGGGCGCTGTGTGGGTGCACTCCGAGCTCGACAGGGATGGTCGGCAGGGGGTCAATATCGAGTTCTCAATGAACGGCCGCTCCACGACCCGCGTCATCTACATGGAGCGCTCGGGTGTGCCCAAGCCGCACATTGGCTCGTGGAGGGTCGTTTCCAGTGCGGCACGTAAGGTCACTGTGTCCGCGCACGGGTACGCCTCAGACCTGTCGATTGCTGGAGTGTCGCTCGGGGACGTCGGAGCGACCAAGGGCAATCAGCGGATGATTCCTCCCGTAACAGACGACCTGTGGCACTTCGCGGCAGGTGGAGGATTGGTGTACGCGTATCCCGGTGCCTACGACATTAGCGTGACCCGGTTCAGTGAAGACACTGAGTACAGTGTCGACTCCGTTCCGTCGGGTGCGACGATCGACTTGTTCGATGCTGACGAACCTCACCAAATCGACATCGTCTTGAACGGGGAAACAAAGGCCTGGCAACAGGAGCAATTCGTGCCTCTTCTGGAATCGTGCATTCGCGGGGAAAGCCCAGAGCAGGCCCTGTGTCCCGATCTTAACGTTGCGGATGTTGAGTCAATTGACGTAGGGGAGGTCAGCGACAGCTTGCCGGGGAGCTTGGCTGCCCACTACATCACGGTCACCACACGGGAGCACCGTATCTGGCTGGACGTGCGTGGCGCGGTCTGCTTCGACGAGGCCGGTGAGCGATACATCGTCTTCACGCTCCTTCAAAAGTGGGTCGACGGCCGACAGGTCAGATAGCTGGACCGGCGAGCCTCGCCGGCGACCTGGCTCCTGTGACGAGTGTGGGGCGGGCCTTCGGGTCCGCCCCACATCTGTCTACCCGCCCCGCCGACCGAACACCGCGCCCGCCGGTGCCTGCGTGACAGACTCGCCGATACCGCTGACCAACCCGCCTGACGCCCGCTCCCGCGCGAGGGTACGATACCCGACAAGCAACCACGGCCTCGTTCATGTCAGGACAATCTTAAGAGGGTGTGTCTTGAAGTGACCTTAGTCCCTTGAGGCGTGTATCCTTGCCTGTGGTAGCGGCCCGGCGTCGGGCCAATCATCGCAAACATGGAAGTTGAGGACCACGATGGTCAAGTATGTGTACGACTTCTCCGAGGGCGACAAGTCCATGAAGGACCTGCTCGGAGGCAAGGGAGCGAACCTCGCCGAGATGACGAAGCTCGGCCTGCCTGTTCCCCCCGGCTTCACAATCACCACCGAGGCGTGCCGCGCATACCTCAAGGAGTCGGCCGTTCCCGAGACACTTGCCACCGAGGTCACCCGCGCCCTGCGCGGCGTCGAGGATCAGATGGGCCGCCACCTCGGCGACCCCGCCGACCCGCTCCTGGTCTCCGTGCGAAGCGGCGCAAAGTTCTCTATGCCCGGCATGATGGAAACCGTCCTGAACATCGGCCTCAACGATGAGTCCGTTCTCGGCCTCGCAGCCGTTAGCGGTAACGAGCGCTTCGCGTGGGACTCCTACCGCCGCCTCATCCAGATGTTCGGTAAGACCGTCCTCGACATCGACGGCGACCTCTTCTCCGACGCCCTCGACGACCTCAAGGCCGAGCGCGGCGTGAAGGGCGACACCGAGCTGACCGCCGAGGACCTCAAGGGCCTCGTCGAAACCTTCAAGGGCATCGTTAAGGAACAGACCGGCGAGGACTTCCCCCAGGATCCGCGCACCCAGATGGACATGGGCATTGAGGCCGTCTTCCGCTCCTGGAACACCGAGCGCGCCCGCATCTACCGCCGCCGCGAGCGCATCCCCCACGACCTGGGCACCGCCGTCAACATCTGCACCATGGTGTTCGGCAACATGGGCGAAAACTCCGGCACCGGCGTGTGCTTCACCCGCGACCCCTCCTCCGGCCACTCCGGTGTCTACGGCGACTACCTGGAGAACGCGCAGGGCGAGGACGTCGTTGCGGGCATCCGCAACACGCTGGCCCTGTCCGACCTCGAGCGCATCAACAAGCCCGTCTACGACGAGCTGCGCGCCATCATGCGCAAGCTCGAAACCCACTACCGCGACATGTGCGACATCGAGTTCACCGTCGAGCGCGGCAAGCTGTGGATGCTCCAGACCCGCGTCGGCAAGCGCACCGCCGCCGCCGCGTTCCGCATCGCCACCCAGCTTCTCGGCGAAAAGCTCATTACCCGCGACGAGGCCCTGGGTCGCGTCACCGGCGACCAGCTCACCCAGCTGATGTTCCCGCAGTTCGACGCCAAGGCCGAGAAGGAACTCATCGCGCGCGGCATGGCCGCCTCCCCGGGCGCCGCCGTCGGCAAGATCGCCTTCGACAACGCGCAGGCCATCGAAGCCGCCGAAAAGGGTATCAAGACCGTCCTCGTGCGCCGCGAGACCAACCCCGACGACCTGCCCGGCATGGTCGCCGCTGAGGGTGTCCTCACCGCGCGCGGCGGTAAGACCTCGCACGCCGCCGTCGTCGCCCGCGGCATGGGCAAGACCTGCGTGTGTGGTGCCGAGTCCCTCGTCATCGATGCTGCCGCCGGCACCGTCACCATCGGTGACCTCGTCCTGACCGCTGACGACACCATCGCCATCGACGGCCAGACCGGCGAAATCTTCCGCGGCGAGGTCCCCGTGACCGACTCGCCCGTCACCACCTACCTCGCCGAAGGCCTCGAGGCCGGCCTCGCCGCCGCCGGCGAGGATGCGGGAACCCGCGAGCTCGTCGAGGCCGTCGACAAGCTCCTGTCCCACGCCGACAAGGTCCGCCGCCTGCGCGTGCGCGCCAACGCCGACACCCCCCTCGACTCCACGCGCGCCATCGAGTTCGGTGCCGAGGGCATCGGCCTGTGCCGCACCGAGCACATGTTCCTGGGTGAGCGCCGCCCGCTCGTCGAGCGCGCCATCCTCTCCGCCCCCGAGTCCGAGGAACGCCAGGCCGCCTTCAACGAGCTCGAGAAGCTGCAGAAGCAGGACTTCCTCGAGATGCTCGAGGTCATGGACGGCAAGTCGATGACCGTGCGCCTCATCGACCCGCCGCTCCACGAGTTCATGCCCGCCCTCATCGAGCTGGAGACCAAGGTTGCCGTCGGCAAGGCCACCGGCACCCTCGACCCCGCCGACGAGGCCATGCTTGTCGAGGTCCGCCGCATGCACGAGCAGAACCCCATGCTGGGTCTGCGCGGCGTGCGCCTGGGCATCTACCTGCCCGGCCTGTTCGCCCTGCAGATGCGCGCCCTGTGCGAGGCTGCCGCAGAACTCGTGGGCCGCGGCCTCGACCCGCGTCCTGAGATCATGGTTCCGCTCGTCGGCTCCGTGCGTGAGCTCCAGCTCGTGCGCGAAGAGGCCGAAGGCATCATCGCCTCCGTCGCTGCCGCCCACGGCGTTGACCTGTCCGGCGTCTCCATCGGCGCCATGATCGAGCTGCCGCGCGCCGCCATGACGGCCGAGGACCTCGCCGAGGAAGCCGACTTCTTCTCCTTCGGCACCAACGACCTGACCCAGACCGTGTGGGGCTTCTCGCGCGACGACGTCGAAGGCGTGTTCTTCCCGCAGTACATCGAGGCCGGCATCTTCGGTGTCTCCCCCTTCGAGTCCATCGACGTCCACGGCGTGGGCACCCTGGTCTCCGAAGGCGTGCGCCGCGCCCGCTCCACCAAGCCGAACATCAAGCTCGGCGTGTGTGGCGAGCACGGTGGCGACCCGCAGTCGATCCACTTCTTCCATAACGTGGGTGTCGACTACGTGTCCTGCTCCCCGTTCCGCGTCCCCGTCGCCCGCCTCGAGGCTGGCCGCGCCGCGGTCGAGGACCACGTGGACATGACCGCCTGATCGCTGGCGGTGCCGCTTTGCTGAGTGGCACTGATTGAGCGCGACGAGGCCGTGGCCGGAAACCGGTCGCGGCCTCGTTTCGTTGTGGGTGCTGGTTGTGGATGCGCCTGATTTCCGGGCACCGCGAGGTCTGCCTATGTGGGCTGGACCGCTGTGTGTGCCGGTGGGCGGCGGCCCGCCCGCGAGATCGCCGCACGCGAGCCTTCGGCTCGGAGTCGTCGATCTCGAAGCCCGGCCAGGCCCTGCCGCCGCCCACCGGCACCTCGGCCCGGCTCCGCGGGCCACGCGGGCCTCGCGGTTCCCTCCATGCGTGAACCCGCGGCTCGGAGTCGTCGATCTCGAAGCCCGGCCAGGCCCTGCCGCCGCCCACCGGCACCCTCCACACCGGTGGGGCTTTTCATTGCTGTGCACATCCCATCCAGGCCTCGCCGCCCACGGGCACCGCCGCCAAGCTCCACAGCCAGGCCTCTCTTGTCCCGCAGCTCACGCGTTGCCCTCCACACCGGCGGTGCCTGGTGTGCTGGTGGTGATCGGCGTCGTTTTAAAGCCCGGCTATGCCCTGCCGCCGCCCACCGGCACCCACCGGCACCGCGGCCAGGCTCCGCGGGCCTCGCGGTTCCCTCCATGCGTGAACCTGCGGCTCGGAGTCATCGAGCTCGAAGCCCGGCCAAGCCCTCCGGACCCTCCGGCACCCTCCACACCGGTGGGGCTATTCATTGCTGTGCACATCCCATCCAGGACCCGCCGCCCACGGGCGCCGCCGCCAAGCCCCACAGCCAGGCTCCGCGGGCCTCGCGGTTCCCTCCATGCGTGAACCTGCGGCTCGGAGTCGTCGATCTCGAAGCCCGGCCAAGCCCTCCGGACCCTCCGGCACCCTCCACACCGGTGGGGCTTTTCATTGCTGTGCACATCCCATCCAGGCCCCGCCGACCACGGGCACTGCGGCCAAGCCCCACAGCCAGGCCTCTCTTGTCCCGCAGCTCACGCGTCGCCCTCCACACCGGCGGTGCCTGGTGTGCTGGTGGGTGATCGGCGTCGTTTTGAAGCCCGGCCAGGTCCTGCCCCCGCCCACCGGCACCGCAGTTGGGCACCAGCCGGGGGCTGTATGCCCTGCGTTGGTTTCCAATCTGGCCCGCTGGGGGTGCAGCATTAGGAGCTGGCTGGCGGCGTGTCGCCGGCGTGTCGCGGCTCTAATGATGTCGTTTCCCCCGTTTTGAGGCAGTGAGGTTGCGGTTCGTGGTGGTGCGGCGCTCAAAGTGCAGACCACCTCGGTGAAAAACGCTGAAAATGGGCTGTTGTGGGCGAGGTGGTCTGCGTTTTGGGCACAACGGTATCTGGCAGGGTGTTGAAGTGTCCCGGGTATTGTGGGGAGTGTCTTAGGCCGGATTGGAGGTTTGGGATGTCTGGTCAGCGTAAGTCTTCGATGGAGTTGCGTGAGCGTGCGACGCGTATGGCGTTGGAGGCTTGTGCTGATTTCGGGCGGCGTAGGGTGCGGCGCTCAAAGTGCAGACCACCTCGGTGAAAAACGCTGAAAATGGGCTGTTGTGGGCGAGGTGGTCTGCGTTTTGGGCACAATGGCGTCTGGCAGGGTGTGTTGTTCGCGCGCGAACCCGATGCTGCGAGCGGTAACCCGCTATGTCGCACGTGAACCCGCTATTTGGAGTGTGGGCGGGGCTGCCCAGGTTCGTAGTAGCGGGTTAACGTGCGGATTAGAGGACCCACGTGCGTAGTAGCGGGTTTACATGCGGATTAGAAGGCCCACGTGCGTAGTAGCGGGTTAACGTGTGCATGATGGGGACCAGATTGTCACCTGTCAGCTTGCGCGTTGCTGGTTGGGGTAGCCAGTGGCCCTGCGGCTGCCCGGCTGCTCGGTTGTGCGGCTGCTCGGTTGTGCGGCTGCTCGGTTGTGCGGCTGCCCGGCAGATTGTACTCGCAC
>NZ_ALCA01000026.1 GCF_000278725.1 Actinomyces sp. ICM47 | reverse complement strand
CCGGGCTTCGAGCCGACGCGCCGAGCCGAAGGCTCGCGGCGCGGACGGCGAGCGGGCGGGCCGACGCCCTCGGGTGCAGAAAGCAGCTGGGGAGGCGGGCCGACGCCCTTGAGCACAGAGAAGGGCCACCGGCACTGCGCGGTAACGATCGAGAACGGCGACCCTACCCATCAGCAGCACGGTCGCCAAGGCCCGCACGTACGCAGCAGCCATGTCCACAATGTAGAGGCGTGCATCACAAATCTTTTTCACGTCATAAACTTTCAGTGCATCCATTCTTACGACATCTAGGAGCACCCATGAAGCGTCGTCTTACTGCCGCCGCTCTCGCCCTCATCTTCCCGCTTAGCATGGCTGCCTGCGGGTCCCAGTCCACGGCTGACGCCTGCAAGGAAATCGCGACGGCACGTACCTCCGTTCACCAGTACTCGGCCGAACACTCGATTCTGGACATGCCCTTCAGCGAAGTTCCAGATCATCTGAAGAAGCTGCTGGACATGTACAGGGACGCCGGTAAGAAGGTCAGCAACAAGGAAGTCAAGGCTGCTTTCAACGATGTCCTCAAGGACCTCGACAAGTCCGTTGAATTCCTCAGGGACGACACTCCCACCACCTCGCCGGAATACGAGCAGAATGAGGAAGACATCGACAACCACGGACAGGTGCTGAAGAATCTCTGCGGGTTCACCTTGGACTGGTGAGCAGTTGCTGACGCGCACACCAAGCCAGGAGGGGCAACCCGGGGTGGGTTGCCCCTCCCCCGCCAGTCACTCATACACGACTTCCCACGTACTTCTTACAGGCATTAGCATGTCGCTGTACGCCATCGACACATCCAGGAGATTTCATGAAGCGTCGTCTCGCCGCCACCGCCCTGATCCTCATGCTTCCACTTGGCATGGCTGCCTGCGGATCCACCCAGTCCACGGCTGACGCCTGCAAGGAGATCGCGACCGCGCGCGATGCGGTCCTCAAGGAATCAGAGTCGGTGGACATCTCCTCGATGAATAGCCAGCAGGAGTACGCCGATTTCCTCGCAAAGATGACTGGCATCTACAAGGAATCCGCAAAGAAGGTCACCAACAAGGACGTGAAGACTGCTTTTAAGGACGTCCTCGACGACCTCGACAAGCTGGTTAACCTGTTGAATACCGATGAAAACGCGAGCGCGTCACCCGATTATGAGTCCATTCAGGACAACATGGACACCCACGGGGAGGCACTGAACAACCTCTGTGGCTTCACGTGGGACAGGTAACCCAACGCTGGTAAGCGGCTCGTCTGGAGAACCCCACCGAGCAGCCCCTTGAGCAACGTCTCGCAGAGTGGTGCCATGGATCACCCAGTAACCATCCCACAGATTTTTTTCAGACGATAGACTTTCACCGTACCCATCATCAATGCACTAGGAGCATTCCCATGAAGCGCCGTCTCGTCGCCGCTGCCCTCGTCCTCGTTTTCCCCTTCGGTATGGCCGCCTGTGGCGCCCAGTCCAAGGAAGCCGCCTGCAAGCAGATCCAGAAGGCTGCGACTACCGCCAGCTCTGAGATTAATCTCGACTCCAATAGCGACGGAAAAGATATCAAGGAGAACCTGGATAAGGCTCTCAAGATCTACAAGAAGGCCGCCAAGAAGGTCACCAACAAGAAGGTTAAGCCCGCCTTCAAGAACCTCATCGCCGACCTCGAGAAGTTCCGCGACCTCGCGGACAAGGACAGCTCCGACGTGTCTACGGAAGACTTTCAGGTCCTGCAGGACATCTCCACCCATGGCCAGGAGCTGAACGACATTTGCGGTTTCAAGTGGGATTCCGGCAAGTGATACTTCGCTGACACCATCAGCCATGCGGGGAGGGACGCCCAACCGGGTGCCCTCCCCGTCCACCACCAGCGTCACTGTCGCGGTCATCGATATTGCCCCTCTGCCGCGAGACCATCGACCCACCCTTTAGGAATTCCCATGAAGCGTCGCCTCATTGCTGCCGCCCTCGTCCTCGTTTTCCCCTTCGGCATGGCCGCCTGCGGCTCTCAATCCAAGGCAGCCGCCTGTCATGAGATCGACAATGCTGCGGCTAGCGCCAGCGAGCAGGCACAAAAGAACGGGCAGACCACCAGCAGAGATCCGAAGGTCCTCAGGGACCGGATGGCTGACCTGACCTCTACCTACAAAAAGGCCTCAAAGAAGGTCAAGAACAAGAAGGTTAAGCCTGTTTTTCAGAGCTTCATCGCTGACATGGAGAGGATCATCAAACTCTATGACGACGGCGATACCACGTTCTCTTCCAGCGAGTTCGACAGTGCCATGACAGACATGGAGAATCACGGGAAGAAACTCAGCGATCTGTGCGGCTTCGGATGGAACATTGGAAGCTGATGCGCCAATGACGACTCCGTTGAGTCTATCGGGAGGGACAACCCGAGGCATGCTTTTCCTCGCGCCATGAAAAATCTGACCATGACAACCTACGCCACACAGGCCTCGTACCGCACCCATACCTCGTCGGTTACCCGCTCGCCATGTGGCGAGTTGTACATCGCCGGGACCACTCCCCTACACTTCCACTATGTCCATCAACGCTCTCAAAGGAGCCAGCATGAAGCGTCGCCTCATCGCCGCTGCCCTCATCCTCGTTTTCCCCTTCGGCTTGGCCGCCTGCGGTGCCCAATCCAAGGAAGCCGCTTGCAAACATATCCAGAAGGCAGCTGTCAGCGCCAACAAAAGCGCCAAGATCAAGGGCACTTCCCCTGACGACATCCGGGACAGTTTGGACCAGATCATCAAGACCTACAAGAAAGCCAACAAGAAGATCACCAATAAGAAGGTCAAGGCTGCCTTCACCCCTCTTATTGAAGACCTTGAGAAGCTTCGCGACGCTACGAAGTCGCCCGGCGCTTCGACGGGTGGCCCTGACCTCATGACAGACATGTCAAACCATGGAAAGGCGCTGAACGACCTCTGCGGCTTCGACTGGGGCACCGGACAGTGACCCGTCACTAACCATGCATGCGATACCGGGTGGGGCGGCCTTCATGGTCACCCCACCCATCTTTTCCCAGGCGTAAACGCATGCCTTTCCAAGCAAAGAGACGCGGAGCATAGGGGAAGACCGCCCTTCACACAGGGAGTTTTGCCCAACTTTAACCACCCGGCTAGACTTTTAGCGTATCCTTCCATGCTTTCAAAGGAGAACCCATGAAACAGCGCATCGCAGCCGCCATGCTTATCACCCTGATGCCGCTCAGCCTGGCCGCGTGCGGTGGCGAGAAGGCTAACTCCTCGTCCGCCACCCCCTCGTCGGAGTCCAGCTCCACTGCCACCCAGAACACTGCCCCTGCTGGCAACCAGTCCAAGGAAGACGCTTGCAAGGAAATCGAAAAGGCGATGGCAGACGCCAGCGAAACCGTGACGAGCGCTACTTCAGAGATGGGCACTGACCCCGCCAGCATCAAGAACGCGTTCGACTCGATTGCGGACGCCTACGCGACGGCATCCGAGAAGATCTCCAACGAGGACATCAAGAAGTCTGTCGACCAGGTCACTGCTGACTGGCGCAACGCTGGCGAGAAGGCCGCCGCCATCTCCACCACGAACGGGTCCGGACTGAACGAATACACGCAGGCGGTCAACGACGTGAGCACCCACCAGAATGAACTCTTCGCCACGTGCGGACTTATGTCGACCAGTAACTGATGTGCCACTGGCATAGTCAGCAAGAGAAAGAGGGACGACCCGCAGGGTCGTCCCTCTTTCTCTATCTGCGTGGGCTGTATCTACGCGCCAACCCCACCCATCCGCGCGGCATGAGTGCCCGCGGGCACCCAGGCCTCGTCACTTCAGGCCTGACCACCGTTCTTCCAGCGACGGAAGAACGTCGCCAGTAGTGCACCAGACAGGTTGTGCCAGACGGAGAAGACGGCCGCCGGGAGCGCAGTTTCTGGGGTGGCGGCGAAGTGGGTCTTCGCCAGCGTCGCGGCCAGCGCGGAATTCTGCATACCGACCTCGATCGCGGTCGTGCGCGCAGCCTTATCGGAGCCGCCTCCGACGCGTCCAGCCAGGTAGCCGAAGAGGTAGCCCAGCAGGTTGTGGCAGATGACCACCGCGATGATGAGGGCACCAGACGTCAGGATCTTGTCGACCGACCCCGACACGACGAGCAGCACGTAGCAGATGCCCAACACCGAGATCCAGGGCAGGAGCGGCAGGATCTTCTCCACGAGCTGGCCCGCGACGAAGCGAACGATAAAGCCTCCAAGCACGGGAGCGAGGACCATCAGCAGGATGTTCTGCGCCATCGCTGCGCCATCCACCGGCATACGCGAGCCGACCAGCCAGGCGGTGAGCAGCGGCGTCATGAGGGGCGCGAGCAGAGTCGAAATCGAGGTCATGGTGACCGACAGCGCGACGTCCGCTTTCGCCAGATAGGAGATCACGTTCGAGGCCGTACCACCGGGCGCGCAGCCGACGAGGATCACGCCGACCGCGACCGCGTCGGGTAGGCGGAACACGTAGCACAGGATCCAGCCGACGAGGGGCATGATCAGGTACTGGGCGACAACACCCACGAGCACGGGTAGAGGACGCTTCACGATGAGTCCAAAGTCGGGAATCGTCAGGGTCAGGCCCATGCCGAACATGATGACGCCCAGTGCCCAGCTGACGCCGGGGGCCAGCGGCTTGAAGGTCGCGGGAGTGACCATGGCGATCGCGAATGCTGCCAGGATCAGCAGCGGGAAGACCGTCACGGCGATGCGCGCGCTGCGATCTTCGGAGGAAAGCGAAGGAGACTGAGTGGTGACTGTATCTGATGTGGACATGCCACCCATATTTCACCGATTGTTGAATTTTTCCCTTCCGCGTCTCACGTTGTGATCAGTTCAGTATTGAGACTCACAAGGCCACTTCACTAAACTAAGGCTATGCACAGTGTCGCGCCAACGACTGACTCCGCCCCCGCTCACCCCCAGCAGACGTCCCCGGACGATACGTGCAGGCATTCCCACAGCCGCCCAAAAACGCGACACCATAAGAATCCCCGCATGCGCGAATTACAGCGCAAGGGCTGGATCTCCGACCAGCACGGCGCATGGACGATGATGGCCCTCCCACCGCTGCTCGGATGGGCACTGTCCCTGACCTTCGTATGGATGGTCGTCCTCATGCTGGTGGCGTGGGCAATGGCGTTCCAGATGTTCTCGGCCGTGTGTCTGTGGGTCAAGACCCCTACGAAGCGCCGCGGTCGCATCGTGCCCGCGATCCTGACCTACAGCGTCCTCGCAGCGATCCCCGGCATCACCCTCCTGGCGATGCGCCCGCAGCTACTGTGGTGGGCAATCGTGTTCGCTCCCTTGGCCTCGTCCGCGCTTTTCCTCGTGTGGAAGGGGCGCGAGCGCTCCCTGGGTGCCCGCGCGGCCTCGATCCTGGCGGGCGGCATCATGGGTCCCGTCGCTTTCGCACTGGCGACAGCAGATGGCTCGCCGGCGGCGGTGACCCCGCACGCGTGGGCAGCGTGCACGGTGTTCACGCTGCACTATGTTGGCACGGTGCCGCTGGTGCGCTCGATGATCCGCGGCCGCAAGGACCCGCGCTGGGCGATGGGGGCGACACTGTTTCACGCTTGTTGCACGCTCGGCGTGACCGCAGCGTGGTGGTTCGGCGCGCTATCGATCTGGCCCGCCCTCGTGTGGGTGTGCCTGACGGCGCGCGCGTGGGTGATGCCGACGCTGAGCCGCACCCGAAAGCGTCCCCTCTCCCCCAGGTTGATCGGCTTCACCGAGATCGCTTGGTCGGCTCTGCTGTTCGTGGTGCTGCTGATCCCATAACCGCATCCGCCTGCCGCGTGGGCGTGTCCGACTGATCGGGCGCGCCCACGCGTTAACAGGTACCTACGCGCTGATTCCGTGGGTGCGCGCGAACTCGGCGGCTACCGAATAGAAGAGGTCATTCTGCTCGCGGCTGCCCACGGAGACACGCACGCCTTCGCGGAAGGGACGCACGATGAGGCCGACGCGGGCGCATTCGTCGACGAGGCCGTAGACGCTTCCGCGCAGCAGGTAGAAGTTCGACTGCGTGTCGGGGATGTCGTATCCGAGGTCGCGCAGGGCGGGAACGATACGTTCGCGTTCAGCGACGATGTCGGCGACCGCGCGCTGAACACCCTCTGCGTCTGCGAGCGAGGCCAGGGCAGCGGCGAGCGCGAGGGAGTTGACGCCGAAGGGCACGAGGAGGGACTGAATCGCGCCGATGACCTCGGCATCGCCGATAGCGTAGCCGACGCGTACGCCAGCCAGGGCGTGTGCCTTAGAGAAGGTCCGCATGACAACAACGTTGGGGTGGGTCTCGATGAGCGGGACCGCGGTGCGCACGCCGGGTTTGGTCGCAAAATCGATGTAGGCCTCGTCGACGATGATCATGACGTCGTCGGGGGCATCAGCGACGAAGGAGGCGATCTCCTCGTAGGTGAGGGCGGGGCCGGTCGGGTTGTTGGGAGAACAGAGGATGAGCGCGACAGTGTCATCCGTGATGGCCTCGCGCATGGCGACGAGGTCGTGGCTGCCATCCGGGAGGAGTGGCACGGGAACGGGGTCGGCCCCCACGGTCGGGACGGCGATCGGGTAGGACTCGAAGGAGCGCCACGGGAAGACGACCTGGGTGCCCGGCTGGCACACGGCGGACAGCGCAGCGACGAGGATCGCCGAGGAGCCGGTACCGACACACACCTGGTCCGCACCCACGCCGAAGCGGTTCCCGAGGGCTTCGCGCAGGGGCGCGGCGGTCAGGTCGGGGTAACGGTTGATCGTCTGGAGCTCGCGGGCGATCGCTTCCAGCACGGCCGGGCTGGGCGGGGTCGGCATCTCGTTGGATGAGATTTTGACGGCGTCGGGCGCGGACTTGCTGGGCTTGTAGCGAGGTAGGGAGAGGACGGCGGGCCGAAAGCGCAGGTTGCTCATGTGTGTAGTCCTATCCCATGGGGGTGTGCCGTGCAAGCAACGTCCCACTGCGCAAGAATGAGCAGATGGATTTCATTGCTCGACTTGTTGCCACGATGGCCGGACTGTGGGTCACGACCCTCCTGGTTCCGTCTATCTCCATCACGTCGACGACGGCATCAGAAACCGTGATCGCCCTCGCCGTCATCGCTTTCGTGTTCACGCTGGTGAACTCGATCATTAAGCCCGTCGTCAAGACGCTGGCCTTCCCTCTGTACCTCCTCACCTTCGGCCTGTTTGCACTGGTGACCAACTCGTTGCTCTTCGCGCTGACGGGCTGGCTGTCCACGTCGCTGGGCATTCCTATGACGACGGGTGGCTTCTTGTCCTGCCTGACAGGTGCGGTCATCACGTCGGTGGTGGCCTCCGTCGTGTCGGGGGTCCTGCATGACAAGAAGGACACCCGCGACTGAGCTGGCTTCCCCTTTCTCGAGGCGCATCACTTGTCGGTGATGCGCCTCGTTTGGTAGTGGTGGATCGTGGTCTGGGTGCGCTCGGTGAGGCCGAGCGCGTGGGTGCGGCGGGCCTCGGCGACCGCGAGTGCGCCAAGGCCCGGGTCGGACGAGGCCGTGGCTGCGCTCAGGGAACTCCTGATCTCGTCGACGTAGACGGAGGCGGAGTGTGAGCACGGGACGGGGTCGGAGATGTCGCACGTGGCTTCGTAGTCGCGGAACATGACGGTGGTGACGTTATCCCCCTGTGTGGCGTAGCCGTCGAGGCCGGGGACGATGTCGCCGGAGTTCTCGTAGGACAGGACGGGTACGTCGGCGGGGGCGATGGTGGCCGTTGGGGATCCGGCGGTGACGACTGAGACGACGTTGTAGCGGGAGCGTACGTTCGGGTTTGCGGCGAGTTGGGCGGCCATGATGCCGCCTTGGGAGTGTCCGGCGAATTCGACGGCTTCGCCCGGCGCGATGCCCGCGTCGTCCATCGCCTTCTGGATGGCGTAGAGCTGGTCGGAAGCCATGCCGCCCACGCCTTGAAAGTTGGTGAGCATGTCCTGCGGGCCTTTCTCCCCAGCGCCGAAGGACTGCGTGCCACGGATGTCGATGGTCCATGAGCGTGTCTGGGTTCCATCCTCTCCCAGTGTCACGTGTTCCTCGATGGCGATCTCGCCGTTGTCGGCGTCTCCCCCGTGCATGTCGATGATGTGTTCGATGACGTCGGCGCTGGTGGCAGCGCCCTCGTAGTGGATGTCAGGTGCAGCGTCCGGCATCGATGCCAGCGTCGTGGCCTTTCGTTCTTGAAACCTATCGGGCCATAGCCACAGTCCGATCCCGCCAGCGTGGACGCGCGTATGTCCGTCGGCTGCCTTGATTGCGACCCCGTAGCTCGGTCCGCTCCCTAGTCCGCAAGCAGTAAGTCCCAGCACCGTCAGCGCCGCCAAGCCCGAGGCCGAGGCCGTCGACGTGGAGTTGAGGTCCTGACTCACCCCAAGTCCTTCCAGAATACGCGCGACGTCCCGATGCACAGGCAAGGAATTGACGTCCAACGCGAAACGGCCGAGGTCGCGCTGAAACTGTACGCCTGACATCTCATCCTCATGCTTCCAAAACTCCAGACCGTCGATCCCGGTGTTCATCAGGTCCCTGCAGTAGGTTGCCATCGCCGGAAGCGGCATGACCACAGTCGCCAACCCTGGAACCCCCAGTCGAGCCGCGGCGTCCTGACACAGGTGGAAACCGGCGCTCCACAGCGCGCCCGCGAAGCCACCCGTCGCCTCGAATCTGGCGAGTCCGAGGAGGCTGAACTGCGGACCGGACGCGCTGCCGGGAACGACCTCCCACAGGGAGGCGAAACTATTTGCGTCGTCGTAGGTCAGTGCAGCATCACGCAGCTTCCACAGGAGATCATCGACAGCGGCACCCAGGTCATCCAGGGAACTCAGGGCGGTGGTGATCGCGCTGGTGACGCTGTTTGTATCGAAAGGGGCCAGGTCGACTTCCAACTGTGCGCAGGTGAGCGCGGCTTTGGATGGTCCGATTGCGAGTAGCTTCTCGTAGGTCAGCGCCGCGTGCGCGGCGTTCAGTTCGTTCACGTCAACACTGAAAGCACCGGAGGCAACCGTGACGTGACGATGAGGGTCAAAGGCCACGGTTACCGCCTCCCTAGCACGTCGCCACTGACCGCGGCTGCGGCAGAAGTCAGGACGGTGCCGTAGAAGTCTGCGAGGGCTACTGCCGTGTTGCATCCGTTCGCCACTGTGACAACGGTGCTCGCGAGGAATGCGGTGGCGTTTGCTTCAAGGGTGGGAACGGCGTCCAGCGCCGCCTGAATATCGTCGAGGACTCCCTGGGCCTGAGCCACGACCTCGTTTTTACGCAAGCGGTAGGAATCGCCTCCCGTGCCCGTCCACTGCGAGCAGGAGGACCCCGTGAGCGCGCATCGCAGAGCATCGACGAGGGCGTAGGCGCTGTTAAGGGACACGGAAACGGCGGCTGTATCGATAGGCATGGGAACTCCCTTCAGCGGAAGCGGTGTTGTTACAGGATGGACGCTACGCCCGAGGCCGTGGCTGGTTCTACCCGCACGGGCAGCCCTGTGGATGGCGGGCGACACGAACGCAGGCCTGTGGATAGACACCGATCGCGGTAGCCTGTGGATAAAGCGAGGTCACCCCCGGACGGTATCGGGCACTCCCCCGCCAGCGAACGTGAACAACCCGCCCCAGCCCCGGCCTCGTGCGTTATACACACCACGAACCGCCGAGCGGACTCAGCGTCCCGAAGACCTCGCAGTCTGGGAAGATGGGGGTATGAGCGACACGATGACACTGTTCTCCACTGCCCACGGCTATTCGGACCTGGCGGGCGGGGGTGAGCCGCTCAGCCCGCTGGACGGTCGCTATCGCGCGGTGGCCGCGCCGCTGGCGAACTACCTGTCCGAGGCGGGCCTGAACCGCGCGCGCGTGCACGTCGAAATCGAGTGGCTGATTTTCCTGCTTGACAACTCGGTCCTGCCGGGCGCCCCAACGCTGACGGACGCGGAGCGCGACTACCTGCGCGCGCTCCCCCGCGACTTCGGCGCTGACCACATCAAGCGCCTGGGCGAGTTCGAGGCTGTCACCCGCCACGACGTCAAGGCTGTCGAGTACCTGATCGGCGAATACCTGGAGGCCGCGGCCGGCAAGCTGGGCGAGGGCACGACGCTGCCGTCCCTGCGCGAGGTCGTCCACATTTTCTGCACCTCCGAGGACATCAACAACCTGGCGTACGCGCTGACCATCAAGGCGGCGACCGAGCAGGTGTGGCTGCCGTCGATCCGCGCGCTCCTGGATCGCCTGCGCGGCCTCGCCGAGGCCGGGGCGGCCGTCCCGATGCTGGCGCACACGCACGGCCAGCCGGCGACGCCGGTGACGATCGGCAAGGAGATGGCGGTGTTCGCGCACCGCTTGTCCCGCCAGATCACGCGCGTCGAGGCCACGGAGTATCTGGGCAAGATCAACGGTGCGACGGGCACGTGGGCCGCGCACGTCGTGTCGGTGCCGGGCGCGGATTGGCCGACGCTGGCTCGTTCCTTCGTGGAAGGCTTGGGCCTGACATGGAATCCGCTGACCACGCAGATCGAGTCGCATGACTGGCAGGCCGAGCTGTACTCGGATGTGGCGCGCGCGGGCCGCATCGCCCACAACCTGGCGACGGACGCATGGACGTACATTTCGATGGATTACTTCCACCAGAACCTGGCGGCGCAGGGGTCGACGGGTTCGTCGACGATGCCGCACAAGGTCAACCCGATCCGTTTCGAGAACGCGGAGGCCAACCTGGAGGTGTCGAACGCGCTGCTGGATTCGCTGGCGTCGACGCTGGTGACCAGCCGCATGCAGCGTGACCTGACGGATTCGACGACGCAGCGCAACGTGGGTGTCGCATTTGGTCACGCGGTGCTGGCCTACGACAACCTGGTGCGCGGCCTGGACGGCATCGAGATCAACGCGGCGCGCATGGCGCAGGATCTGGATGCGAATTGGGCGGTGCTCGGCGAGGCCGTCCAGCAGGCGATGCGTGCCGCGGCGATCGCGGGTGCGACCGGCATGGCGAACCCGTACGAGCGCCTCAAGGAGCTGACGCGCGGCCACGAGGTGGGCGAGCGCGACATGCGTGAGTTCATTGCGGGCCTGGGTCTGCCGGCCGAGGTTGAGGAGCGTCTCCTGGCGTTGACCCCGGCGACCTACGTCGGCCTGTCCGAGCGCCTGGCGCGCTGGGAGGCCTGAGTCCTATCGGCTGGGGCGGCGGGTGCGCGGATTTCGCGCCTCGCCGCCCTCCCCGTTTCTGCCCTGGAACGACGAGGCCGGGGCGGAGTGTTGTCAGGGCTATACAACCAGATGGTTGACACGACAACCCTCGAACTATGCGCAGAGTCCTTCTCACCATCGACACCAAGATTTACTCCTCGCACAAACTGAATCATGAGTTGTACCCCCATACTTCTTATACTTTAATAGAAGTATAAGAAGCTAAGCATCAAGGTCAGCTTCAATCCTCCAAGAAAGGAAACAGTCATGGCGCATCAGGAAATCGTCGTTATCCGAGTCAACGAAGTTAACGCGGATGATTGGCTTGAACGTGGACGTAAGTGGTGGAAGGCCAGTGCAGCACGCATCATCGACTGCGCTGAACTACTTGTGCTCGACAAGAACGATACGGTCAAGGCGGTTACTCGCGTCGCTGGCGTTGAGAAGGATCTAGACGAGGGAAGCGGCCGCATCTCCATTATCCCGAGTGACCTCCCAGCCAAACATGAGGAGCTGATCGGAAAGAAGATCCGGCGCCCCAATTCACGTAACCCCGTGGTGTACCTACGCGACATCGAGGTCATTAGCTGAGCCGGAACAAGAGAGCCCCCAGCAGTCCTGCTGGGGGCTCCATCACATCCACAAAAGCGGAGGCACTCTGTCCTATCGAAGGTCACGGCCTCCAGGCGGGGTCGCAGTCGGGCGCGCCATAGCGCGCGTAAAGCTCGTCGGGACGAGCAATCTCGTCTTCGAAGCCCAGCACCGCCATGTCGGCCACCGTTTCGGTCTGTGCACCGGGCACCGCCCGGGCGTCCGCCGGCGAATCCGCATCACCGCGTGCGATGAGGACGCGGGCGCGCACGCTGACCGGTGCCATTTCGGCGTTGTTCCACACCGCGCGAGTGAGCGCGTCCAGCGCCTCCGTCGCGACCTCCACATTCGCTAACTCATCCGAGGCCGGTGCAACCACGTCAATGGACACCAGGGATGGGCGACCGAAACCCTCACCAACCTCGACGTTGACGACGCGGCGCTCACCGGAACCATGTTCACCGGGGCCAACCCCGGCCTCGTCGATGAACGTCTCCGGGAAGGCGGCCTCCAGCGCGGACGAGGCCAGCTCCGCGAAGCGCTGCGTGCGCCCGGTTCCCCGCGTCGAAGCCAGGGCTCGCCACGCGATGCCGGCACCAATCGCACCCACGCCGAGCGCGCCGATCACCAGCGGCCCGGCAATCTGCGGGAGTTGACCGCGCAGGCCGGAGGCGGCGGCCTTGTTCACGGGGGTCGAGACGCGCATCCAGCGGCGTACCTCGCGCAGGGGGGCGTAATGCTCGGTCATGAGCGGTCCTTTCTGATGGGAATGAGCCGGGAGAGGGCGGAGAAGGCAGAGGCGCGCCGACGCCTCGCGCGGGCGACGCGCGGTAGGCGCGGCACCGTGGTCACGTAGTCCATGGGATAGGTGGCGGCCGTGTACGCGCCGCCGCGTTCGAGCGCGGCGACCGTGTCCCACGCGGCGTCGGCGGTGGGTGTCAGGAGGTCCTGCCAGATCTCGTAGTGCATGACGCGCGTAGGCTCGCCCGGGGTGGGCAGGAAATCCTGCAGCGCCGCCATCGACGAGGCCAGCCGACCCCACGGGGTCACGCGCACCTTGCGCTCGAGGAGGCGCACGGTCTCCGTGTAGGTCGAGGAGGAGTGCGCATAGTAGAGGGGGCGGGTCCGAGGCCTCACGAGGCTACGCCCGACGGTGACGCGCCGGTCGGGGGCGCGGTCGGGCGAGCCGTCGAAGCTCGGCATGACGTCCTGGTCGTGGTTGACGGCGACGATCACCACGTCGGGGCGCACACGGATACGGCGGTTGGGGCCACCCGTGGACAGGATGCCGCCGACATTGACCCCGGCCTCGTCCGGCGGGATGGAGGCGAGCGCAGCGGCGACAATCCCACCTTGGGAGTGGCCGCAGATGAGGACGGGTTCGCGCGTCCATTGCTCGCGTGGCACGCCGTCACGTTCCATGGCGGCATGCAGGGCGCTCACGACGCCGACGCTCATCGCGCTCTCCAGGCCGAGCATGAGGCGAATGTTCGTCTCTATATCGGATGGGTTGTTTGTTGAACGGAAAGTCATGGACTCGGTGCCAACCAGGGAGAGGAGCCAGCGGCGCGCCTCGTCCTCGCCGACGCGCGTGATCTTGACGGCGGGGCCGATGGTGCGAGACCAGTAGAGTTCGTCGATGTCGGCGCACATATCGGACAGGATCGAAGGAGGATCGACGCGGCGGATCTGTGCCTCGGGGTGGCCGGGGAGCGGGTCCTGGAAGGCTGGGTCGGCCTCGGAGTCGCGCAGGAGATTCACGTGAACGGCACCGCCACGCAGCGCGCCGACTGCCGTGCCGACCGTCAGCATGCCGGTCATGAGAGCGTCGTATCCGCGCCTGGGGATGAGGGGCAGCATGCGAGCCATGCGCCCGTCCTTGTCGGCACCGACCGCGACGACTGCGCGTGCCCACGCGCGCCCGACGCTCGCGGTGCGCCGTGCGACGTGCGCGAGGGAGCGGATGAGGAGCGTATCCAGCCCGGGAGTATCGAAGAAGATGCGCTGGGATTTTTCCGAGATCGACGTGCCCATGTCGTCCGAGGCAGCGCGGGCGCGAGCGCGGATGGTTTTGGGGAGCGCCGGGATTTCAGCGAGGCTGCCGACGGCGACCGTTGCCGCGAGCGCGGGCAGAACGGGGGCGACTTTGAGGCGCAGGTAGAGGCCGGGATACGCCTGGGGGACGCGGCGGATCGCACGGTAGCGTCGGCGTGAGCGTCGCTTCAAGTGCCCTCCTCATGGTCCGTCCAGGCTCCACACTACGGGGGTTGGCGAGCGCAACGCGAGGCGAGGTCGCTCGGTGAACACTCAAAGCCTCTTGACACCCATACCCCCTAGGGGTACCATTACTTCCATGAGCAACGAACACGGCTACCACGGCAACACCGAGAATCACCTCACGCGCCTGCGCCGTATCGAGGGCCAGGTACGCGGCCTACAGCGCATGATCTCGCAGGGCGATTACTGCATTGACATCCTCACGCAGGTCTCGGCCGTTCAGTCCGCGCTCGATTCGGTCGCGGTCAACCTGCTCAAAGACCACATGAACCACTGCGTCGTCACGGCGGCGCGCGAATCAGACGAGGCCGCCCAGGCCAAAGTCGACGAGGCGGCCGCGGCCATCGCGCGCCTCATCAAGTCCTAACCCCAAGGAGAAACCATGACCACCGAGATCGATCGCACCATTGAGCTGTCCGTCGACGGCATGACCTGCGGCCACTGCGTGATGAGCGTCAGCGAAGAACTGAGCGAGATCCCCGGCGTGAAGAACGTCGACGTCATCCTCAACTCGGGCGCAACCTCCAAGGTGACCGTCCTGACCGACACTCCCCTGGACGACGCGGCGCTGAGCGACGCGGTGTCCGAGGCCGGCTTCAAGCTGGTCGGCATCTCGCGCGACTTCTGAGGATTTCCACGCCTCAACGACGAGGCCGGGGTTCCTTCCCCGGCCTCGTTTCCTTTCGCTCTTTACATACCCCCGGAGGGTACCTATGTCCACCGATTCCGTGACTCCCAACCGCACAACTACCGCTTCTTCGCACGAGGCACCCCAGGCCTCGGCCCCCAGCCCCCAGGTGGGCGAGGGCACCCGCGTCCACGCCGCCGACCTGCGCCGCCGCCTCATCGTCTCCGCACCCCTGGGCGTCCTCGCGATGTTCCTGTCGATGGTGCCCGCCTGGCAGTTCACCGGGTGGCAGTGGGTCGTCGCGGCCGCCTCAATCCCGGTGGTCACGTGGGGCGCGTGGCCGTTCCACCGGGCGGCATTCGCGGCCGGCCGCCACGGGTCGACGACGATGGACACACTGGTCTCCCTCGGCGTCATCTCCTCGACACTGTGGAGCTGGTGGGCGCTCCTGTGGGGCGGTGCCGGGATGCTCGGCATGCGCATGCAGATGAGCCTGATCCCGCGCGCGGCGCACGCGGGTCATGCGGAGATCTACTTCGAGGGCGCGTGCATGATCGTCGTATTCCTGCTGACGGGCCGCTACCTGGAGGCGCGCGCACGCTACCGCGCGGGCGACGCGCTGCGTTCGCTGCTGCGCATGGGCGCGAAGGAGGCAACGCTCGTGCGCATCGACCCCGAGACGGGCGAGCGCACGGAGAGCGTCGTGCCCGCCTCGTCCCTGCAGGTCGGCGACCTCTTCGCGGTGCGCCCGGGCGAGAAGGTGGCGACCGACGGCATCATCATCGAGGGGTCCTCCGCCCTGGACACCTCCCTCCTGACCGGCGAGTCCGTGCCCGTGGACGCGGCCCCCGGCGACGCGGTGACGGGCGCGACCGTCAACACGTGGGGATCCCTGCTGGTGCGAGCCACGCGCGTCGGCTCGGACACGACGCTCGCGCAGATCGGGCGCATGGTTGCCGAGGCCCAGGCCGGCAAGGCACCCGTCCAGCGCCTCGCGGACCAGATTTCGGGCGTGTTCGTGCCCATCGTCATCCTTGTTTCCCTGCTGACCCTCGTCGGCTGGCTGCTCGCGGGCGGCAGCGTGCAGGCCGCGTTCACGGCGGCCGTCGCCGTCCTCGTCGTGGCGTGCCCGTGCGCGCTCGGCCTGGCCACACCCACTGCGATCCTCGTCGGGTCTGGGCGCGCCTCGCAGCTGGGCATCCTCATCAAGAACGCGGAAATCCTCGAACAGACGCGCTCGATCGACACCATGCTCCTGGACAAGACGGGCACGGTCACCACGGGCGTCATGTCTCTTGAGTCTGTTGCAGTTCCCTCCGCGGGCGGCTCCCCCGAGGTGAACGAGGCCTCGGCCCTGTCCCTCGCCGCCTCCGTCGAGTCCCTCTCCGAGCACCCCGTCGCCCGCGCGATCACGTCGGGTGCATCCTCCCGAGGTATTTCTCTCGTCCCCGTGACCGCGTTCGCGAACCAACCCGGACTCGGCGTCGTCGGCCTCACCGCCCGCGGCGGCGTGCTGGTCGGTCGCCCGTCGTGGCTGGCCTCCCTGGGCATCGACGTGCCCTCGTCCCTCCTTGACGCCGTCCGCGTGGCCGAGGCCTCGGGTGCCTCCGCGGTCGTCGCGGCTCTCGCGCCAAACCTGGGTTCCGCAGCAACCTCTACCTCGGTGGCGGTCGCCACCACGCTCGAGGCGCCCGCGCCCGTCGCACTTCCCGGCCCCGACGCGGATCTGCCCCTCGCGACGATCACCATGAGCGTGGGCGGCATGACCTGCGCGTCCTGCGTACGCCGCGTCGAGCGCAAGCTCGGCAAGCTCGACGGCGTCAAGGCCGAAGTCAACCTCGCCACCGAGTCCGCGCGCATCACGCTGACCTCCCCGCATAGCAACGAGGAACTCGAGTCCGTCGTGAACGCAGCCGGATACTCCGGCACCGTCACCTCTCGTTCCGAATCCGCGCCCGCCGACGGCGCACCCGCGTCCGGCGAGAGCGCGGGTAGGGATACCGACACCCCCACCCAGCCCGGCACCACACAGGGAACGGGAGAGCGCGAGGGGGCCACGGCCTCGTCCCTGGTGATTCCCGAGCGCGTCGAAGGCCGCGCGATTGCGGCGCTCATCGTACGCGACACGATCAAGGAGTCCTCTCCCGCTGCGATTGCTCAGCTGCGCGAACTCGGCATCGAACCGATCCTCCTGACGGGCGACAACGAGGCGGCGGCCCGCCACGTGGCCGATCAGGTCGGGATCGAGCGCGTCATCGCGGGCGTCCTGCCCGACGGCAAGCGCGACACCGTCGCCGACCTGCAGGCCGAGGGCCGCACGGTCGCGATGGTGGGCGACGGCGTGAACGACGCGGCCGCCCTCGCGCAGGCGAGCACGAAGGGCCTGGGCATCGCGATGGGGTCGGGCACGGACGTGGCGATCGAGGTCGCAGACATGACGCTCATGAACTCGTCGCTGACCTCGGCGGCGACCGCGATCCGAGTGTCGCGCCGGACGCTGCGCATCATCAAGGAGAACCTGTTCTGGGCGTTCTTCTACAACGTGTTGATGGTGCCGCTCGCGATCGCGGGCCTGCTCTCCCCCATGCTGGCAAGCGCCGCGATGGCCTGCTCGTCAGTGTTCGTAGTCCTCAACTCGCTGCGGCTGCGCACGGCGAAGTAGGGGCGATCACAGCGGCGAGAATTCGGCTCCCATTGCTGCTGCCGACCTTGACCGGATGCAGCAATGGGACTCACCAGCGAGCAAGTGCGTCGGCTAGACTCCGGCTCGACACGTCACGCACACGTTGCACGCAACGCATCTCGCCTGCGCGACGTGTTCGACTGACTGATGAAGCCGACAGAGCAACCGCGTCTTGTTCTCAGTACGCAATACACCCGATACGGGGCGCTACACCCGTTACGGGGCGCTACACCCGATCAGAAGAGGTGCAATGCCCACGGATCGGGTGCAGCGCCCAATGCAACAAGCAACTAGCCTTCGGCAGCAGATGACAGCGACAGGGCGTTGAAATCCAGCGCGCTTGCATACGCCATACTGCAGCCGTAGTAGGAATCAATGAAATAGTGCCGCGCAGCCGGAGTTTCCGGCTGCGCGGCACTGCGCGTATTACGAAGTGCGACGCGCGACGCGGAAGCCCTGCGCGGAGTAGATGGTCTCGTAGGTGTGGCCGGGGTGAGCGGCACTGGCCCAGGACTCGGCGTCAACCTCGGCACCGCCCCATGCGTAGGACTGCCGGTCGACGACAACATACTCGGGCGGGGTATCCATGCCAACGGTCGTGCCCACCCAGTAGACGTCGCGCCCGGGCACGAGCCGCGCGAGCAGCGTCGTGTCGCTCTCGACGCGGGCCCCCGCGGGCACGACGTTGAGCGCGCCCTGGGCTGCCGCCATGCGCGGGCTTTCCGCGAGAGTCGGCAGCTTCCACAGGGGCAGGAACGAGGCCGTAAGCGCCAGGGACACGGTGGGCACGCACGCGGCCGCCCACGCGGCCGCACGGCGGTACTTCTCGAACGAGGCCCGGGCCGGTTCCTCCGGGTCCGCCCCGCCCGGCTCGGGCTGAATCCACCGGCTGACGACGTCCAGCAGGGCGCACGCTGCAATGGGGACCAGCACCGCGTTGTAGTGCCAGTAGTTCCACTGGTAATAGGCGTTCACCGAGCCCGCGAAGCGCCACGCGAGGGTCGGTAGGACTAGGGCAAACCACGGGGAGCGCAGCCCGACAATACCGGCTCCGGCCACCAGAATCAGCAGCGTCTTAATCTTGACGGGCGGGGTCGTGAGGATCTCCCACACGGAGGGGATCTGGTGCACGGCAGCCTTGCTGGCCATCGTCGTGCCCGCCCCCGTCGCGGATCCGTCCAGCGAATAGGCCCAGGTACCTGCCGGGTTCACGGCGGGCAGCAGCACCTTCACTGTCACGATAAACGCGATAATACCGAACAGCGCGTACGCCAGGGACATGAGCATCCCGGAACGATCCTCGCCCCTCCTACGCCACGCGAGCGCCAAGCCAGCGACGAAGACGGTCAGCCCCAGGTCCTCCTTGACAAGGATGACCGGTGCCAGCCACGCCATGCAGGCACCCCACCGCCGCTCGACGAAAGCAACGCCTGCGACGGCCAACAGCGGGACGGCCACACAGACCTCGTGAAACTGGGCACCGACCGCGCCCTGCAGACCCCACCCCAGCCCGTACGTCAGGCCAACGAGCACGGCGCCACCGCGCCCGAAGAGCCGCTGCGCCAGTCGCGCAATCGGCAGGACCGACGCCGCAATCAACAGGTCCTGGATGACCAGGAGAGTGAGCGCCGACGGGAAGAAACGATAGATCGGCCCGAGCAGGGCCAGGATCGGATGGAAGTGATCCCCCAGCAGGTTGTAGCCCGGGGCCTTGATCGGAACGATGGGAGCCTCGAAGCGCGAGTACGCCTGGACGGCCTCGGCGAAAATCGCCAGATCCCACGAGGGGTCAGAGAGCGTGCGCCACTGCGCCAGTGAAAAACAGATGTAGAGGGTGCCGACCGTGCAGGCGAGCGCGGCGGGAAGCCACCACGCCGAAGCGACGCGCGCGACGTCCGACCGATCCGGGAGCCTCACCCGACCATCTCCGAGCGGCGAGGCGAGGCCTCGACATCGTCGGCGAACTCGCGGGACGAGGCCGGGGCCGGGTAAGGCACACCGATGCCCTGCTCGTGGTCGGCGCGCCGCTTCGAGCGGGCATCGGAGTGGAAGACCTGGCTGGCGGAGGTACGCAAGGCGTCGAACATGCGCGCCGGGCGATTCAAGGAGCCGAGGGAACGGTCCGCGCCCGAGTGCGCGAAGTTACAGGGAACCTCCATGACGGACAGTCCGGCGCGCAGCACGCTGATGGTCATCGCAGCTTCGAGGGCGTAACGGCCAGCGAAAGGCATCGCCGCGTCAATAGCCTCGCGCGTCAGGCAACGCTGGTAGCTCAGCGGGTAGTGGCAGTACCAGCCGGTCTTGCGGCGAATGAGTCGGCGCATGACGGCCGGGCCGTAGCCGGAGTATTCACGCCCGGTGGCAGGCACCGCGATGCTCATGTCCACCTCGCGGGAGACAACGGCCTCGACGAGGGCGGTGGCTTCGACGGCGGACTCACCCAGGTCGGGCGAGAGCAGCAGAATGTGGCGGGGTGGGCCGTCGGGACGATCCCGCATGGCGGCGACTTTTACGCCCGTCTCGATGGCCGAGGCGCGCCCCCGTTCGACGGAGTGGCGCACGACGACGGCACCTGCGGCTCGGGCTGCGCGACCCGTGTCGTCCGTTGACCCATCGTCGACGACAATGAGAAGGTCAACGCCGGGTATAGCGCGGCATGCGCGCACGGTGGCCGCAACGGCACGGCCGACGTTGTGCGCAGCGATGACTGCAGCGACACGCTGCGGGTGGGAACTTCGGGATCCGCTGGCATAGTTCACACGACATAGTTTACGGGTAGTGGGACGTGATTGCGTCCCACTACCCGTAATGTGAGCGACAAGCCTGCCTAAACGGCGGGTAAAAGTATGCTCAGCGGATCGTCACTGCGCGGGACACGAGGCCCTGGCGCGCGCGGCGTTCCTTGTCATCCAGACGCTCGGTGTTGGTAAGCGCCTCGGCCAAAGCCTTGGCGAAGACCTGCGTGCCGGGCGCGACGTCGGCCGCGCTGGCGCCCTCGGGCAGCTCGAAGACCGGGACGATGAGGCCGCACGCACGGAAGGAACCCACGTAGCGCGAACCCTCACCGACGTTAGCCTCGCCGCGCGCAGCCAGGCGGGCCAGCGCATCGAAGAGCTTGGTCTCGTCGTTGTCCGTCAGGAAACGCACGAAGTTACGGTTCATCTCGCACCAGTACGCGCCGGGGACGCCGGGCACGGGTTCAGTCGGGATGATCTCATCGCGGTTCTGGTCAAGGGCGCGACGCGTCTGCTCATCGATCTCCTCAGCCGGGTCGAACCAGAAGGAGAAGTCCTCCTCGAGTTTCATGTCCGTGAAGCTGTCGGCGTCGACGATGTCCTGGAGGCGCTCGGACGGCTCGCGCACATCGATCGAGATGACGCCCTCGTCGCCCGCTTCCTTCGCGGCGATGGCCGCGAGCAGTGCGGCACCCGCGTCATGGCTGAGGTCCGCGGAGTTCGAGCGGGTCTGCAGCGCGACAAGGATGCGCCCGTCAGGGCGCACCATGGCGGGCTGCCCCTCTGGCAGGAGGGTGACGAAGTCGAATTCGACGGCACCGTGGTCGGCGTTGGTGCGTGCGGTCAGTGTGGCCGCCGGGATGAGCTCGCGCATGGCGACCAGCTCAATCTCCTTCGGCAGGCCCTCGTAGGGGCGCGCGACGAAGGGGATCGGCGGACGATATGCCTTGAGCTTGGCGGGATCGGTGACCTTCTTACGGCGGCTAGCTTTACCCATGGGTGTAATCGTAGCGGGTTTCGTTCAATCGACGAGGTCAGGGCTGGGCGAGCCGGTTCAGCCCGGGCCTCGTCAGTGTCCCCGGGCGATGACCTCCACGCCGGGCAGGGCAGCGCGATAGGCGTCGAGGAAGCGCTCGTACCCGGCCACGCCCTCGGGGGTGGGTTCCAGAGTGGAGACCGAGGCCTCGGCGAAGACCCGCTCGGAGAGGTACTCCGGCAGGGCGGGAGTCGCCGCATTCCCAGCCAGGACAGCGCGGTAACGCGCGAGGACGGCGATGCCCCACGCGCCGCCCTCGCCTGCAGTGTCGCCGACGGACACAGGGATATTCAGCGAGTCGGCGAGGATCTGCTGGGCGACGCCCGGAGTCTTAAAGAGTCCGCCGTGCGCGAAGAGTGAGTCGAGGCCTACACCCTCCTCGCGGAGGATGTCGACGCCGATGTGCACGGCCGCGAAGATGCTCATGAGTTGGGCGCGCACCGCGTTCGCGAGGGTCACGCGGGCCTCAGCCGTGTGCGTGAACACGGGCTGGGCGGTCTCCTGTCCAACAATCGGTTCGGCGGACAGGGTGTTGTAGGCCATGACGCCGCCCGCGTCGGCCTCGCCCGTGAGCGCGTGGTTGTAGAGGGTGTCGTAGATCGCGGGGACGCTCACGTCAGCTCCGATGAGGCGCGCAAAGTCCGCGAACCAGCCCACCCACGCGTCGAGCTCGGACGCGCCATTGTTTGAATGGACCATCGCGACGGGCGAGCCATCCGGCGTGGTCACCATGTCAATCTCGGTGTGCAGCTCGGTGAGGGAACGCTCAATAACGGCCATCAGGAAAACGGACGTGCCGCACGAAATATTGCCCGTGCGCTGCGCGATCGCGTTCGTCGCGATCATGCCTGTGCCCGCGTCGCCCTCCGGCGGGCACAGCGCAATCCCGGGCTGCAGCGCGCCGGTCGGGTCGATGAGCGCGGCACCTTCGGGGGTCAGCGCACCCGCGTCCTCGCCCGCGTTCAGCACGGTCGGAAGCACGTCGCGCAAGCGCCACGGGACCCGGTTCTCAACCAGGGCCTCGTACTGATCGAGGTAGGACTCCACGTATGTGCCCGTGGTCGAGTCAACTGGGAACATGCCGGAGGCGTCGCCGATGCCCAGGACATGGCGGCCCGTCAGCTGATGGTGCACCCAGCCAGCGAGCGTCGTCAGGCGAGCGACGCGCGGCGCGTGCTCCTCAGAGTCGAGGACCGCCTGATGCAGGTGGGCAATCGACCAGCGCAGGGGAATGTTGAATCCAAAGAGGCGGGTGAGTTCGTCGGCGGCGCGGCCCGTATTCGTATTGCGCCACGTGCGGAAGGGCGCGAGCAGATTATCGTCGGCATCGAAGGCGAGGTAGCCGTGCATCATGCCCGAGATGCCGATCGAGCCGTAGGAGGTGGGGGTGACATCGTAGCGCTCGCGCACGGCGGCGACCAGGGAGGCATAGGCGGAGCGCAGGCCCACCACGACCTCGTCAAGGGTGTAGGACCACAGGCCATCCTCCAGGTGGTTCTCCCAGGCGTGGCCGCCGGTGGCGAGCACTTCGTGGTCGGGGCCGATCAGGACGGCTTTGATGCGGGTCGAACCGAATTCGATGCCGAGCGAAGTGTCGGCGGCGGCGATGGCGGCGCGGGGGTCGGTGCTCATGTGTGCTCCTTGGGTCTTCATTGACGAGGCCGTGGCCCGGAATGCGCTAACGGTAACACTTTCGTGAACGCCCCGGCGAGGACCTGCGGCCATTTATCGAACACTTTGCACGATATATGCGGAATTATGCCTTATTAACAACCTTGTTACCCCATCAGCCCGATTCTCCCACCCACCCACCTTCCTCTCACATGTCCCCTTCCAGCTGACGGCTCGGGGGAGTAGACTACGCGTAGTCACAATTCAGGAGGACGCATGTCTACAGCACGTGTTGCACGCTCCGTCAAGCTCGATCCCGAGATCGACGCCCGACTCACGGCCCTTGCGCAGCGGACGGGACGAACGAAATCGTTCTACATGAATCGTGCCATCGAGTCAGCGCTCGAGGAGATCGAGCTGGCCTACTCACTGCAGGCAGACCTCGAAGATATCCGCAGTGGACGCGCAACATCGGTGAGCCTTGACGAGGCGGTGAAGACCCTTGGCCTGGAAGGCTAAGCTGTCGCCTCGCGCATTGAAGCAACTGAGCAAACTCGATAAACCGGCTGCCGCACGAATCATTGCATATCTGCGCGAGACCGCGAACGGGAATGATCCCCGCGCCCGCGGGAAAGCGCTCACCGGTAACCTCGCAGGGTTCTGGCGGTACCGTGTCGGTGACTACCGAATCATCGTCTCCATTGAAGATGACGAGCTATTGATCCTCGCCATCAACATCGATCACAGGTCTCGGGTTTACCGCTGACCTACTGAGCGCCGAAGCCCTCGATGAAGAGTTCACGGGTGCGGTCGATGACGGACAGTTCCTTCTCGCTGAGCGGCTTGGTTGCGCTGCGCTCTATAAAGGTCAGGACGACCGAGGCGTAGACCTCCGAGGCCAGGGGAAGCACGTCATCATCGATGCGTCCGCGCGCCCAATTGGCAAATACCGAACGACATGTCTGGCGGAGACGCTCGTGCAGGTCACCCTCTCCCCCGACACGAATGGCGAGCAGGGTCGTCAGGGCACGCCCGTTGCGCGCGTAGATGTCGGCCAGGTGACGCGCGACCGCCCGAGAGTCACCGCCCTCCCCAAACCACAAGCCTTCGAGCGCGGGAGTAATGTCCTCGAGGAGGAAGGACACCACCTCGGCCAGAAGCGCATCCTTGCCGGTGTAATGGTCATAGAAGGTCGTGCGCGAGACCATCGACACACGGCAGATATCGGCGACGCTCACGTGCTCGTAGGGCTTGGCCTCGCACGCCTTCACGAGGCCGGAGCGGATCGCGCGGCGAGTCTTGCGGATGCGCAGGTCCAGGTTCTTCTCGGCGGCCCGCCCATGCTTGTCCAGGTTTCGCAGATACATGATGCTCCCATCATTTTCCTCGGATCTGTGGGCCTATCCTACTCTTCTCGTAGCGTGTGTCCGGTAATGGACATTCCATGCGATATTGTGCATCCCCGCCCGCTGTCACAGCTCGTAGCCTCGAGGCATGTTCACTCACTACACGGGCAACCGGCAATTCGATCTCCAGCTCAATCGGACCTTCGCTCCCCTGCTTGATCACGAGGGCATCGCACGCATCGCCGACACTGCGCTCCCTCGCATTCGCTCGACGAAGGACATCACGGCACTTGCTCACTCGCTCGCGCAGCGCTTCGATGCCGAAGACGACGCGGAGGCCGCGTGGCGCCTACACGAGCTGGCAGCCTTCTACGTCTCCACCTCCGACCCCCGCAAGCACCGCGCCATCGACGCCATGTCGGCCGCATTCGACGAGGCGCGCCACGGCCTCGCCCTCACCCGTCACGCGATCCCCTACCGGGATGGCGAACTCACCGCGATGCGCTGGGAGGCAGACCCGGATGCCCGCGCGCAGGCCCCGTCGGGCACACCGCACACACTTGTCATGATGAACGGATTCGACGGGTATGCGGAGGAGATCATTGACTTCGCGTCCTACTTCCCCACCCGTCCATTCGACATCATCGCCTTCGATGGGCCAGGGCAGGGACACACGGCGCTGGCGGGTATGACGCTCGAGCCAGAGTGGGAGCGCCCGACGAGCGCAGTGTTGGACTACTTCGGCGTGGAGAGCGCAGCCGCGCTCGGCGTGTCCTTCGGCGGCTACCTCGTCATGCGCGCGGCCGCCCACTGCCCGCGCATCAGCCACGTGATCGCCTTCGACATGATGTTCCGGCTCCTCGACGGCCTGACGCTGCCACTACCTCGTCCTCTGCGTCCCTTCGCCGAGGCCATGGTCGGTCACGCTCGTCCCGCATGGCTCATCGACGCGGCGCTGCGCATCGCGCCGAGGTTCAGTGCGGACCTGGCGTGGAAGCTACAGCAGGCCAGACACCTCACGGGCCTGAGCACACCGAGCGAGGTGCTGCACGCCTTCGGCGACTATACGATGAAACCCCTCGAGGGCCTGATTCATCAGCCATGCCTGGTGCTTGCTGGCGACGCGGATCAGTACGTGCCCATCGAGCGCCTGGCAGACGTGCGCCGGGTCCTGGCTAACGCGGCGTCGCTGGACGTGCGCGTCTTCCACGAGGCCGAGGACCCAGACATGGCACAGCATTGCCAGATTGGGGACCTGAACCGCGCCTTCACGATCATGGGCGACTGGCTGCAGGCACCACATCATGCACGTTAACCCTCTATTGCGCACCTTAACCCGCTATTACGCGTGTGGGCAGGGCTGCCCACGTGCGAATTAGCGGGCCCACGTGCGAAAAACATGGGCACGTACTGACGCGCGCTTGCAACCATCGAAGAATGCTAGCAATCACCGCTCAGCGGCCAGCAACCCCGCAGCGGCGCATGATCGCGTGCATGACGGCGGCGGCACCGTCGTTTTCGACGGCCGCCGTCACGTGATCGGCATGGGAGCGCACCTCGTCGGAGGCACCCCCCATCGCGACGCCGAAGGCCGCCCACTCGATCATCGCGATGTCGTTCGTACCGTCCCCGACAGCGACAGTCCCCGCCGCGGGAACGCCCAGTCGCGCCCGCAGTGACTCCAGGCCAGTTGCCTTGGTCACGCCGAGCGGCTCAATATCCGCCCAGGACGTCCATCCGACGAACACCTCGTGGGTGCGCGAGACGTCCAGGGAGGACAAAACGGAGTCAAACACATCGCGATCCATGTCCGCGGCGCGTACGACGATCTTCGGGGTCGGCGTGGAGGCCAGCTCCTCCATCGACACGATGCGATGCTCGCTGCCCTCGATCTCGTTGTTCGGGAAGGGAGCAGACAGCAGAATGTCGGGATGCGGCATCGACGCGAACACGACACCCGGAATGGCGGAGGCAATCTCCTCCAGGCATGAACCGGGCACGAAGGTGCGCTCCTCGACGATGTCGCACTGCCCGCCGCTCACACGCACGAGGGTCGCGCCGTTATTGCACAGCGCCCACCCATCCGTGAAGCCCAAGGCATCGAGGACCGGGGTAACGCCTTCGAGCGCGCGGCCCGACGCGATGAGCACGTGAGCGCCCGCGGCGGCGAGGCCGTGGATCCCCTCGAGGACGCGCGGGGTTGCCCCCGCGGGGGTCAGGATCGTGCCGTCGATGTCGAGCGCGACCAGGACCTGGCCCGCCGACGTCGGAAAGTCGGCGGGCAAGGCGGCCGAGGCCTCGTCGAGGAGATCCTCGAAGGGGCGGGCAACTTCCCCGGAGGAGGGGACCGTCAGGAAGCGCTCTTGGCTCATCGAGCGAGGGGGGTCAGGACGTCGAGTCCACCCAGGTAGGGGCGCAGGGCCTCGGGCACGTAGATCGAGCCGTCCGCCTGCTGGTGATTCTCGAGGAAGGCGACGATCCAGCGGGTCGTGGCCAGCGTGCCGTTGAGCGTGGCGACTGCGGCCATGCCGTCCTCCCGGCGCTCGCGAATACCGAGGCGGCGCGCCTGGAACGTCGTGCAGTTCGAGGTTGAGGTGACCTCCATGTAGCGCTGCTGGGTGGGCAGCCAGGCCTCGCAGTCGAACTTGCGGGCGGCGGAGGTGCCCAGGTCGCCGGCGGCCGTGTCGATGACACGGTAGGGCAGCTCGACCTTGGCGAGCATCTCCTCTTCCCACGCGAGGAAGCGCTGATGCTCTTCGGCGGCGTCCTCGGGGCGGCAGTAGCTGAACATCTCGGCCTTGTTGAACTGGTGGACGCGGATGATGCCGCGCGTGTCCTTGCCCGCGGAGCCGGCCTCGCGGCGGTAGCAGGTGGACCAGCCCATGTAACGCTTGGGACCGGCGCTCAGGTCAAGGATTTCGTCGGCATGGTAGCCGGCGAGGGCCACCTCGGACGTGCCCGTCAGGTACAGGTCGTCGGCGGGCAGGTAGTAGATCTCGTCGGAGTGCTCGTTGAGGAAGCCCGTGCCGCCCATGATCTGCGGGGTAACCAGGGTCGGGGTCATCATCGGCACGAAGCCGTTCGCGAGCGCCTGATCCATGGCCATCGTCATGATGGCCAGCTCGAGGCGGGCACCAATGCCCTTGAGGTAGTAGAAGCGTGCGCCGGAGACCTTCGCGCCGCGCTTGGTGTCGATCGCGTCCAGGCCCTCGCCGAGCGCGAGGTGATCCTGGGGTTCAAAGCCCTCGGCGGCGAAGTCGCGGGGGGCGGGGCCTTCGTGGCGCAGGACCACGAAGTCATCCTCGCCACCAACGGGCACGCCGTCGAGAACGAGGTTGGGCAGGAGACGCGCGAGGCGGTCGGCCTCGGCGTCGGCGGCGTTCGCGGCGGCCTCGGCGGCCTTCACTTGCTCGGCGAGTTCCTTAGCCTTGGCCAGGATCGCGGGACGCTCCTCCTTGGAGGCGCGACCCACGGACTTGGAGACCTCCTTTTGGGTGGCGCGCAGCGTCTCGAAGGCCTGCAGGGCCTCGCGGCGGGCGGCGTCGGCCGCGATGATCTCATCGACGAGGCCGGGGTTGGCTCCGCGGGCACGCTGGGAGGCGCGGGCGGGTTCGGGGTTTTCACGCAGGGCACGCACATCAATCATGGAACCATCCTATGCCAGGTGGCCCGGCTCTGTCCCCCACCGTGCCGGATGCCAAATCCGCAGCAGAGACCAGGTTATGCACCAACCATCCGATCAATTCAACAGAAATACCAAAAGTTATCCACCTCTTGTGAATAACTGTGTGTATAACGATGAGCATCGTTGCACAACAGCTGGTCATAGCCACTATGGGGCACAACGAAAAGAGCTTTCACAGCCTGTCCACAACCCCCTAATCCACAGGCAGACTAAGATGTGCACATGGACGCTACACCGTGGATACTCGCAGCCGCTGCAGGAGCCGGAGCAATCGGCGTCGCGCGCGCTGTCACGGCGCTCACCAGACGTCATCGCAGACGACAGGCACTTTCCATCCCGGCAACGGCGGACGACCCGGAGCGCGGCAGGCCTCGTCCGTGGATCATCATGAACCCCTCGAAGCACGACGATCCACAGGCTTTCAAGGACCTCATTGACCGCAAGGCCAAGGAACTTGGCATCGACCACGTGCACTGGCGCGAGACCACACGCGAAGACCCGGGCACCGGGCAAGCAGTGCGCGCCCTCAAGGAAGGCGCATCCATCGTCATCGCCGCAGGCGGAGACGGGACCGTGCGCGCGGTCGCGGCCGGCATGGCCGGGTCGGGCGTGCGCATGGGCATCATCCCCGTCGGCACCGGCAACGTCCTGGCGGGCAACCTCTCCATTCCCGATGACCCCGCACATGCACTCGCCGTCGCTCTAGACGCCAACCACAGGCCCGTGGACTTGGCGTGGGTGCGCGTCGAAGACATCACCGAACCCTCGGCGCTTCCCGCCGAAGGCGCACTGCGCGACGCTGCCCGCCGAGCCACCCACCGCACTGAGGATGAGGAACGCGAACCCGCCACGGCCTCGTCCATCGAGCCCCGCCCAGACGAGTACGCCTGCCTCGTCATCGCAGGCATGGGCTACGACGGCGCGACGATGGCGGACACCGACCCTGAGCTAAAGAAGCGCATCGGGTGGATCGCCTACGTGTGGGCGGGACTGGGTGCGATGGGCGTGCCGCGCATGAAGGCGCGCCTGATGCTGCGGTCCCCCATCGCCACCGCGCCCGACCCGCTGGGAGTGAGCGACCAGCTGTCCGGGCGGACCGTCGACGAGGCCGCAGCCCCCTCCAGTCGTCAAGATTCTCCACGTTCGTCGGCGGATGAAGTCACGCGCATCGAGGCACGCTCGGTCATGTTTGCGAACGCCGGTGAATTGAAACTACTGGTCCTCGCTCCCGATGCGAACCTGTCGGACGGACTGATCGACGTCATCGCGGTCGACGCGCACGTCGGCCTGCTCGGCTGGGCGGATGTCACGTGGAAGATGCTCGGCCAGCTCATCGGCCTGCGCCCCATCAACCTGCCCGTGTCGACGGGCACGGTCGCATTCCGCCAGGCGAAAGGCGCGTCCGTGACGGCCACCGAACCGCAGGTGTGCCAGGTGGACGGCGACGCCATCGGCTTGGCCCGCACGATGCACGTGCGCATGCAGGCCGGCGCACTGGACGTGGCCGTACCCGCCGAGCGCACGTGGATGGAGCTGCTACCCAGCTGACCCACTCCGTGATACAGCGCGCCCCAACCCGAATCCGTGCGCGTGTCGCCACTGACCCACATTTGAGCTTGTGGCTAAGTGGTGCAGACCTGCTTCATATGCGCCCGGAATCGCCGGGGATGCGGGAAATCAGGCCAGCGGCCAGGAGGGGGCAGAGCCGCCCGCCTTGCCCGTGCCGTCGCCGCCGCGCAGCAGATCCGCGACCCACGCGCGACCCGCACGGAACGCCTCGTCCGTCGTCCCGGGGACAACGGCTGCACGCACGCCGTCGACGCGCGGGTAGGACCCCATGAAACGGACCTCCGGCGAGTAGCGGTGCAGGCCGACGAGGGCCGCCTGGACGCGTTCCTCGCGGATGTGCCCAACGATGTCGATACTGAACGTGTAGTTGCCGAGGCCGTCGCCGCTCGGACGGGACTCGATGCGCGAGAGGTCCACGCCGCGCGCCGAGAACTGCTCAAGGAGGGTTAGCAGAGCGCCCGATTCGTTGACGGGCAGGGCCACCTGGATGGTCGTCTTGTCCGCGCCGGTGGGCGGGGGCACCGCGCCCGGACGCGCGACCAACACGAAGCGCGTGATCGCGCCCGGGTTGTCGGCCACGTCCTGGTAGAGGGCCTCGAGGCCGTAGGTGCTCACGGACACCGCGTTGCACAGGGCAGCGTCGAAGGAGGCGTCACCGTCGGAGAGGAGCTCGGCGGCCGCCGCCGTCGAGGTCGCAGGCACGTGGATCGCGCCCGGGAAGGTACTCTCGACCCAGCCGCGGCACTGCGCCCACGCGTGCGGATGCGTGCCGATGCGGCGGACGTCTTCAGCGCGCGTGCCCGGCAGGACTGCGAGCTGGAAGACGACGTGGACGTGCATTTCGGCGACGATCACGAGGGGATCGCCGTGCGAGAGGGAGTCGAGGGTTGCGTTCACGCCGCCCTCGATGGAGTTTTCGATCGGGACGACGGCGCGGTCGGCCTCGCCGCGGCGCACAGCCGCAAGCGCCTGCGGGGCGCTCGTCATCGGCAGGAGGACGGCACCGGCGGGCGCGACCTGGTGGACGGCCTGTTCGGTAAAAGTACCGAAGGGGCCGAGGAACGCGATGCGGAGCTTGTCACCAAGGGGCGCGGGGCCGGGAATGTTCGTCGTCATAGCGTCAAGGGTATCGACACGCGACGGAGGTGAGCGCACTCAGCCCCAGCTCAGGGGCGCATTGTGGCCTACTCGTCGCCGGACCGGTGTTCCTCCGGCTCATCGGCACCCGGCTGGGTGGAGCGGATCCCGTCCGCGAAGGCTTGACTGCCGCCGCCGGGGGTGACGTAGCCGCATGCGGTGATCTTCCACAGCTTCGCGGTACCGCCCGCGTCGACCAGCTCAAAGCCCTTGGAAGTGTCGACGCCGTAGAAACCGGGGTTGCGGCTCGAGCGCAAGAAGTTGTAGTAGCTACCGTCTTCTTCCTCGTAGAAGTGTGTGATGCCGAGGTTGCGCACGACCTCGCAGACCTCGGGGTCTGTCGTGATGTCGCGGAAGTGCTGGGTGAGGACCTTCTGCGAGGCCCCATCACCGTTGACCGTGCTGAGCTGGGGGAAGACGGCCTTGCGGCCGCCCAGCATCTCCGAGTAGGCGGCACCCGCGATGGGGTCGCCGACGATGAGGGCGTCGGGCGCGGTCGTGTACTGCATGCGGCGCAGCATGGCGAGTTCACCCTTGACAGCCATGCCGGGCTTGCCCAGGCGCGTCGGGTCGTACACGTAGGCGACGGCGGAGTCACGAGCGTCAATCGCGCCGAGGCCGGACAGGAGAACGACGAGCGAGAGGATACCCACCTGGATCGGCCAGCGGGGTGCCTCGACACCATCCTCAACGTCGTCCTCGATGCCGCGCTCGGCTAGGATGCGACGCAGAGAAACTGTCCATGCCGCGTGAATGCCGTGGACGATAGCCGCGACGCCGACGGCCATGAGGACGGCCAGCGCGATGTCCTCGACGCCCATAATGCGCCGCCCGTCCTTGTACCAGGGGGCGAGCAGGAAGGTGCGCAGCGCGGAGTCGGGGGCGTAGGCGAGCCCGGTGAGGACAGCAAGAATCAGGTAGGAGACGAGAGGCCAGGTCGGCATCGGAGCAGCTTCCTTGCGATCCATCAGTCGGATAGTCTCGATCTCGCGACCGTCGATGTCCAGACGGGCCTCGTCGGCCAGGTCATCGACCGGGTCGGGGCGTCGCAGCAACGTGTGGAGGCGAGCGGTGACGACGATACCTGCGACGAGGAGAATCACCTGGATGAGCGTCCACCACGTCGTGCTCGTCGTCTGCGCGAACGGCGGATAGGGCAGGAGTCCATGCGAGAAGGCTTCGCCCCAGCCACTGCCTCGACGCGGGTAACGGCCCATCGCTTGGATCTTCGGTGAGGCGAGCGCGATCAGGGGCAGGGCCAGGACAGCGAGGCCGACGCCAACCCACAGGATGGCGGTGAGCTGGCCTCGGCCCTCACGCGCCAGCGCAGAGCGCGCGAAAAAGACGATGGAAGACAGAAGGGGCGCGGCAAGGAAAGCCAAGAGGGAGAAGGCAGCGCTGGGATGCGTACCGACGAGGCCGAGGCAGCCTACGAGGAGGAAGAGAACCTGGGGGATGCGGCGGATCAAAGACCGGATGCCGTCCCCGAAACGCAGGTCTGCGGCCGCGCGCCGACCAGCGACGATGAAGACCGCAGCGAGGCCGGGGACCAGCACCGTGCCCGTCGAGTTGGGCCACTGGTTATACATGGTCAGCGCGTCAGCCGGCATGTTGTGCAGCATGCCGCCGATGATCGGAGTCGCAAGGAGGGCCGTGCGCGAACCCGTTAGTACGGACACCAGAGCCGCCAGGCCGATCACCCACACGGCCATGAGGGCCAGGGAGGACACGTTGGAAGCCTGGACAACCGAGTCGTAGCGGGCGAAGAGCGCGACAAACGCGTGCCAGCCCGTCGGGTAGTAGACGCGCCGCCCACCGTAGAGTTCATGGAGACCACCGAAAGGGCTGGCATCCTTGCCGTAGAGGATCGCGTGAACGCCATTCTGATGGAACGTCGGGTCCCACTGCTGGACAGGGTTCGCGGGATCTGCAACCGACAGCAGCGGCCAGGCAGCCAGGAGGAAGCCCACGAGGATCGTGCCCCACGTCGCCGCGCGGATTGCCGCCTGACGTCCGCCGATCGGCACGCGCACACCGATGGCCTCGCGGAAAGGTACCCCGTTGAGGGCAAACCCGCCGTTAACTCGGTGAAAGTAGCTGAGGCCCCACGCGACCGCACCGCCGACGGTGCTCATGCCGAGGACCGGCATGACCGTGGAAGCCTCCCACGGGATCTCGAGCGCCGGATAAAGGACCGTCAGGACAGTGATCAGACCAAAGGTGAACGCCGGTGCCGCCCCGATTGCGACGAGCGACGAGCGCACCCCCGCGCGCAGCCACATGAACCCCGGCAGCACCAGGGCGACCATCATGGCCAGCAGGGTCGGAACCAGCATCCACCAGGCCAGCACGTGTTACTCCTTCTCGGCAGAAGACCGACGCTTGCCGATCATCTCAATGATGACGGGCAGGACCGACGCGAGGATGATGACACCCAGGATGAGTGTCAAATTATCGTGCACGAAAGGCACGTTGCCCAGGAGCGAGCCAACCAGGATGAAGCCAGCACCCCAGAGGATGGAACCCAGCGTGTTAAATACCAGGAATTTCGGGTAGGGGTAACGGGCCATGCCCGCGGCGATCGGAATGAAGGTGCGCACGAAGGGAATGAAACGACCGATGACGAGCGAGCGTCCGCCGTAGTTTGTGAAGTAATGCTCAGCCTTCTCCAAGTGCTCGGTCTTCAGGATCCGCGCGTCCGGCTTGAAGAAGCGGCGACCCCACTTCGCGCCCAGGAAGTAGCCGATCTGCGCGCCAATGAAGGCGGCGACGACGACCATGGCAATGAGAGTGGGCAGATGCAGACCAAGGCGGTCGTGCAGCAAGCCGGCAGTAAACAGCAGGGACTCGCCTGGAAGAACCGGGAAAAGAACGCCGGACTCGATAAGAACGATGAGCATCGTTCCCCACAGGACCCACGGCCCCATGGCAACAAGAAGTGTCTCAGGATTCTTAAACCACTCGATAACTGTGTCAAGCATCGACGGATCCGATGCTGCCGCGAGTGTAGACCAGGTCACGATAAGGCCCTTTTCTGCCGGGAATATGTCCCCCTAACCCTACCTTTGTTGACCGCGAATATAGGATAGTCACTATGAGGAAGCGCAAGGAGTCACACGACAGCCCCCCAGTTGTCGATACGAACATCCTGTTCGTCCCCTCTTCCGCGGAGGATCCGTCCTCACTAGGGGTCGATGACCTGATGGGCATGATCAACGGTGCGGGGACCACGACAACCCCTGCCCAGAAGCCGGACGTCCCCGGCCCCGAAGACAAGACCGAAATCCTCGACCCCATCGTCGTGCCCCCCACCGCAGCCCCCTCCCCCAATACA
>NZ_ALCA01000025.1 GCF_000278725.1 Actinomyces sp. ICM47 | reverse complement strand
CGGCAGGTCGGAGCGGGTCACCGAGACGACGGGTGCGACCGGGGGCGTGGGGTGTGCATGCTCCGCTTCCTCAATGTCGAGGGTGGGCGGGGTGACGCTCACGGGCACCGCGGGGGCCTGCATCGACGAGGCCGGGGCTGCTTGCTCGGGTGCGCTGCCCTCGATAGCACCCTCCGGGATTGCGGGACGCTTGGCGCGCAGCTGCGGGGGAGCGGTCTCGGTCGCAAAGTAGGCGCGCCACGATGGATCGAGGAGCTGCGGATCGCGCTCGTACAGGTCGCGCATCTTTGCGAGATACCACTGCGGGTCGGGCTGGGAAACTGTGTGGGTCGGCACGTATTCCTCCGTTTGACTCACGCCGCGCGTACGGGCTTGTATCGCGGCGACCATACCCGACAGATTCTACCTCTACGTGACAACCTTCACGAGACGTGGGAGACACTTGGCGATCATTTCAAGGGCCTTTGGTCCGGTATAGGGAGAGTGTTGACACAGAGCGATGGTGTGTGGACGCGCACGCGGGGAGGAAAGCCCGGGGCCGCTAAACTGGATGCATCATGGACTGCGACACTGTCGGCTTTTCTGCCGCTCTTTCCCGCCCCCTGTCCGCGCGCGTACCCGTGGCTCGCTCCGGCCTCGTCGAGAGGGGGCAGCGATGACGACCGTCCTTATGCTCCTCCTCGGCGTCGTTCTTACCGCCGGCACCTTCGTCTTCGTCTCCGCCGAATTCTCGCTTGTCGCTGTGGACCAGGCCGTCCTTGACAAGAAAGCGGACGAGGGGGACCGCGGAGCCGCGTCCGTCCTGCGCGCCACCCGTACCCTGTCCACACAGCTGTCGGGTGCCCAGGTGGGCATCACGCTGACCACGATCCTGCTCGGCTACACGACGCAGTCCGCGCTGGCGGACCTGCTGGTGGGATGGCTCGGCGCAGCCGGGCTGGCCTGGGGCCTGGCCACCGGCATCGCGGCCTTCGTCGCCGCCGCGTTCATTAACGTCTTCTCGATGCTCTTTGGTGAGCTTGTCCCCAAGAACCTCGCGCTGGCCCACCCGATGGCCACCGCCGTGCGTGTCGTCCCCTTCCAGATGGCCTTCACCGTGATCGCCCGCCCCATCATCTGGGTGCTGGGTGGCACCGCGAACTGGGTGCTCGCCCGCATGGGCATCGAGCCGCAGGAAGAGATTTCGTCGGCGCGTTCCGCATCCGAGCTGGCGGCCCTCGTCGAGCACTCCGTCGAAGAAGGTACCTTCGACACGTCCACGGCCGACCTGTTCGTCAACACAATCCGCATGAGCACGCTCAGCGCCGCCGACGTTATGACCGACCGCGGGCGTCTGCACACCCTCGGTGAGCGAGACAGCGCCCAGGACGTGCTGGACCTCGCTCACGAAACCGGTCACTCCCGATTCCCCGTTATCGGCGATGACTCCGATGACATCCTCGGCCTGGTCTCCCTGCGCCGCGCGGTCGCCGTGCCCGCCGAGCGCCGCGCCGACGTGCCCGTCATTTCCTCCTCCCTCATGACCGACGCGCCCACCGTTCCCGAGACGGTGCCGATTGGTCCGCTCATGGTTCAACTGCGCGACGAGGGGTTGCAAATGGCCGTCGTCGTCGACGAATACGGCGGCGTGTCCGGCATTGTCACCCTCGAAGACGTCGTCGAAGAAATCGTCGGCGAGGTCTCCGACGAGCACGACCAACGTCGCCTCGGTATCCGCCCGCGCCCCGACGGGACCTTCCTCGTGCCCGGGACGCTGCGTCCCGACGAACTCGCACGTCGCACAGACATCAACCTTCCCGAGGACGGCCCCTACGACACGATCGGCGGCCTCGTCATGAACGAGCTGGGCGACATCCCGTCCGTCGGCTCGCGCGTGAGCGTTGACGGTGTCGGCATCGAGGTCACCCAGATGCAGGGCCGCAGGGTCGCGCAGGTCGCGATCACCCCCGCGCCCGCTGACGAACCGGAGGTGGAGGCATGAGCGCCGGTATGGGCATTGCTATCACCGTCGCGCTGCTGGCGGTCAACGCGTTCTTCGTGGCCGGCGAGTTTGCGGTCACCTCAACGCGGCGCTCGCAGGTTGAGCCGCTCGCCGACGAAGGCGCGCGCGGTACACGAGATGCGCTCTACGCGCTGCAACACGTCTCCCTCATGCTCGCCATCTGCCAGCTGGGCGTCACGGTCGCCTCCACGACGCTGGGCGTCGTCGCCGAACCTGCGATTGCGCACCTTGTCGAGTCGCCGCTGGAACGCCTGGGCGCTCCCGAGGCGACCAGCCACGTCATCGGATTCGCAGCAGCCCTCATCATCGTGTTGTTCTGCCACGTCGTCTTCGGCGAAATGGTCCCGAAGAATATCTCGATCGCCGCGCCGGTACGGATGCTCCTCATCCTGGCCCCCATCCTCGTGCGCCTGGGCCACGTCCTGCGCCCCATCATCGAGGCCATGGACCATTTCGCGAACTGGTTCGTCCGTTTGTCGGGTTATGAGCCTCGCTCGGAGATTTCGGCCTCCTACACGGTCGAGGAGGTCGCCTCCATTGTCGTCGCATCCCAGGCCGAGGGTGTCCTCACCGACGAACTGGGGCTGCTCAGCGGCACCCTGGAATTCTCAGAAGAAACCGCGGGTTCTGCGATGGTGCCCCTGGCTGACCTCGTCGTTCTCCCTGCGGGTGCCACCCCCGCCGACGTGGAGGAACGAGTCGCTCATACCGGCTACTCGCGCTTCCCGATTGCGGGCGAGGATGGTGCCATCGCCGGCTATGTCCACCTGAAGGATGTTCTGTACGCGTCCGGCGAGGAACGCACCCAGCCGATTACCCCGTGGCGCATCCGCCGCCTCGAGGCCGTCGCCTCCTCCGACCAGGTTGAAGACGCACTGCGCCACATGCAGCGCACCGGCGTGCACTGTGCGCTCGTGCGCGACGAGGGTGTCCTCGTCGGTATCCTCTTCCTGGAGGATATCCTGGAACTTCTGGTCGGCGAAGTCCGTGACGCCCTCCAGCGACCCTAATGGCGAAGCGCCTGGCGCCGCCCGTGCGGGCATTGCTACAGTGGAACGGTCAGAAAACGAGAGGGGAATAGCGTGAGCAACATGGAGTGCCCGCTGCCCAAGCGGTCGCAGCTGCGCGCCGCGCGATCTCGGGCAGGTGATGAGGAAAAATACACCACCGCCGAGATCCCATCCGATGTGGCCCCGGAACCCGTGCAGCCAGTAGCCCCGGAACCCGTGCAGCGAGTGGCCCCGGAACCCGTGCAGCGAGTGGCCCCGGAACCCGTGCAGCGAGTAGCCCCGGAACCCGTGCAGCGAGTAGCTCCTCCGCCGCGCGCCTACACGCCTCGCCAACCAAGCTTTGAGTCGGCGCTCCCCCCATCTGTCGAGTTGCTTCCTCAGTCCATTGAGCGGCTTCCTCCATCTGTCGAGTTGCTTCCTCAGTCCGTTGAACAGATCCCCTCGTCCGTCGAGCGGCACCCAAGGCTCAGCTTCGATCAGATCGCCTACGAATACGACGCAGCGTTTCCCGAGGAAGAAGCTTTTTTCGACGACGATGAGGATGCCTCGTCGGAAGAAACCCCGGAGCGTAACATCCGTCCCGGCGGCTACCTGCTGCGCACACTCCTCATTCTTGGCCTGGCGGGTTCAACAATCGCGGTCCCGATGACGGGCCGAGTCGGATCCGACTCCTCCCTGACAGTGCCTGTGCGTGCCTTCGGCTCCGCCACGGGCCGCGGCAGCTGGGCCTCCTCCCAGGTCCTGCCCGAGGCGATCTCACTCGACGCCACACTCACTGCCAACACGCGTGCGAAGGCCAAGGCACCCGTCACAGTCACCGGTTGCAAAGCCGGCGCTGGTGCCGACGGCAACCGCCACGTGAAGGTCCTGGCCGACACGGTCTACTGGCCGCTGGCCGAGGGAAGCTACACGATTACGTCGCCCTTCACGATGCGTATCTCGCCTGTTTCCGGTCAGCTCCTGGCCCACGAGGGCATTGACATGGCGGCACCCATGGACACGCCCATCACCGCTGTCTACGGCGGCGTGGTCGAGGAACTCGCAGAGAACTCCCACGCGGGTGCTTACGTACAGATCAGGCACACCTTGCCCGACGGTACCGTCTTCCATTCGGCCTACCTGCACCAGTACATGAACAAGATTACGGTCAAGCTCGGTGACACCGTCACTGCCGGCCAGGTTATCGGTGCCGTCGGAAGCAACGGCTGGTCGACAGGCCCTCACCTGCACTTCGAAATCCACGACGCCTCCGACACTCCCGTGGACCCGGAATCTTGGATGGCCGAACACAAGGCCATTTACCTTGGACAGGAGCCCTGCTCATGATGCCCGTGACCATGCGTCAGGGACCTATCGTCTTTGCTCACCGTGGCGGCGGCGAGGAGGCCCCTGAGAACACGATGGCCGCCTTCGCCCACGCCTACTCGTCCGGGCTTCGCCACATCGAAACCGACGCGCACCTGAGCGCGGACGGCGCAGTCGTGATCTGCCACGACGAAACCGTGGATCGTTGCTACGACGGCACCGGCGCGATCAACGACATGACGTGGAGGGAATTGTCCGCGCTGCGCCACCGCGACTCGGGTGAACCCATGCCGCTTCTTGCGCAGGTCCTGGAGGCCTTCCCGGACATGTACCTCAACATCGACGTGAAGGAACCGGGTGTCGAGGGGCCGCTCTTGGACGTCGTTGCCGAACATGGTGCCGCTGGCCGCGTCCTGGTCGCCTCCTTCTCAGAACCGCGCCTGCGCGCCGTGCGCGACATGGCTGCCTCCGACCCCGCCCGCGCCGTCGCAACGTCGCTGGGCACCGAGGCCGTGGTGCGCCTCGTGGGTGCCGCAAAGAGCGCCACGAACCCCGCCTGGTGGCACGTGCCCGGCCCGCGCCAGGGTGTCATTGCCGCCCAGGTGCCCATGTACCAGGGGCCCATCCGCGTTGTTGACGAGCGTTTCGTGGCCACCGCTCACACCCTGGGACTGGCCGTGCACGTGTGGACCATCAACACGGTGGCCGACATTCTGCGGCTCCTCGAGGTCGGTGTCGACGGCATCATCACCGACCGCCCCGCCTTCGTACGCGACTTCCTTGACCAGCGCGGCCTGTGGACACAGCCTCCAGCTCCGGGCGTTGGTGCGCACCCGATGCCGAGGGATTGACCCGTGCTCCCGTGACCGCTCCTTTCCGCGCCGGGTGCTGCGGTTGCGTGGCGCGGGCGGAGCTGCCGGAGCATTCGTCGGGCCGCGCAGGGGCATCGCGAGGCGGGGAGCGGAGTAACCCATGAATGACACCATCGTGATCGCGCTGTGCCTGGCCGGACTGTGGGTCCTCCTCGTCGGGCTGCTCCTCGTTGAGACGAGGTCGGACTCCTGGATCGGGGTCGCGTGGCGCAACGCGGACGTCACCAGCCAAGTCAGCAAGAACGCTCGCGCGGTCTGTATTCCGGCCCTCATCTGCCTGTCCTACTTGGTTCTTTACGTCAAAGCGGCTGCTTCCTGGGGTGCCTCCGACAGGGCGCTGTTTGGCCTGAACGTCCTCACGTACGTCACCGCTGCGGTGATGGTTGCAGGCCTGACGCCACTTCGATTCCCCGACGACTGGTACCCCCAGTACCCCGATCCTTTCAGTGAACCATGGACGGGAGACAACAACGAGGATGAGTCCGCCTAGGCGTGTCACGTACATGCAGAGGGGGGGCGGAGCCGCGTGGCTCCGCCCCCTCACCGCTGGCTTACTCGTTGCCGCTGAAGTCGGCCACGGCCTCGTCCAGCCCCGCGCGACGGATGCGCACGAGCGAGAGGAACACCAGGCCAGCGGCCAAGGCGATGCCGAGGCCTCGAACGAGCCAGGACTCGCCCACGAAGATCATCGCCATGGCGGCCAGGACGGGCACCAGCAGCGTGAACGCGTAGCCGATGTAGCGGCCAAACGACGGCATGGGCACGCCGTCAGACTCGGCGACCGACTTGACCATAAAGTTCGGGCCGTTACCGATGTACGTGATCGCGCCACAGAAGACGGCACCCAGCGAAATCGGAATCAGGTAGTACTCGGGCACGCCCGCGATCAGGGTTCCCTCGCCGCCGGACGCCTTCGCCATCTCGAAGAACGTCATGTACGTCGGGGCGTTATCCAGGACGGATGACAGGCCGCCCGTGAACACGAAGTACGTCATGCGCGTGAGCGGCAGAGACGGGGCGATCTGCTCCAGGTAACGCAGCGCGGGTGCCATCGTCGAGAAGATACCGATGAACAGCGTCGCGACCTCCATGATCGGGCCCCACGTGAACGCGTTCTCTTCGAAGCGGACCTTCTTGTCCGAGAGCTTGTAGGACAGGCCCGCGACCGCGAACATGATGACTTCGCGCCACGGCACCAGGTCAACCCACGAGTGGACGTGGCCCTCGGCCAGCGCCTCGCCATCCCACGACGGAGCGAAAGCGACGGACAGGATGATGATCGCGAAGAACAGCAGATTGATCTTTCCGTGCAGACGCAAGGGCTGCACCTCGCGGTCGTCGGATTCGATGGAGGCCGTGTCCTCGGACGCGTAACGGACGCGGTCGATCGAGTAGTACGTGAGGAGCAGCAGCGCCAGAGTAAACAGCCACTCCTTCCACAGCGCGAACGTCCACGCGAAGGGCACGCCGTGCAGGTAGCCGAGGAACAGCGGCGGGTCGCCGAGCGGAGTCAGTATGCCGCCACAGTTCGCCACAATGAAGATCGTGAACAGGACTGTGTGCACGCGGTGCTTACGTTCCTTGTTCGTCTCCAGGAGCGGGCGAATCAGCAGCATGGCCGCGCCCGTCGTCCCGATGAACGAGGCCAGCAGGCCGCCGATCGCCAGGAAGATCGTGTTGTTGCGCGGGGTCGCCTTGATATCACCGGCCAGGTGAATGCCGCCGGAGACTACGAACAGCGCGAAGAGCAGCGCGATGAACTGCACGTACTCCACGCCCGTGGCGATGAGCGGGCCCGTGCCCGCCCTCATGAACATCCAGACCGTCGTCGGCACGCCGAGAGCGAGCGCGACGGAGAGCTGGGAGCATTCCTTTTCCCACCAGTGTGAGGTCTTCGGGATGATGGGCAAGAGCGCGATACACGCGAGCATCGCGACGAAGGGGAGCAGACTCCACCATGGGTAGGTCATTGGCCATTCCTTGGTAGACGATAGAGACGCTCTTTATTTTATGCGGTGGCTGCGTGGCGGGGAACGTTGTCCGAGGTGGGAGTGGCCTCATCGACGAGGCGGGGGCGGGTGTGTGCACGGGTGGAATTGACGAGGCGGGGGCAGGCAGGTGCATCGGTGCGGGCACGCGGTGGGCGCGTGAATGGCGGCGACCGAGATGCCGCGTCGGCGCGGCGTCGACGCGGATCCGGGTATGCGTGGCGCCCCGAACAGGACTCGAACCTGCGACCTCTTGCACCGGAGGCAAGCGCTCTATCCGCTGAGCTATCGGGGCAGCGCCGCTAGTCTAGCAGGGTTCAAACGTCCGCGCGTAACGGTGAGGTGTGCCATACTAGTGGGCGTTGCTTGTCCGTGAACCCCCAGGAGGATTCCATGCGCGTCCATATTGCCACTGATCACGCCGGTTTTGAGCTGAAGGAAAAGGTGATCGCCCACCTGCGCGAGGCCGGTCATGACGTCGTCGACCATGGCGCGCACGTCTACGACGCGCTCGACGACTACCCGCCGTTCTGTATCGAAGCGGCCAAGGCTGTGGCCAGCGAACCCGGCAGCCTCGGCGTCGTTGTCGGTGGCTCTGGCAACGGTGAGCAGATGGCCGCCAACTGCGTGGAAGGCGTGCGCGCCGCCCTCGTCTGGTCGGACGCGACCGCGCGCCTGGCTCGCGAGCACAACGATGCGAACATGATGGCTGTCGGTGCCCGCCAGCACAGCGACGACGAGGCCATCGCTCTCATTGATGCCTTCCTCGAGACTCCCTTCAGCGGGGATGAGCGCCACCAGCGTCGCATCGACCTGATGGCCGCGTACGAGCGTTCCGTGCGCGCCTGATTGCCTGGCGCATGCGAAGCGGGGCCGGTGGATCGCCGGCCCCGCTTCGCATGCCTCGTTTCCGTTTCCTTGGCCCCGGCCTCGTCCTCTTAGCCCTGACCGGTGAAGGTGAGGTAGACGAGGAACAGGTTGAGCGCGACGATCACGGCTGCGATGAGGAAACCGGTCACGCGCAGGGTGCGGGTGTTGGCGTAGTCGCCCATGACGTCGCGCGATGCGGTCAAGTGCATGAGCGGGATGATCGCGAAGGGGATGCCGAACGATAGGGCGACCTGCGAGACGACGAGCGCCCACGTGGGTTCCGCGCCCGCGCCCAGGATGATCAGGGCCGGGATCAGGGAGATGAGGCGGCGCACGAGGATGGGGACGCGGATGTGGAGCAGGCCGTTCATGATCTCGCTGCCCGCGTAGGCGCCCACCGACGTTGAGGCCAGGCCCGAGGCTAGTAGGCCCACCGCGAAGACAGTGCCCACGATGGGGCCGAGCGTGGAGGAGATCGCGGCGTGCGCGCCCTCGATGGTGTCGGTGCCGCTCTGTCCGGCCAATGCGGCGGCTGCCAGGAGCAGTAGCCCGATGTTGACCAGGCCGGCGATGCTCAGCGCCCAGTAGATGTCGATGCGGGTCGCGCGCAACAGGCGCGAGAGGTGGCCCGAAGAGTGGCGTGAATCTGCGGTGGAGGGGCCGAGTTCGTCGGCCTCGTGGTCGTTGACCAGCGAGGAGTGCAGGTAGACGGCGTGCGGCATGACCGTCGCGCCGAGCATGGATGCGGCCACGAGGACCGAGTCGGTGCCCTGGAAGCGGGGGAGGAGTCCGCCGAGCATGCCCGAGGGGCTGGGAGGCGCGACAAACAGGCCCGCCAGGAAGCCCAGCGTGATGACGATCAGTAGGCCGACGATGATTGTTTCGAACTGGCGCTGTTTGCCTTCGCCTTGGACGACGAGAAGCGCCATGGACACGGCACCGATGATGACGCCGCCCCACAGCAGTGAGATCCCGAAGAGGAGGTGGAGGGCGAGCGCGCCGCCGATGACCTCGGCCAGGTCGGTCGCGGCGGCCACGATCTCCGCTTGGATCCAAAAGGCGATGCGGCCGGGCTTGGACATGCGATCGCCCAGGAGGGCGGGCAGGGATCGGCCGGTGACGAGGCCGAGCTTGGCGGACAGGTATTGGACGACCATCGCGAAGATGTTCGAGGCTACCAGGACCCACACGAGCAGGTATCCGTAGCGTGCGCCGGCCGTGATGTTGGCTGCGACGTTTCCGGGGTCAACGTAAGCGACGGCCGCGACGAAGGCGGGGCCGAGGAGAGGGATGAGCTTGTGGCGGTGCTCGCTGTCCGTGGCGTTCACGGGAATCCTCACTGCAGATAGGAAATGTTCGGCTACCCGAAATCTTACTCGTCGCTCGCGCTTGGGCACGGGACGAAAGCCGCCCGGGCGGGCCTCGTGTGGCCAGGTTTTCACACGCACGCCGCGTATAGGTGAGCGGCGACGAGGCAAAACCCCGTAGGCTAAAGGGGTGACTCCTGAAGAACTTGCCTCCCTCATTCGCTCGACGTTGCTGGACGCTGCCGCCGCCGGGCGTATCTCCATCGACCCCGCCCTGGTACCCGACCCCGTGACGGTCGAGCGCCCCCGCGTGCGCGAGCACGGCGACTGGGCGACCAACGTCGCCATGCAGCTCGGCAAGAAGGCCGGTATGGCACCGCGCGAGTTTGCGCAGATCCTCGCGGACGCTCTCGCCGCCGCCGACGGCATCGATTCCGTCGAGGTCGCGGGTCCCGGCTTCATCAACATCCGCCTGGGCGCGGGGGCAGCCGGCGAACTCGCCCGCACCATCGTCGAGGCCGGGGCTGAGTATGGTCGTAACGCGACGCTCGCAGGGCGTTCCATCAACCTCGAGTACGTGTCCGCGAATCCGACCGGTCCCGTGCACCTGGGTGGTGCCCGCTGGGCCGCCGTCGGTGATTCTCTGGCGCGCCTCATGGCCGCCTCCGGTGCCGCTGTGACTCGCGAGTACTACTTCAACGACCATGGCTCGCAGATCGACCGCTTCTCCCACTCGCTTTACGCGCGTGCCATGGGCCGCGAGGTCCCCGAGGATGGTTACGGCGGCCAGTACATCGCTGACATCGCCGACCAGGTCCGCGCCGATGCGCACGCCGCCGGTGAACCCGACCCGGTCACGCTGCCCGAGGACGAGGCCATCGAGGTCTTCCGCGCCCGCGGCGTCGAGCTGATGTTCGCTGAAATCAAGGAGCGCCTGCACTCCTTCCGCGCCGACTTCGACGTCTTCTTCCACGAGGACTCCCTGCACAACTCGGGTGCGGTGGCTGAGGCGATTGAGCGCCTGCGCAAGCGCGGCGTGATCTTCGACGAGGGCGGCGCGGTGTGGCTGCGCACGACCGCCTACGGCGACGACAAGGACCGCGTCCTCATTAAGTCGGACGGCCAGGCCGCGTACTTCGCGGGCGACGTCGCCTACTACCTGAACAAGCGTGAGCGCGGCGCGGATGCGGCCATCTACCTGCTGGGCGCTGACCACCACGGCTACATCGGCCGCATGATGGCCATGTGCGCCGCCTTCGGAGACAAGCCGGGCGAGAATCTGCAGATCCTCATCGGCCAGCTCGTCAACCTGGTCAAGGACGGCGAACCCGTGCGCATGTCCAAGCGCGCCGGCACTATCGTCACCCTCGACGACCTCGTCGACGCCGTGGGCGTGGACGCCGCGCGCTACGCTCTCGTGCGCGTGTCCATGGACACGCAGGTCGACATCGACCTGGACCTGCTCTCGCAGCACTCCAACGACAACCCGGTCTACTACGTGCAGTACGCCCACGTGCGCACCTGCAATGTTGCCCGCAACGCGGCCGCGCACGGCGTCACTCGCGACGCTGACTTCGATCCAGCCGCCCTCGACTCCGAGGCTGACGAGGCCCTGCTGGCCGCCCTCGCCCAGTTCCCCGCGCAGGTCGCACAGGCCACGGAGCTGCGTGAGCCGCACCGCATCGCCCGCTACCTGGAGTCCCTGGCTGCCACCTACCACGCCTGGTACGGCCAGTGCCGCGTGACGCCTCGCGGCGACGACCCGGTCGAACCCGGCCATGTCGCCCGCCTCTGGCTCAACGACGCGGTCACCCAGGTGCTGCGCACCGGCCTCGGCCTGCTCGGCGTGAGCGCCCCCGAAAGGATGTGACCTGGTGAGCGAGGCGGTTACCCTGACGTGCCCGACCCCCGATGAGCGCCCGGACCTGTGGCCGTGGAGCGCGACCCGGGTGGATGGCGTGCTGCGCGTGGGAGGCGTCGACCTGACCAGCGTCGCCGCCGACTTCGGCACGCCGACCTTCGTGCTTGACGTCGAGGCCATGCGGGGGCGCGCCCGCGTGTGGGCATCGGCGATGGCCGAGGAGTTCTGGGACGGCTACGGAATGAACGGTGGCGACGCCTTCTACGCCGGCAAGGCGTTCCTGAGCGCCGACGTCGCGCGCCTGGTCGCGGCCGAGGGCCTGGGGATCGACACCGCGTCGCTCGGCGAGCTGACCCTCGCCCTGCGCGCAGGCGTGGATCCCTCGCGCATCGGCCTGCACGGCAACAACAAGTCGGATGCGGAGATCCGCCTCGCTCTTGAGGCCGGCATCCACCGCATCTTCATCGACTCGATGGACGAGGTTCGCCAGATCGAGCGTATCGCCGCTGATCTCGGCGTCGTCGCGCCCGTCATGGTGCGCCTGAAGTCCGGCATCCACGCGGGTGGCAACGAGTACATCGCGACCGCCCACGAGGACCAGAAGTTCGGCCTGTCTCTGGCCACCGGCCAGGCCTACGAGGCCGTGGCCGCGATCAAGGACGCGCCCCACCTGGACTTCCGCGGCCTGCACAGCCATATCGGGTCACAGATCTTTGGGACCGAGGCCTTCGTCGAGGCCGCGCGCATCGTCGTTGATTTCGCGGCGGTTCTACGCGACGAGCTGGGCTTGGAAGTGCCCGCGATTGACTTGGGTGGCGGCGTCGGTATCGCCTACACGGGGCAGGATCCTGTCCCGACTTCCCCGGTCGAGGTCGCACGTGCCCTGGCCACCGTGGTGCGGGAGCGCTGCGCCCACCACGGCCTGCCGATCCCGCACGTGTCCGTCGAACCCGGCCGCTCCATCGCAGGCCCCTCGATGGTCATGCTCTACCGCGTCGGCGTCGTCAAGGACGTGTCCCTGGAAGATGGGGGAGTGCGCCGCTACGTTGCGATCGACGGCGGCATGTCGGATAACATCCGTCCCGTCCTCTACGACGCGACCTACACGGCGACGCTCGCGAACCGGGACCCGGCGCAGGCCTCGTCCCTGGCGCGCTGCCGCGTCGTCGGCAAGCACTGCGAGAGTGGCGACATCATCATCCGCGACATCGACCTGCCGGCCGACATCGCGGGTGGCGACCTGCTGGCCGTCCCGGCAGTGGGCGCGTACGGCTACTCGATGGCATCCAACTACAACATGCTGACGAAGCCCGGCGTTCTCGCCGTCGAGGATGGAACCGCGCGCTGGTTCGTCCGTCCGCAGACGGTGGATCATCTGCTGGCGTTGGACGCTGGTCTGGAGTAGACGACACCGTTCTGGAGCCAACGAGGCGGGGAGTGCGTGCGCTCCCCGCCTCTTGTATTCCCGAGTTCGCCTCTGTTCCCGTGCTGAGGCGATGCTTTCTGAGCGACGTCGCATGTAATCCCCGACAGTATCTAGCTTGTTCGTCTTAATTCATGTGATCGTGTCACTCCTGTTGTGGAGCTGCATGCGATATTGTGGCGGAATCATATTGTGAGCTTAGGGCAGCCTACATTTTGTTGTTACCGGCAAATTCTAGGATGATGGTGTTGCCCGCAGATGCAGACCTGCACGACGCAGTCCCAACCGAAAGCCGAGGAACAATGCGCCGCACCGCCGCACGCATCGGAGTCGTCGCCGCGCTCGCCCTGTCCATGGGCGTCGCGACGGCGGTGGCCCCGCCCGCCCGCGCTGACGAACCCGCCGACGGCCTCATCTCGTCTCCCCGCGCGAACGACGACGAGATGAACTACGCGATCAACCTGGCCCCGGGTGCCAGTGCCTCCGACCTGGAGCGAGCTATCGACCTGGTCCCGTCGGTGAAGGGCGCGGCCCTGGCCTCGTACCCCGAGATCGGCACCTTCTTCGCTCAGAGCGCCACGCCCTCGTTCGCGCCCGACTTGGCCGCTGCACTGAAGGACGCGGGTATCCCGGTTCACTCCATCGGCCCGACCCGCACCGAGGGGGTCCTCTATTACGAGCGAGTCACCCTCCCCACAGGTGCCGAGGCCCCGGCTGACGAGGCCCCGGTCGCCGAGGAGAACATCGATACCCCGGCAGCTGATACCCCCGCAGCCGGTGACCCTGCGGCTGACGACGCTCAGTCGGGCGGCCTGGCCGCCACGCGCGACGAGAGCGCGAGCGATGCGGCGGATGAAAAGATCTTCAACTGGGGTGCAGAAACTATGCACGCGCGCGAGGCCGGGGCGGTCTCCGTGGAGCGCGCGCCGGTCACGGTCGCCGTCGTTGACTCGGGCGTTGAGGACACGCACCCGGATCTGGCAGGCCGCGTGGATACTGAGCGTTCGGTGAAGTGTTCGGTCAACGGTGTGGCGACGCAGGACTTCTACGGCTGGCGCGACGAGTTCTACCATGGCACGCACGTCGCCGGCATTATCGCGGCGAACCACAACGACATCGGCATCGACGGCATCGCCCCCGAGGCGACCATCGTGGCGATTCAGGCTACGAACGACAATCGCCTCATTTACCCCGAGTACGTGACGTGCGCGTTTATGTGGGCGGCCAGCCACGGCGTGGACATCGTGAACAACTCGTATTCGATGGATCCGTGGGTCTACTGGAGTCCGACCGATCCCGAGCAGGCGGCGGGCCTGGAGGCCGCGACTCGTTCGATCAAGTACGCGCAGGGCAAGGGGCTGGCGGTCATTGCGGCTGCCGGTAATGAGGGGGTGAGCATCGACACCCCGACGATTGACAACGGTTCCCCGACGGACGCGCCTGCTCCGACGAAGGGCCGGAACGTCGAGGGTGGCATCCGCGTGCCCTCCATGCTCGACGGCGTCGCGCAGGTGAGTGCGGTTGCTCAGGCGTACAACGTAAAACCCGGCCTGTCGCTGGCGCGCGCGGATTTCTCGAACTACGGAACGACGATTGATTTTGCGGCCCCCGGCGACCAGATTTACTCGACCGCGCCGCTGCTGTTCTACGTGAGCGGCTACGCGGTCGCCGACGGCACCTCGATGGCGACCCCGCACGTCGCGGGCGTTGCCGCGCTGCTTCAGTCGGTGCACCCGGAGTACACGGGTGATCAGATCATTGACCTGATGAAGAAGCAGGCGGCGGACCACTACGGCGAGCTCAACGCCCCGTGGGACGGCAAGGAGTACCGCGGCGCGGGCCTGCCCGACGCGCTGGACGCGGTCCTGAAGGACCAGCCCACTCCCGTGATCGGTCAGATCGAGTACTCGACCGATGGCGCGCAGTGGGCGCCGCTGGACGGCCAGGAACTCTCCGGTTCTCTCTCCGTGCGCGCGACGGTGAGCGGTGCCGTGACGTCGGCGCGCCTGCTCGTGGGCGGCCAGGAGGTTGCGACGGGCACGCCCGCGGGCGGCGTCGTGACGCTTCAGGCTGACGGCGTGGACGTCTCCTCCCTCTCCGGTGCGCAGTCTGTGACGGTCGAGGCCTCGGGTCGCAACTCGGATCCGCGCGCCGACGATGACGCGAGCGCGTCGGCGCCGTTCACGGTTGCGGGCGGCGACGATCCGAACGAGGCCGTGGTCGGCGAGTGGACATCCGATGCGACCGGCTGGTGGTGGCGTAAGGCCGACGGCACCTACCCGGTTTCCGAGGCGCTGCGCATTAACGGCAAGGTCTACCGCTTTGACGAGCGCGGCTACATGGTGACCGGCTGGGCGAGTCAGGGCGGTCAGTGGTTCTACTACGGCACCTCTGGCGCTCAGGCATCGGGCTGGGCGAACGTGGGCGGCACCTGGTACTACCTGGATCCTGTGACGGGCGCGATGCGCACGGGCTGGCTGAAGGAGGGTTCGGCCTGGTACTACCTGCAGCCCTCGGGCGCGATGGCGACTGGCTGGCTGAAGGAGGGCGCGTCCTGGTACTACCTGGATGAGACCGGCGTCATGGTAACGGGCGACCGCGTGATCGACGGAGTTGCATACTCCTTCGATTCGTCTGGCCGCATGCGGTAGCCGCCACCTCGGCACCCCCGGGCAGGGCCACGCCCGGGGATGGCTGACAGCGGCCTGGGAGGGGTCGCGCACGCGCGCGGCCCCTCCCGCTGTCACGGTCGAATTTTCTCCGGTGTTGCCCGATGTTAAGCGGTATGAATTGTCGGACATGTCAAACTCTAGGATGATGGTGATCACGTGTGCACGGTGTCGTGCGCGCGACACTCACAACCGAAATGAGGAACCATGCGCCGCAACGCTGCACGCATCGGGATCGTCGCCGCTCTCACCCTGTCGATGGGCGTCGCGACGGCGACAGCCCCACCAGCCCGAGCCGATAACCCAACCTCTCTGATTGCCCCCGCTCGAGCGAGCGCGGGCCTTATGAACTACGCGATTAACTTGAACCCGGGTGCTGCTCCCGCTGACCTGGAACGCGCACTCGCCACGGTCTCCTCCGCGGGCGGCGTCGCCCTGGCCTCGTACCCGCAGATCGGCACGTTCTTCGCACAGAGTGAGTCGGCCTCGTTCGCCCCGGACATGGCCGAGGCCTTGGCGGGGTCTGGGATCACGGTGCACTCGATTGGCCCGACCCGCGTGGCCGCCGTGCCCGAGGGGGAGCGCGTCGAGGCCCCCGCGCCCGCTCCGACACCCGAACCTGCGCCCGTTCCGGCACCCGAACCTGCGCCCGACCCGGCGCAGTCCGGGGACGGAACAGGCCAGAGCGGTGCCCAGTCGGGCGCGCAGTCCGGCGGCGTGCAGAGTGCTCGCGGACGGGCGCTGAGCGAGGCTGACGGGGCCGAGGAGATCTCGAACTGGGGAGCCGCGGCCATGAGCGTGGCCGAGGCGGCGGGTGTGCCCGTCGCGCACGCCCCCGTGAGTGTCGGCGTCATCGACACGGGTATCGACGACATGCACCCGGACCTGGCCGGGCGCGTGGACCAGACGCGCTCCGTGTCGTGCGCGTCCAACGGTGTCGCCTCCCAGGAGTACGGGGGCTGGCGTGACGACTACTTCCACGGCACGCACGTCGCCGGCATTATCGCGGCGAACCACAACGGGATCGGCATCGACGGCGTCGCGCCGGATACGACCCTCGTGTCGATCAAGGCCGCCAACTCCGAGCAGCTCATCTACCCCGAGTACGTGACGTGCGCGTTCATGTGGGCGGCCAGCCACGGCGTGGACATCGTGAACAATTCGTATTCGATGGACCCGTGGATGTACTGGAGTCCGACCGATCCAGAGCAGGCGGCGGGCCTGGAGGCCGCGTTGCGCTCCATCGCCTACGCGCAGAGCAAGGGACTGGCCGTCATCGCCTCGGCAGGCAACGAGGGTGCGGACAACGACCATCCGACGACTGACTCCGGTTCGCCGACCGACATGGACACGCCCATCAAGGATCGTCCGGTCGCGGGATCCATCCGCGTTCCCGGCCAGGTGGCGGGTGTCAGCCAGGTGAGCGCTCTCAAGCGCGTCGACGAGGAGACCAAGCCCGAGTGGACGACCCTCGCGCGGGCGGACTTCTCCAACTACGGCACCACCATTGACTTCGCGGCACCCGGCGACGGCATCTACTCCACCGTCCCAACCGCCCAGTACCCGAGCGGATACGCCAAGACGAGCGGCACCTCCATGGCGGCCCCGCACATCACGGGCATCGCCGCGCTCATCAAGGCCACGCACCCCTCGTTCACGGGAACCCAGATCATCGACCTCATGCGCAAGCAGGCGGCCATCGACTACACGCGCCTGGAGGTGCCCGCCGACGGCAAGGAATACCGCGGCTACGGCTTCATCAACGCGCTGACCACCATGCGTCGCGACCAGATGCAGCCGACCGTCACAACCCTCGAATACAGGGTCGGCAAGGGCGAATGGAAGAGCCTCGACGGAGCGACCCTGCCCGCAGGCCCCGTCACCTTCTACGCGGCCGCCGCCTCGCCGATCAGCCACCTGCACATGGACGTGGCGTCCCTGACCGGCGTCGACCGTGACGGCTCCGGTAAATACGGCGACCCCGAGCTGAGCGTGTCCGCGGAGAACGTGGACCTCTCCTCCCTCCTGCCCGACGGCACGGACTCAGTCACCGCCCGCGTCCAAGTCAGCGCCGCAGGCATCAACTTCGACCGACAGGCCGACGACGACACGGGCCGCGAAGCGACCTTCACGGTCTCGCGCGACCCCGCCGTCGTGCCCCAGCCCGCGCCCGACCCGGGCACCGGCGAAGCCCCCGTGCCCGGCGAAGCCACAGCCGGAATCACCGCCCCCGCGCGCGCCGCCGAACAACTGCCCGCCAACTACGCGGTGAACCTCCCCGCGGGCACGGACAAGGCCACCTTCGAGCGAGCCGCAGCCCAGGCCTCGTTCAAGGGAGGACTGGTCCTGGCGCGCTACCCCCAGTTCTCCACCTTCTTCGTCCAATCCGCCTCCCCGACGTTCTCACCCGACCTGGGCGCGGCGCTCATCAAGGAGGGCATCAGCTACGACTCCATCGGCCCCACCCGCCAGGCACCCGTCGGCGGCAACGAGGCCGTGGTCCCCATCGACTACACGACCCGTGTGCGAGCCGACGCAGCGCTCGCGGCCGCGCCGAAGTCCGACGCCGTGCAGAGCGAGGGAACACAGAGCGAGGGAGCCCAGAGCGAGGACGAGGCCGGGGTGACTCCCGACCCGCAGACCTCCAACGGGTGGCACCTCCAGGCCCTGCACGCGCTCGAGGCCCAGGACGTCGACGTCATGCGCGCCCCCGTGACCGTGGGCATCATGGATCAGTCCGTCGACGACACCGTGCCGGACCTGGCCGGACAGGTGGACCACGCCAAGTCCGTGGCCTGCAACGTCAACGGCATTCCCAACCAGGATCCGGCGGCGTGGCGCTGGGACGACGCAACCCACGGCACGCACGTGGCCGGGTCGATTGCCGCCAAGCATGACGGCGTGGGCGTGGACGGCGTGAACCCGACGCTGCGCATCGCCGCGATCAATGTGGCGTCGCGCAACGGCGGCTACTTCTACCCCGAATACATCGCGTGCGGCTTCGTATGGGCCGCCGAGCACGGCATTTCGGTGACGAACGGCTCCTACTACGTCAACCCGTGGAAGTACTGGATGCCGAAGGATCCCGAGCAGGCCGCCGGCCTGGAAGCCGTCCAGCGTGCCGCCGACTACGCGATGTCGAAGGACGTCATCAACGTGGTGGCCGCAGGCAACTGGACGACGGACCTGGATAACCCGCCCGCGACCGACGACTCGTCGCCGGGCGACACGTGGGGCGCGTTCGAGCGTGACGTGACGGGCGGCGTCTACATGCCGTCGATGATGCGCGGCACCCTCGCGGTCTCCGCGCTGCAGCTGCCCGAGGGCGCGGACCCCGGCACGGGCGTGCTGGAGCCGACGTCCTGGTCGAACTGGGGTGCCACGACGATTGATTTCGCGGCACCCGGCGCGAAGATCTACGCGCCGCTGACGAGCTGGTACGGCAAGGCCTACGGGAACCTGTACGGCACGTCGCAGGCCTCGCCGCTGGCCGCGGCCGTCCTCGCGACGTTGCGCCAGGTGCATCCGGAGATGAGTGCTTCGGAGATTGTCGCTGTGGCGAAGAAGCAGGCGTCCGCACCCGAGAACTGGTCGCGCATGGCCGCGCCCGCGGAGGGCCGCGAGTACCGGGGCGCGGGCTTGCCCAACGCGCTCGACGCCGTGCTCAAGGACCAGCCTGCGCCGGTGATTGGCGCGGTCGAGTATTCGACCGACGGGGTGGCGTGGAAGCCGCTGGCGGGGGAGACCCTCGCCGGGCGCGTCTCCGTGCGCGCCACCGTGACCGGGCCGGTGACCAGCGCTCGGCTGCTGCTCGGTGACCGCGAGATCGCGACCGGAGTCGGCGACGGCTCGTTCGATGGGGCCGGCGTGACGCTCCAGGCCGACGGCGTGGACGTCTCGCACCCTGCGGGCACGGGACGCTTCTCCGGCGCAGCCACGGTCACGGTCGAAGCCTCCGGGCGCAACTTCGATCCGCGCGCCGACGACGACGCGACCGCGCAGGTTCCCTTCACGGTCAGCACCGACCACGTGGGTCCCGACGAGGCCCGGGCTGGGCGCTGGGTCTCCGGCACCTTCGGCTGGTGGTGGCGCTACGAGGACGGGAGCTACCCGACCTCCACGCAGCTGCGCATCGACGGGGCGATCTACCGCTTCAACGCGCGCGGATACATGGTGACCGGATGGGTGTACGAGGACGGTCAGTGGTACTACTACGGCGCGTCGGGCGGCCAGGCCGCCGGATGGGTTCGTGTGCACGGCACGTGGTACTACCTGGATCCCCTCACCGGCGCGATGGCGAGCGGCTGGACGAAGGTGCAGGGCACCTGGTACTACCTCTCCTCCTCCGGCGCGATGCGCACCGGATGGGTGCGCGACGGGTCCGCGTGGTACTACCTGACCTCCTCGGGTGCCCTGGCCACCGGCTGGCAGCGCGTGGGATCCTCCTGGTACTACCTGTCATCCGACGGCGGCGCGATGGTCACCGGGTGGCTGCGCGACGGTGATGCCTGGTACTACCTGACGTCCTCAGGCGCGATGGCGACGGGTAGTCGATGGATCGACGGCACGCGCTACGTGTTCGACGACGAGGGGAGGCTGATGCCGTAGGTCTGGCCCGGCTGGCGTAGCCGCTCCTGCCTGCGTGGTGGTTGAGGCTCATCGCGCGCTGGCGGGACTGACCTGCCTGAATCGGCTATTTCGGCTGATCCAGCTGCTGGAGCTGTCGCGGCGGTGACGGTGTTGATAGCTCTTGAGGCTGCTGCGGCTCTTGCGGCTGGGACGGGACCGGGGCCGCGCACCATTCCTGGTGCGCGGCCCCGCGTTGTTTCACGGGAATCGTGCGTGAAACAAGTGGTTCTTGGCGGCTTGCGTTGCCGGTGTGCGTGGCTCGATGCGCTGCGTATGGGCGATGCAAGGGACGTGAATGATGCACTGCGTGTGGGCGACGCTTGGGATGTGAATGATGCTCTGCGCGTGGGCGACGCTCTGGGCGTTGCTGATGATGGGCACTCACTGTTGGTGTGCACCCGGGGCGCCAATGCTTCGCACGTGAACCCGCTTATCGGAGCCTGGGCCTCCTAATCCGCACGTGAACCCGCTTATCGGGACCTGGGCGAGGCTGCCCACGTACGGAACAGCGGGTTAACGTGCGGACAAGCGGGTTAGTGCTCCGGATAGCGGGTTCCCGTGCGTGAGCGAATCCGTCGCGATGTAGATGTGTCGGACTTGTGCCAAGGCGTGATAGTCCGACGTTTCACGGAGTTGATCCGCGAAACAACCACGTTGTCTCAGTGGCCTTGTTTTTCTTCCCAGGTGTCGGTCTTGTTGATGACCA
>NZ_ALCA01000024.1 GCF_000278725.1 Actinomyces sp. ICM47 | reverse complement strand
CTTTTGTCGCTCAGAGGTCGGCGGCGTCCTCGACGGTGGCGAGAAACTCGGAGAGCCTGTTGGCGGCGGCCATGACGGAGGGGCCGTGCTGGCGGCCCGGCTGGCGGCCCATGCGCTCGATGGGGCCGGAGATCGACAGGGCCGCCAGGACTCGACCCGACGGCCCGCGTACGGGTGCGGAGACAGAGGCGACGCCGGGTTCGCGCTCGCCCACGGACTGCGCCCAGCCGCGTCGGCGTACCTCGGAGAGCATGGTGGCGTTGAAGGAAGCGCCGTACAGGCCTCGGTGCAGGCGGTCGGGTTCTTCCCAGGCGAGCAGTACCTGGGCGGCAGATCCGGCGCTCATGGAGAGCGTGGCACCCACGGGGATCGAGTCACGCAGGCCCATTTCGCGTTCGGAGGCCGCGACGCACACGCGGTAGTCGCCCTGGCGACGGAAGAGCTGGGAGGATTCCTTGGTGTGATCGCGCAGGGCCTGGAGGACCGGCATGGAGGCTTGGAGGAGGCGGTCTTCGCCAGCCGCGGAGGAGAGTTCCTGTAGGCGGGGTCCCAGAATGAATCGGCCCTGCATGTCGCGGGCTACCATGCGGTGATATTCGAGGGCGACAGCCAGACGGTGAGCAGTCGGGCGTGCGAGCCCGGTACTGGTGACAAGTTGTGCGAGGGTTGCGGGACCCGCTTCGAGAGCGCTGAGGACCAGCGCAGCTTTATCGAGAACGCCAACGCCACTGGATGTTTGCTCTTCCATACAACTATTTAATATCTCATTAATTGAGATGGCAAACTGCCGGATAGTGAAACAGGTCAAAGGAGTGTCCGAGACGTGAGATCGGGGCGGTTGACACGCGGTCAAAGCGCTTCGATTGGGTTCGAAGCATGACTGACACAGTGTCTCCAAAAGGGAGACCAGAGGAGGAACAATGAGCGGAACGATGGCCGAAAAGGTGTGGCGCGACCACATCGTCTCCAAGGGTGAGAACGGCGCGCCCGACCTGCTGTACATCGACCTCCACCTGGTGCATGAGGTCACGAGTCCCCAGGCCTTCGAGGGCTTGCGCCTGGCCGGACGCAAGGTTCGCCGCCCCGATCTGACGATCGCGACGGAGGATCACAACACGCCGACCGTCAACATTGACCAGCCCATTGCAGACATCACGAGCCGCACGCAGATCGACACGCTGCGCAAGAATGCCGAGGAGTTCGGCGTGCGCCTGCACTCCCTGGGCGACGCCGATCAGGGCATCGTTCACGTCGTCGGCCCCCAGCTGGGCCTCACCCAGCCCGGCATGACGATCGTGTGCGGCGACTCCCACACCTCCACGCACGGTGCCTTCGGCGCACTGGCCTTCGGTATCGGCACCAGCCAGGTCGAGCACGTGCTCGCGACCCAGACCCTGCCGATGGCCCCCTTCAAGACCATGGCGATCACGGTCAACGGCTCCCTGCCCGCAGGCTCGACCGCGAAGGACATCATCCTCGCTGTCATCGCTAAGATCGGCACCGGCGGCGGCCAGGGCTACGTCCTGGAATACCGTGGGCAGGCGATCCGCGAGCTCTCCATGGAGGGCCGCATGACGATCTGCAACATGTCGATTGAGGCGGGTGCCCGCGCCGGCATGATCGCCCCCGACCAGACGACCTTCGACTACATCAAGGGCCGCCCCCACGCCCCCGAGGGCGAAGACTGGGATCGCGCCGTTGAGTACTGGTCCTCCCTGGCCTCCGACGAGGACGCCGTTTTTGACGCCGAGGTCGTCCTCGAGGCCGCTGACATCGAGCCCTTCGTCACCTGGGGCACCAACCCCGGCCAGGGCGTTCCGCTGTCGGCCGCAGTCCCCAGCCCGGAAGACTTCACCGATGAGACCGCCCGCGCGGCCGCCGAGCGCGCCCTGGAGTACATGGATCTCAAGGCTGGCACCCCGATGCGCGAGATCGCCGTCAACACGGTCTTCATCGGCAGCTGCACGAACGGTCGCATCGAAGACCTGCGCGCCGCCGCCAGTGTCGTCAAGGGACGCCACAAGGCCGATGGTGTGCGCGTCATGGTCGTGCCTGGCTCCGCCCGCGTGCGCCTGCAGGCCGAGGCCGAGGGCCTCGACAAGATCTTCACGGACTTCGGTGCCGAATGGCGCAACGCCGGCTGCTCCATGTGCCTGGGTATGAACCCTGACACCATGAACGCGGGAGACCGCTCGGCCTCCACGTCCAACCGAAACTTCGAAGGCCGCCAGGGCAAGGGCAGCCGCACGCACCTGGTGTCCCCGCTCGTCGCGGCTGCCACCGCCGTGCGAGGCACCCTGTCCTCCCCGGCCGACCTCTGAGGCCCGCCCTCCGCCACCCGATCACGGGGGAGGGCCACGGCCTCGTCCCCCACGGAAGAAAAGACTGACGCACCATGGAAAAGTTCATTACCCACACCGGCGTCGGCGTCCCGCTGCGCCGCTCCAACGTCGACACCGACCAGATCATCCCCGCCGTTTACTTGAAGCGCGTGACCCGCACGGGCTTCGAGGATGCCCTCTTCGCCGCGTGGAGGAACGATCCCGAATTCGTCCTCAACCAGGACGCTTACAAGAACGGCTCCGTCCTCATCGCCGGACCCGATTTCGGCACCGGCTCCTCGCGTGAACACGCCGTGTGGGCGCTCAAGGACTACGGCTTCCGCGTCGTCCTGGCCCCCAAGTTCGCCGATATTTTCCGCGGCAACTCCGGTAAGCAGGGCCTGGTGACCGGCATCATCTCCCAGGAGGACTGCGAGTCCCTGTGGAAGCTCCTCGAGGCCGAACCCGGCACCGAGGTCACCGTCTCCTTGGAGGACAAGACCTGGCGCGCCGGTGCGATCTCGGGCACCTTCCAGATCGACGACTACGTGCGCTGGACGCTCATGGAAGGGTTGGACGACATCGCCCTCACCCTGCGCCACGAGAAGGAGATCGAGACTTACGAGGCCGCGCGTCCCTCCTTCAAGCCGCGCACGCTGCCGGCGAAATTCTTACCAAAGCAAGAGGTTTTGTCCGCCCGCGACTGAACGCACTGCGCACACTGGCCCCTACCTAGCTAGAGTAGGGGCCAGTTACGTCATATTGAGGAGTTCCCCCATGCCATCCATCCTGCAAGTCGAAGGCGGTCATCCCCTCCACGGAGAGATCACCGTTCGCGGTGCCAAGAACTTCGTGCCGAAGGCCATGGTCGCGTCGCTGCTGGCCGACACCCCCTCCGAGCTCTACAACGTCCCGCTCATCCGCGACACCGATGTCGTCTCGAATCTGCTGAGCTTGCACGGCGTCGAAATCGACTTTGATCAGGACCGCGGCACGCTGCGTATGGACACCTCCAACGTTAAGATCGCCTCGCGTTCGGATATCGATACGCTCGCGGGTGCCTCGCGTATCCCGATCCTGTTCTGCGGCCCGCTCCTGCACCAGCTGGGCGAGGCCTTCATCCCCGAGCTGGGCGGATGCGCGATCGGCGGTCGCCCCATCGACTTCCACCTCGATACGCTGCGCAAGTTCGGCGCAATCATTGATAAGCAGCCCGACGGCGTACACATCAAGCGACCCTCCACGGGCCTGCACGGCGCGATCATCGAGCTGCCCTTCCCGTCCGTCGGCGCGACCGAGCAGACCCTGCTGACGGCCGTGCGCAACGAGGGCATCACGACCCTGAAGGGCGCGGCCATCGAGCCTGAGATCCTTGACCTGATCAACGTCCTGCAGAAGATGGGCGCGATCATCTCCGTGGACACGGATCGCACCATCCGAATCGAGGGCGTGGCCAAGCTGACCGGCTACCGCCACACGGCCCTGCCGGACCGCATTGAGGCGGCTTCGTGGGGAGCGGCTGCCCTTGCCACCCGCGGCGACATCTACGTGCGTGGTGCCCATCAGCCCGACATGACGACGTTCCTCAACACCTTCCGCAAGGTGGGCGGTGCCTTCGATATTGACGCCGATGGCATCCGCTTCTACCACCCGGGTGAGCCGCTGCACTCGATCGCGCTTGAGACGGCCGTGCACCCTGGATTCATGACCGACTGGCAGCAACCCCTGGTGGTGGCGCTCACACAGGCCGAGGGCCTGTCCATCGTTCACGAGACCGTGTACGAGAACCGCTTCGGCTTCACCCAGGCGCTGCGCAAGATGGGCGCGAACATTCAGGTCTACCGCGAGTGCCTGGGCGGCACGCCCTGTCGCTTCGGCCAGAAGAACTACTATCACTCGGCGGTTATCTCGGGTCCGACCCCGCTGCACAGCGCGGATATCGTGGTCCCGGACCTGCGCGGTGGATTCTCGCACCTGATCGCCGCGCTGACCGCGACGGGCACGTCCACCGTGTCCGGTATCGACGTGATTTCGCGCGGCTACGAGCACTTCACGCGCAAGCTCCACAAGCTGGATGCGCGCGTGCGCTACCTGGACGCCTGAGCACATGGCCGGGCGGGGAGTGCGTCGCAGCATTCTGTTGCTGGTCTCGTCGATGTCGGCGGGCGGGCGCAGCGTGCGCCTGGGCCCGCGCATCGTGCGGATTTTGCGCAGCGGCGGCTGGGAGGTCGCTGTTCGCCTGACGACGCCCGGGGACGACCCGGCGGCTCTCGCCGGCCAGGTAGCCGCCGACACGATCGTGGCGGCCCTGGGCGGGGACGGCTACCTGAGTGCGGTCGCGCGCGGGTGCCACGAGTCCAGTGCCATCTTCGCGCCCATGCCGGGCGGGCGCGGTAACGATCTGTGCCGCGCGCTCGGTATCGGCACCGACCCCTTGGCGCGTGCTCGGGATCTAGCTCGTCTCGGCTTTGCGTCCGCCCCCTCGGGGAACGAGGCCGTGGCTGGGCGGGTCCGTCATGGCGCGGACTTGCTGGCGAAGCGTGTGCGCCCCCTGGATGGCATGTGGGTGCGCTCGCGCGACGGTGTGCGCCTGGCGCTCGGCGTCGTGTCGGTGGGTTTGGACGCGCGCGCGAACATTTTGGCGAACGAGTCGTCGCTGACGTCGGGGCCGCTGGCCTACGGCTACGGCGCTTTCGCGGCCCTGGCCTCGCACGAACCCACTGAGATCATTGCGACGGTGGACGGCCGCGAACGTGACCTGAGCGGCTGGCTTGCTTCCGTGTCGAACTCGGGGCGTTTTGGTGGGGGTATCACGCTGGTGGAGTCGTCGGACATGAGCGACGGCATCCTCGAGGTGTGTCACGTGGGTCCGATGTCGGTCGCGCGTGCCCTGCCGATCTTGGCCCGTGTTGTGGGTGGTCGGGCGAAGAACCACCCGGCCATCGAGGTTGAGACCGCGCGCATGGTGTCTTTCGTGGCACCCGCCGGCATGATCGCGATGGCGGACGGGGATCGGGTTGCGTCGGTTCCTTTCACCGTGGACGTGGCTCCCGGCGTCGTTTCCGTCCTGGTCTGAGCTTGTCATCGCGTGCGGCGCGCCCACCGTGCGTGTGAGCTGCGCTCGGTTGCTGCGTAAGACAGAGCACGGGTTTTGCGCTGTGGGGGAGTGGTCCCCCTAGAATGGGCCTATGAGTGCAGTTTCCGGCTTCTACGCCTTCGCGAAGGGCGTGCTGACGCCCATCATGACCCCCTGGGTGAAGTTCACCGTCACCGGCGAGGAGAACCTCCCCACGGAGGGTGGTTTCCTGTTGGTTTCCAACCACCTCTCGAACGTCGATCCCCTGTGTCTGTGCTGGTATTTCATGAAGCGCAACACCGCGGTGCGGTTCCTGGCGAAGAAGTCGATGTTTTCCGTCCCGGTGTTCGGCTGGATCATCAAGGGCATGGGCCTGATTCCTGTCAACCGTGATTCGAATCCCTCGGCTGTCCTGGCACCCACGCGCGAGGCCTTGGAGGCAGGTGAGGTCGTCGGCATCTACCCTGAGGGAACGCTTACGCGCGACCCGGACCAGTGGCCGATGGAGTTCAAGTCGGGTGCCGCTCGCCTGGCCCTCGACACGGGCGTTACCGTCATCCCCCTGTCCCAGTGGGGGCCGCAGGACATCATGGCCCCCTACAACGCTAAGGGCATGGATATGCGCCCGGGTCGGCGCATCTCCTATCACTTCGGCGCGCCCGTCGACCTGTCTGACCTGATCGGCCCCGCCGGATCCGAGGACCACGACGCGGTCAACGCGGCGACGGAGCGCATCCTTCAGGCGGTGCGTGAGGGCGTCGGCCAGCTGCGCGGACTGCCCGTGCCCGACACCGTGTGGGACCCCGCCACGCAGGCTGGCCCCTGGTGGGAGGAAGAGCAGGCTAAGGCCGCCAAGAAGGCCGCGAAGGCCGCGAAGAAGAAGGGCTAGTCCTGGGTTCGACGACGTCCAGGTGTCCGCGTTGATCGGCTTTGTCACGTCCAGGCCCGGATCGCTCGCCTCGCCGGTTGCACCCGACTGGAGGGTGGGGGAGGAGACTTGAACGGACGAGGCCGGGGCGGGCCGTGTGCTCGCCTGCACCTGCGGGGACGCGGGCGCGCAGGCGGCGAGCGCGAGGATAGCGGCGGCGTGCCCGGCGGTGAGAACGACACGACGGTGAGACAAAGCCCCTCCATGGGGTGTGACAGTTTTCCCATCCTAGTAGACTGAGCTGGACAGGGAGGTCACGATGAGTATGACAACAGCAGCGGTCCTGGGAACGGGAGCGTGGGGTACGACATTCGCTCAGGTGCTCGCGGATGCGGGCGTGGACGTCACCATGTGGGGGCGCAACACCGACACGATTTCGTTTATCAACGGTCGCGAAAACCCGACGTATCTGCCGGGCATCACGCTGTCTGAGCGTATTACGGCCACGACGGATATCGCAGAGGTGGTGGCAGGTAAACCGCTGGTCGTCGTTGCCGTCCCCGTCAAGGCTGTGCGCGCGACGCTGGAAGCCGCACGCGCGTCCTTCGTGCCCGACGTGGCCCTGCTGTCCCTGGCTAAGGGCCTCGAATTGGGCACCCTCAAGCGCGTCGACGAGATCATCGCCGACGCCTCGGGTGTGCCCCACAGCCGCATCGCCGTGCTCTCCGGCCCGAACCTGTCGCGCGAAATCGCTGAGCGCCAGCCCACCGCGACGGTCGTCGCCTCCACCGATGTCGAGCTGGCCAAGGAGATCGCGCGGACCTGCCACAACTCCTACTTCCGCCCCTACGTCTCAGCCGACGTGGTGGGAACCGAGATGGCGGGTGCGACGAAGAACGTCATCGCCGTCGCCATTGGTGCCGCTGAGGGCATGGGTCTGGGCATCAACACGCGTTCGACCCTCATCACACGCGGCCTGGCCGAGATGACCCGGCTAGGTACCGCCCTGGGGGCCGACCCCGCGACATTCGCGGGCCTGTCCGGTATCGGAGACCTCGTTGCGACCTGCTCCTCGCGCCTGTCGCGTAACTTCTCCCTGGGTCACCGGCTCGGCTCGGGCATGAGCCTGGACGAGGCCATGGCCCTGTCCCCGGGCGTCGTCGAAGGCGTCGCTTCGGCGGGGCCGATCCTCCAGGTCGCCGCCTCCGTCGGCGTTGACATGCCGATCACCAGCGCTGTCGTCGAAGTTGTCGAGGGACGCGCGACCATCGCAGACATGGGCCGCATGCTCTTGGCACGCCCGCAGAAGATGGATGGGTGGAAGATCGAACTGGTCTAAAAGGTGCACGCGCGGGCGGGGAAAGCCTGACGCGCGGTAGGCTTGGACCCATGACTGCACCAACTCGTCCTCGCGTCCTCATCGTTTTCGGCGGACGCTCCTCCGAACACGAAATCTCTTGCGCCACGGCTGCCGGCATCCTCACGGCCATCGACCGCACCAAGTGGGACGTGATCCCGCTGGGTATCACGCGGGACGGCCAGTGGGTGCGCGTCGCCGACGACCCGTCGGCGTGGGCATTCAAGGACGGCAAGGGACAGACTGTGACAGCGGGTTCTACCCGCGTGGCACTCACGCCGGGCGAGGGCAACCTCGTCGAACTCACCTACGACGGCGACCCCTCGGATAAGGACTCCCGCGTCGTGGGCGTCGAAGACCTCGGCCACGTCGATATCGTCTTCCCGCTCCTGCACGGCCCCTACGGTGAGGACGGCACGATCCAAGGCCTCTTCGAGATGGCCGACGTGCGCTACGTCGGATGCGGCGTGACCTCCTCGGCGATTTCCATGGACAAGCACCTGACCAAGACGGTGCTCGCCGCCGCCGGTATCGACGTTGGCCGTTGGGTTTGCATCACCGCCCGCCAGTGGGAGAGCGACCCCGCCTCGTGCATGGACCGCATCGAGCGCCTCGGCTTCCCCGTCTTCGTCAAGCCCTGCCGCGCCGGCTCCTCCGTCGGCATCTCGCGCGTCACCTGCCGCGAAGATCTGCCCGTCGCCATCAAGGAAGCCGCAAACCACGACCCGCGTATCATCGTCGAGGCCTCCGTGACCGGCCGCGAGGTCGAGTGCGGCGTGCTCGGCTCGCGCCCCGACTGGCAAAGCGGCACCTCGCCGCTGGGTGAGATCGTTGTGCCCGAAGGCGAGTTCTACGACTACGAACACAAGTACGTGGACGACGTCGTCGGTCTGTCCTGCCCGGCCGACGTGCCTCCCGCCTACGCTCAGCGCATTCGTGAGACCGCGTGGCGTGCCTTCGATGCCCTCGAATGTGAAGGCCTGGCCCGCGTCGACTTCTTCCTCAACGAGGACACCGACACCGTCATCATCAACGAAGTGAACACGCTGCCCGGATTCACTCCCATTTCGATGTACCCGCAGATGTGGGCGGCCGCCGGTATGTCCTACCCGGACCTGCTCAGCGAACTGCTCACCGAAGCGTCGCAGCGCCCCCTGGGGCTGCGCTGAGGGAACGGCCGCGGTGACCCGCATCTGCGCGTGTCCCGCGGCCGCGCCCCGACCTCGTCCATTCTCACAATCCCGACCCTAAAGGACCCACATGACGACCAAGCCTAAAGTCACGCTGGTGACATGTCAGGCACTGCCCAATCTCTTCCCCGGCGAAGAAGGACTGCTTGACGAACTGGCGTCGCGCGGATGCGACCCGCAGATCAAGGTCTGGAATGATCCCGACGTTGACTGGGCCGATGCTGGCATGGTCGTCGTCCGCTCTGTCTCCGACTACGCGCAGGATCGTCCCGCCTTCCTGGAGTGGACGCGCCAGCTGCAACGCGTGCAGAACTCGAAGGACGTGCTCAACTGGAACACAGACAAGCACTACCTGAAGGAACTCGCGGCGATGGGGCTGCCGACGATTCCGACGAACTGGCTTGAACCCTCCCAGAAGCTCACCAAGCACCAGATCCACACGCGCTTCCCGGCCTTCGGCGAGTTCGTCGTCAAGCCTGCCGTGTCTTCCGGCGTGCGTGATATCGGCCGCTACACGACTGTGGACATCTGCCAGCGTCAGGCCGCCATGCGCCAGGTGCAGGGCTTGCTGGGCGAGGGGCGCTCCGTCATGCTCCAGCGCTACGTTGAGGAAATCGACCTGCATGGCGAGATTTCGCTCGTGTTTTTCAATGGCCTGGTCTCCCACGCCGTTGAGAAGCGCTCGGCCCTGCACCCCGCCTCCGTCACCAACCCCGAGATGCACGAGGCCGTGGTGACCGCCGAGGCCGCCGACTCCGTCGCGTGGACATGGGGTGAGCAGATCCGCCGCGTCCTGCACGACTACGTGCGAGCCCGCCTGGGTCACGACGAGCTGTTCCTCTTCAACCGCGTGGACCTGGTTCCCGACGGTAAGGGATCCTTCCTGGTTATGGAGGTCTCCCTCGTGGACGCAGACCTCTACCTCGGCTCGACGCCGGGTGCCCTAGGCAATTTCGCTGACGCGATCTCCTCGCGCGCCCATTGGTGATGCACGCCACCGCCGTGAAGGTGTCTCTCGAGTTTTCAAGCTCGTCTGGGTAGTGCTAAGCTCTACCCGTTGCCTTCAAGGCGACGCGATGGTGGCTGTAGTTCAGTTGGTAGAGCACCTGGTTGTGGTCCAGGACGTCGCGGGTTCGAGTCCCGTCAGCCACCCCAATGCCCCGGCGCTTCGGCGTCGGGGCTTTTTGTTGCAGTATGCTTGTGTCATCCCGAATTGATTGGACAAAGGAGTTGTGATGCCCAGCGTAATCGCCTACGGTTGCGACGATGCCACCACCCAGTTCCATCCCCTGCAGATCGACATTCGTGAGCCGGGCGAGGGTGAGATCTACTTCGATGTCGCCTACGCGGGCATTTGCCACTCTGACATCCATTCCGCCCGCGGCGAGTGGGGTCCCGTCGCTTACCCGCTTGTGCCCGGCCATGAGTTCGTCGGAACCGTCGCCAAGGTCGGCCCCGGCGTGACGACCTTCAAGGTGGGGGACCGCGTGGGCGTGGGCTGCTTGGTCGGCTCGTGCGGCACTTGCGAGATGTGCGAGTCCGGCTACGAGCAGTGGTGCACCTCGACGCCTGGAACTCTGTGGACCTACCGCGCCGACGCCGAGGGTAACCCGACGACAGGAGGATACTCGCGGGGCTTCACAGTGCGTGCCGACTTTGCGCTGCATATCCCGTCCGAGCTGGATTTTGCGGCCTGTGCCCCTCTCCTGTGCGCTGGTATCACCACCTACTCGCCGCTGAAGCATTACAACGTGGGTCCCGGTTCGCGCGTGGCCATCCTGGGCCTGGGAGGCCTCGGACACGTGGGCGTGCAGATCGCCAAGGCCATGGGCGCAGACGTGTCCGTCATCTCTCATGGACGTTCCAAGGAAGTCGACGCACGCCGCTTCGGTGCTGACCACTTCTACGCGACCAGCGAGGAGGGGACTCTCGAATCGCTGCGAGGCTCCTTCGATCTCATCCTGTGCACCGTGTCTGCCGACGGCCTCGACTACGCCGGATACATGGCGGCCCTGCGTCCCTACGGCGTCTTCGTTGATGTGGGCTTGCCCACCGAGCCCGTCTCGCTGCCGCTGCGCGCCTTCGTGAACGGCGGCAAGTCTTTCGCTGGCTCCCAGATCGGCGGCATCGCCGAAACTCAGGAGATGCTGGACTTCTGTGCTGAGCACGGTGTCATCCCGCAGGTTGAGATGATCACAGGTGAGGACATCACGGAGGCCTACGACAACATCGTGGATTCGCGCGTGCGCTACCGCTACGTCATCGACACCTCCACGTTCCCCCAGACCGCGTGAGCGTGAGGGGGACGCGGAAGCCCCGAGCCACTTGGCCCGAGGCTTTCCGATTCTCTGGGTGAACGATGCTACTCGCAGCTAACGCTTCGACACTAAGCCGAATATTGAGTGTTTGAGATCATTTCAGATACTGTGGATGCTAGTTGTGTTCTCTGGCTGCGTCGTGTATTCTATCATCTTGACAGACCCCCGGCCAGGCCTCTGGTGTAGTAAAATTATTACTGCACACATGCACAAATGGCCGGGGCCATTTTTATCAGCGAGGATGCTGTCGATGCAGAAAGATTGGCTCAGTTTCGATGAGCAGCTGGAACTGCTCGCGGGGCGTGGTATGTGTATCGAGGATGAGTGCACTGCTGTTCAGGTTTTGTCTTGTGTCAGCTACTACAGGCTCTCGGGGTACTTCCGTTAATGGCAGAAGGGCCCAGAGTATGGTGATAACAACTTCATTCCGGGCACCAGTTTTAGTCGGACTTATCAACTGTATGTGGTGGAGCGTGCACTCACCACTGCCTGTCAAGATCTATTGGCCGCGTATGAAATCGTCCTACGAACGCGGTTCGCCTACTACTACGGGACCCATGTTGGATCCGTTGGAACTTTTGCTCGGGGCGTTGGCTTCACTCGTCCGCCAACCGAAAAAATCGCACATGTCGATGAGCGGATTCTATCCGACCTTAATCGCAGTACGGATGCCTTCATTGTGCACTACCGCGACGACATCTAGGAAGGCGCAACGTACCTGCCCGCGGCCTATGACAGGATGCCGATATGGGTCGCAGTTGAGGTTCTGAGCTTTGGGTGCCTGTCGCGTATGATCACCGCTTCCGGAGAGTCGGGAGTTGTCGAAGATATGGCAGAGTCACTGAGTACCTCTAACCCCCATACACAGAAAAATTGACAGGCCCCCAGCCAGTTCTTGTACGCGGTGCCAGATCTTCCTGGGATCAGGTCTACTCAAGCGAGCCGTGGGATGTTCCTTCCCGCGTGTCAGGTCCGCGATGCCGGTGAGTTCACGTGGGCCCTCGTCGGCGTCGGTCCTGGTGGTGCCACACATGCTCGTCAACCCCCAGCACCTGCACGCCTGCGAAGCGGGCGGGGTCATCAGATGCGGCTTGCAGGCACGGCTTGATGTGGGACCACACGGTGTTCCACGTGGTTGCCAGTTGTCGGGCCAGGCCAGCGATAGTGGCCCCTTCGAAGCGCAGCTGTCGGATCGCCCAGCGGATCGCCCGCACACCCAAACGCGCCCTGGGAGCACACACCGAGTGGTTCTGCTCGATGAAGGTCGCGATCTGGCAGGTGTGTTCGCGGCATATCCATCGGCGCTTGTGCCACCGGATCCGCGCCGGGACCCCGGCCCAGGGCGCGTCGATCACCTCCACCACCACGCGCCCGTGGCCTTGAGCGATCACCCCACACCCAGGGCAGCCAACCAGCTGGTTGCACGACTCAACATCGAGCACCAGAGCCTGTGAGGTGCGAGTTACGCTCATCAGATGGAAGCCCTCCAAACCGACGAGCAGATCACACCGATCACAACGATCAAGCGACGCAGAGCAGCAGCAGGTAGGGTGAGACATTGTCGAGGTCCTTGAAGACAGCGGGGGTAGAAGTCCGCTCATCATCAAGGACCTCGACCTCTACCCGCAACCCCCGACCAACACCCGGTCACCCACACTCAACTCGGAAGAACCACATAAGCAATTCTCCCGCTTCCACGCCTAACAACCCATGCCGCAAATGAGCAAGGGGGTCGTCAGAGTGATCACTGTGGCAATCAAGACGCTCGACGAGTTTCTCGCGACCATCCCCGACGACGACAACCGCTCGCGGATGGTGGACGTGCCAGTGTCAGTGGGACTCACCTACCCGGAACTCGAGCTGCGGCGCATCGCGTGAAACAAACACACGTTCACTCACCACGGGACGTACATCATCGCGTTTTCTGCCACGCGTAAGCACATGGCGATGGCCCCCGAGTGCTCCACCACAAACTCACACACACGATCGCAACAACTTGTACAATTGGTACATGTCAACCGCAACGCTTTCCGAGTTTCGACAGAACCAGGCCCGCTACATCGCTGCCGCCCAGGTTGAGCCCGTCGAGCTGCGCTCGCGCGGCGCGCAGACCCGCGCGGTCCTGGTCTCTCCCGCCTTCTATGAGGAGGCAATGGAGGCCCTTGAGGAACGTCGCGACCGACAGACACGAGACGAACTGGACCACTGGCTGCGAGAGGACCTCGCTCAGGCTGTTCGTGATTACGAGGAGAACCCGGACGATGTCTACACGCTCGACGACATCCGCGCTGACCTGGGGCTGAAATGACCGGGCAACGCTTTCGCCTAGTCGTGACCAGCCAAGCCCGGCAACAGTTCAGACACCTCCTGCAATCTATGGCATCAGTCAGCGGTTCTGAAGTTACGGCCCGCAACTACGTGCGGGCGCTGACGGATTACATTGAGCAGCTTCCCGACTTCCCACTACGCGGCCAAGCCTTCTCACTGCATCACCCGGGAATGCGCATCATCGGTTTCCGCAACAACCTCCTGATCGGCTTCCTCGTGACCGACGACAGCGTCGTCATCCTCTCGCTTCTCTCCACACGTCAGTCCCGGCTCACGCTAGAAGAAGCACTAGCGCAGGCACTCAAGTCCTACCAGCGTCGTAACTGACGGCCAGACATCCGGGAGAGCGCCACACAAAGGGCGGACAACCTAGCCCGCGAGTGCACGTTGTGCTTCCGCCGCCTCAGTATCGAGCTTCCAGGTTCCGCCGACAAACTCCCGTACGAACAGCCCTCCAGCTCTGATCGCGGCATTTCTCCCCCACCCTAGCGGCGCGTAGGATAGGGCCAGTATCATTGCGCCACTCAGGCCTCGCCCGGTGGCGCTCACTCGAGCCTCCAGGGAGCACGCATGACCACGAAGGAAACCCCGGCCTCGTCCAACGACGACGAGACGACGCGGGCGCAGACGACCACAGAAGCCCTCGAATGGCACGCGCCCGTCATGGTGCGCATCGACGAACACACGACGATCCCCCACCTGCTCAAAGAACGCGTGCAGCGCGGCGCGACCCGCCCGCTCATCCTGCGCAAGGTCGGCATCGGCGACACGTGGCGCTCGATCAGCGCCCGCGACTTCTACGACGAGGTGCAGTCCGTGGCCGCTGGCCTCATCGCGCGCGGCCTCGAACCGGGCGACCGGGTCGCGATCATGAGCCGCACCCGCTATGAGTGGACGCTCCTCGACTTCGCGTGCTGGGCGGCCGCCCTGGTGCCGGTCCCCATCTACGAGACCAGCTCCATCGACCAGGTCGCCCACATCCTGGTCGACGCGGACGTCAACCTGATCGTCACCGAGACCGTGTCCATGGCCGAAATCGTGCGCGCAGCCGCCGAACGTGAGAACCGGGACAACACGCACGTCCTCTCCCTGGACTCCGAGGCCATCGAGACCCTCATCGCAGAGGGCGCGACTGTCCCGCGTGACCGCGTCGCTGCCCGCGCCGATAAGCTCACGACGGCCGACATCGCAACCATCGTCTACACATCGGGCACGACGGGCACACCCAAGGGCACGGTGCTCTCCCACGAGAACTTCACGAACCTGTGCGTCAACGCCCACGTGTGGATGCCTGAGATCGCGGCAGGCAAGAACTCGCGCCTGCTCCTCTTCCTGCCCCTCGCCCACGTGTTCGCGCGTTTCCTGCAGGTCTTCCAGATCAGCGGCAACGGCGTGCTCGGCCACGCGCCCAACATCAAGAACCTCCTGCCCGACCTCGCATCCTTTAAGCCGAGCTACCTCCTCGTCGTCCCGCGCGTTCTGGAGAAGATCTACAACTCGGCGGACACGAAGGCGCGCGGCCCGAAGCAGAAGATCTTCCGGTGGGCAGCGAAGGTCGCGATTGCTTACTCCCAGGCCCTCGATACGGAAGAGGGCCCCTCGGTGTCCCTTGAAGCCCAGCACATGCTGGCCGACAGGCTCGTCTACCAGCAGATCATCCGCCTGGTGGGCGGCAACGCGGACTACATCGTGTCGGGCGGCGCTCCCCTGGCCACCTGGCTCGCCCACTTCTACCGCGGCGTCGGCATCCCCGTCCTGGAGGGCTACGGCCTGACCGAGACGGTCGGCCCGGTCTCCGTCAACACGCCCCGCCTGTCCAAGATCGGCACCGTGGGCCCAGCCCTGCCGCCCATGTCCTTCAAGATCAGCGACGAGGGCGAGATCCTTCTGAAGGGCCCCAGCGTCTTCCAGCGCTACCACAACGACCCCGAGGCAACGGCCGCGTGCTTCACGGAGGACGGCTGGTTCCGCACGGGCGACCTGGGGAGCCTGGACCGCGACGGCTACGTGTCCATCACGGGCCGCGCGAAGGAGATCATCGTGACGGCGGGCGGCAAGAACGTCGCCCCGGCCGCCCTCGAAAACACGATGCGCTCCCACCCGCTCATCTCCCAGGTCCTGGTCGTGGGCGATCAGAGGCCGTTCGTCGCCGCGCTCATCACGCTGGACGCGGAGATGCTCCCCGATTGGCTCGCCGCCCACTCGCTGCCCCCGATGAGCGTGGCCGAGGCGGCCACGAACGTCGAGGTCCTGGCCTCCCTGGAGAAAGCGGTGGCCTCGGCGAACGAGCATGTTTCGCGCGCCGAGTCGATCCGTAAGATCAAGGTCCTGACCACCGACTTCACGGAGGCCAACGGCCTGCTCACGCCCTCCCTGAAGGTCAAGCGCCTGGAAGCCACGCGCCGCCTGGCATCCGTCATCGACGAGATCTACGGCGGCCCCGTGCAGAACTGACGTACGCGCGATCTGCGCGCACGTGAACGAGGCCGTGGCCGACTCGCGCTCCCCGCTTTCGATTGGGGATTGCTGAGCCAGCCACGGCCTCGTATGTGCCTGCGGCTACTGCGAGGCGAGGGCCGCCGTCGGGGGCGTGCGCGCCGCGCGGATCGCGGGGTAAAGCCCGGCGATGGCACCGATGAGGACGGTAGCTCCCAGGCCTGCGGCGATCACCCACCAGTGGAGGGTGGGCGGCCACCCGTAGGCGATGCACATTCCCCACGTCACTCCCCCGCCGATGAGGCATCCAGCGACTCCTCCGAGGAAGGACAGGATGAGGGCTTCGGCCAGGAACTGGACGCTGATGTGGCTGCGCTTGGCCCCCAGCGAGCGGCGCAGGCCGATCTCCTTGCGGCGCTCCAGCACCGAGATGATCATCGTGTTGGCCACGCCGATGCCGCCCACCAGCAGGGCGATGGATCCGACGCCCGCGAGCAGGGTCGTGAACGTCTGGTCGGCAGCGTTTTGGGCGGCCAGCGCGTCCGAGGGGCGCGACACCTTCAGGCCCGTGGACCCTTGGGGTGCCAGGGTCGGCCCGAGCAGGGTCCGCACGTTCTCGACCTGGTCCTCAGAGGAGCGCTCGTAGATCGTCGTCGGAGTCTTGCCCGCGTCGAAGTAGGTCGAAGCTGCGGACACCCCGATCAGCGCGGAGTTGTCGAGTTCTTCGGCCAGTGGCGCGGGTTCCAAGATTCCCAGGACCGTGAAGGATCGTCCTCCCAGCCACACCTGGGTGCCCGGCTCGACGACGCCGAGGAGCTGCGCGGCCTTCGACCCCAGCACGACGCCCGGGTACTTCGCGGTCGCCTCGTTGAGCCAGGCACCACGCTTCATCTGTCCGGAGACGACGTCGAGGAGGTTCGTGTCGGCCGCCATCGTGATGATGCCGCCGGTCGCGTTCGGGTCGGACAGGCGCGAGCGGTACACGGACACGCCGGAGAGCGTGGAGGTGGAGGCCGCCGACGTGACGCCGGGAATCATGCGGGTGCGCCCCACGGAATCTTCAGGCAGGATCAGGTCCGCGCCGCTCAGGTCCGCGCCGCTGCGCGCCGTCAGCATGTTCGTGCCGAGCGCGCGCAGCTGTTCTTGTAGGCGGGCCTGCGAGGAGGCTGAGACCCCGACGACGCCGACCATCGCGGCGATACCGATGGCGATACCGAGCGCCGACAACACGGCGCGCATGGGCCGGGCGCGCAGCCCGGTCAGGCCCAGGCGGGCGACGTCGGAGGCGCGCAGACTCGACCGATAGGCGCGCGCGTGCTTCCTACTCGTCATGGCTACCTCCCCCGTCTCCCGGGCGTCCCGAATCGGACACGATTTCACCATCACGAATGGCGATCTGGCGCGGCAGCGACGCCGCCAGATCGTTGTCGTGGGTGATCACGATGATCGTGGTGCCGGCCTCGTTGAGCTCGCGCAGGAGCGCGACGATGGACGCGCCCGAGCGCGAATCCAGGTTGCCGGTGGGTTCGTCCGCGAGCAGCAGGGCCGGGTGGCCGATGATGGCTCGGGCGATGGCGACCCGTTGGCGCTCGCCGCCCGACATCTGGTGGGGCTTGTGGTCGATGCGATGCCCGAGGCCCACTCGGGTCAGGGCCTCACGCGCGGCCTCGCGGCGCTTCGCCCGAGGTACGCCCCGGTAGAGCAGGCCGTCGGCCACGTTGTCCAACGCCGACACGCCGGCCGTGAGGTGGAACTGCTGGAACACGAAGCCGATCAACGAGGAGCGCACTCCCGACAGCTCCGTGTCACGCAGGGAGGACACGTCCGTCCCATTGATGCAGACGCTGCCCGAGGTGGGCCGGTCCAGCGTTCCAATGAGGTTGAGCAGAGTTGATTTACCGGAACCCGAGGGGCCGACAATGGCGACGAATTCGCCCTCGTCGACGCTCAGGGATACTCCGTTGCAGGCGTGCACGGGCGGGCTGCCGAAGGACCGGTGCACGTCGGTCAGTTGCAGGATGTGGCTCATCGGTTGGGCACCACCACGCGCTGGCCTTCGGCGATTCCGTCGCCGCTCACTTCGACGCGGTCGCCCGCGAACAGGCCGACGGTGACGGGAACCCGAGTAATGGAGCCGGCCTCGTCGACGACCTCGACGCCGAACTGGTCGGCGCTGAGGGCCACGAGGGCACCCAGGGGCACGGAGAGGACGCCGCTACGCGACTCGGAGGTGAAGCCGAGAGACACGGAGGCTTCCTGCAGGCCTTCGAGAGCCGACGGATCATCCGGGGTGATGGTGACCGGGACGATGCGTTCCTTCGACGCTTCCTTGTTGCTTGACGAGGTGTCGCCGGGCTTGTCGGTCGGCGGCTCAACCGCGCTGATCGTGCCGGTCGTCGACTTGGCCGAGCCGGGCAGTCGGATCGTCACGGAGTTCCCGACGACGCCCAGGGCCTGGTCGGAGAGCTTGAGGTTTGCGGAGACGATCTGGCGCGAGGACGAGGCCGTGAACAGTTCCGTCTCCGTCGTCGCGGTGTCGCCCACGCGGGCCTTTAGCGCGCCGACGCGCAGGTCCTCGGGGGCGAAGAGCACGGAGCCGAGAGGCAGGGTCCCGTCCTGGGGCAGGCTCAGGGCCTTCTGCCACTTCTTGATCGCGACGATAGTGTTCCAGTCGAAATGCCCGTTAGGAGTCTGCTCGAAGTAGCCCAGAGCGGACAGGGCGGTCTCCAGCTGGACGATGTCCTGGCCGTCGCTCATGCCCTCTTCGAAGGCTCGCCAGGCGGGAATCGCGCCGTGGAGCAGGTAGGCGTTCGTGCCGGCCACCGTGTAGACGTGGTCGCCTTGTCCCAGCGTCGTGCCGGGCGTGGGCAGCGCGGTGATGACGCCGTTAAAGGCGCTCTTTTGCACGTAGGAGTCCGCGTAGCGCAGGTTGCCCTGCACGGTCGTCTCCCCCACCAGGTCGCCGCGCTCAACCGTCGCAGTCGCCCCATCGAAAGACTGCGGCGCGTCGGAAGTCGCACTCGATCCCTGGCAGGCGGACATCGTCAGCGCGCCGACCGCGAGGAGTGCCGCGGCAGCCACGGCACGCGCGGATCGTGGTCGGTTCACTTGGCACCCCCGGCCTGCGCGAAGCACTTGTTCAGGGCGTCCTCGGGGATATCCGGCAGGTTCAGGCCCTCGCCGGGCTGGGGGTCCTTCACGTCGTAGCCGAGGCCGCGCAGGCATTCGGCTCCCTTCACCATGGCCTCGCGAACGGCCGGGTCGTTGGCGATATTGCCTTCGCCCGTCAGGTTCGACACCTTCATCATGCACTCGTTGAGGGCGTTGTTGAAGGCGTCGGAGGTGTCGTTGAGCTGGTCGGGGGTCAATCCCGTGTCGGGCACGTCGAAGCCCTTCTCACGCATGCACTGGGCGAAGACCAGGTTGGGGTCGTTGCTGGCCGCGTTCGAACCCGCGCTCGGTGACTTGGTACTGGGCGAGGCGGGCGAATCGGTCGTTCCACACGCGCTCAGCGCCGCCGCCAGGGTGAGAGCGATAACTGCAAGGGCGCGCGTCTGCGGGCGAGTCTTCATTGAAACTCCTTGAAGAATTTTAGGGTGTGGGTCTCACTTCCAAGGATGATTACAGTCCACTTATCTGGAAGCTACCTGAAAACTATCAGAGAGCGCGCGCAGAATTTCATCAGACAACCCTAAGAGTCCAAAAACGAGGCCGTTTTCGCCTGGCCACAGCCCCGCGCCCCGCTCGGACCGGGGTGAGCGTGAACCCCGCCCAGGCCTCGTCGTCCCTTGACACATAGTGGGGCGGGGAACGCCTGCGCGTCCCCCGCCCCACTCCTCACCCGACGATCTATCCGTCAGGAGTCTTTGACTCAGTCCTCCACGACCTCTGCGTGAGCCATATTCGCCTTGAGGGTGGCGACGATTTCGCCGTGCTTCTTCTCGCTCAGGGTGACCTTGCGCGCGAAGACGAAGAACGCCAGGACGATGACGCCGAGGGGTACGTAGAACGCCGCAGTCTTAAAGGTCTCGATGTTGGCGGTCGTCAGCAGGTCGGGGTTGACGTCGTTAGTCATGGCGGCCGCGATGGCGACGAATCCGACGATGGAGTTCGACAAGGCACCGGCGATCTTGTCCAGCATGGGTCGCACCGAGAGGGTAACGGCTTCATTGCGCTTGCCGGTCTTGAGCTGTCCGTACTCAACCGAGTCCGTGATCGTAAGGATCGCGGTCATCTGGATGCAGGTAGCGGGCAGGTAGAAGAGCACCAGCGCGATGAAGACGACCGTGAGGTTCGTGGAGAAGAGGATGAACAGGACGTAGGCGATGACCATGAGCGCCATACCGCCGAGGTAGAGGTAGCGGCGCGGCACGCGGCGGTTGATCGCCGGGTACAGGGGCGTCACAACCAGGCCGATGACGAAGGCGATGATGCCGACGACAGAGTAGATGTCGGGCAGGCGCAGCACGAACTTGAAGAGGTAGATCATGAAGCCCGTGGTCGCAACGTTCGCGATCGAGTAGAGGACGTAGGACAGGGAGACCCACAGGAGCTGATCGTTGCGTCCGATGGCCTGGAAGGCCTGCAGGGGGTTGGACTTGTCGCCCGGATCGCGCAGAACGCTTTCTTCCTCACGGGTGCCGAAGGCGACGGCCAGGCAGGTGACGATGCCGAGGAGCGCGATGACCGCACCAAATCCGCTCCAGCCCTCCTGGCTCTCAGAGCCAGCTCCGGCGAGGCCGCCGAAGAAGGCGACCACGGGGACGACGATGGCGGTGACGCCGTTGTAGCCGATCGAACCGGTGAAGGTACCCAAGGCGGTATAGACGCTTCGCTCCTCCGAGGAGGAGGACAGGGCGGGAATCATGCCCCAGTAGGAGATGTCGCGCAGCGAGTAAAGGACGTCGAGCACCACGAAAACGATGATGAAGACGACGATGAAAACACCCTTGTTGACGTTGACCAGGCCAAAGAGTCCGGTGAAGATCGCGAAGAGCAGGATCGATGAGCCGACACCGCCGATCACCTGCCAGGGCTTGAAGCGACCCCAGCGTGAGGTTGTGTTGTCGACCAGGTTCCCCAGGAGCGGGTCGATAAAGATCTCAGCGATGCGGATGATGAAGACGAGAGCCGTGATGATAGCGATCATCGCCTTAGCCTCGGAGTCCTCGTAGTCGCGGAACAGGGTCTGCGCCGCGTAGTACGTGACAAAGAATGTCGACAGCGCGTTGTAGTACGCCGCCTGTCCCAGATTGCCGATCGCATAGCAGATGCGTGATACCCAGCTCTTGTGTGCACCTCGTTCGTGCGACATGGTCCCTCTCCTTCGAAGCAACTCTTGTGTGGACACTTGTAAGTTAACGGATTTACCGTTGATGCGCAAGGGATTTTTCGATTATTAGCTCACGCATGGTTACGTTATTGCGCGTATGACAAAAAGGGGCTACTCTGATGGCAGAGCAAGTTCGCTCCACCGCAATGTCGCACGTTCGGAGGTCACTGTGTCCCACACCGCTCTTATCAACACGCCCAACCCAGCCTGGCTCCATGATCCGCAGGCCTTCGCTGTCAATCGACTGAGCGCCCGCTCCACGCACCGCTCCACGGCACCCAGCCAGAGCCTCGACGGCACCTGGGAGGTCGCACTCACCTCGGGCACCCGCGTGTCCCTCGGCTCTCCTACCGACGCATTCGATCAGGGCGACGTCCATTCCATCCCCGTCCCCTCCACCCTCGAGACGCAGGGACTATGGCCACCGGCATACGTCAACATCCAGATGCCATGGGACGGACACGAGGATCCGCAGGCCCCGGCCGCCCCCAGTGACTGCCGCGTCGCTGTCTACCGCCGTTCCTTCAACCTGGACGAGGCCGTGGCACAGACCCTGGATGCGCGCGGCAGCGTGCGAGTGCGCTTCGACGGCTTCGCGACGGCCCTCTACATCTGGGTGGACGGCACGTTCATCGGCTACTGCGAGGACGGCTACACGGCCAGCGAATTCGACATCACGGAAGCGCTGTCGGGCGAGACAGAGACGCACGACATCGTCGTCGTGTGCTACGAGTACTCCAGCGCCTCATGGCTGGAGGACCAGGACTCGTGGCGCTTCCACGGCCTGTTCCGCTCGGTGTCCCTGGTGGCGTTGCCCGCGACCCATGTGGAGAACCTCGCGGCGCGTGCAGACTACGACGCGGCAACCGGAGAGGGTACGTTCACCGTCGCTGCGCACATCGAGGGTGCCCTCGAAAACACGACGATCACCGCAGAGCTGAGCGCCCCAGACGGACAGGTCGTCTGGCACCACGACGGACCCGCGAGCGCCCAGCACCTCGACCTAGATGCGAAGCTAGCGGACGTGCAACCGTGGAGTGCGGAGTCCCCGTCGCTCTACACGTTGACGCTGACCCTCGGGGACGGGGACGGCGGCGTGGAGCGGGTAACCCAGCGGGTGGGCTTCCGGCGTTTCGAGATCGTCGACTCGGTCTTCACGCTCAACGGCCAGCGCCTGATCTTCCGCGGCTCAAACCGCCATGAGTTCAACGCACGCACGGGCCGCACGATGTCAATGGAGGACATGATCACGGACATTAAGCTGTGCAAGCAGCTCAACATCAACGCGATTCGTACCAGCCACTACCCCAACGACACCCGTTTCCTGGACCTGTGCGACGAGTACGGTCTCTACGTCATCGACGAGGCAAACCTGGAGACGCACGGCTCGTGGTGCACGCCCGGTGACATCCCCACCCCCGCCACCGCGATTCCGGGTTCGAAGATGGAGTGGGAGGGCGCGTGTGTGGACCGCCTAGAGTCGATGGTTCGCCAGGACTATAACCACCCGTCCGTGCTCATTTGGTCGCTGGGCAATGAGTCGTTCGGCGGCGAGGTCTTCCGCTCGATGTACCACCGCTCGCACGAACTTGATCCGGCGCGTCCGGTCCACTACGAGGGGGTGACCTGGGACCGTGAGTTCGACGACGCCTCGGATATTGAGTCGCGCATGTATGCCCTACCCGACGCGATTGAGGAGTACCTGCGGGATAACCCGACGAAGCCCTACCTGTCGTGCGAGTACATGCACTCGATGGGTAACTCGGTGGGCGGCCTGCAGCTCTACACGGCCTTGGAGCGTTACCCCGCCTACGGAGGCGGTTTCATCTGGGATCTGGTTGATCAGGCGCTCTACCACGAGGCGACGGCCGGCTCGGGCGGTGAGTTCCTGGCGTACGGCGGTGATTTTGAGGATCGCCCCTGCGATTGGGAGTTTTCCTGCGACGGCATTCTCTTCGTCGATCGCACCCCGAAGCCCCAGGCGCAGGCCGTCAAGGCGCTCTACGCTCCGGTGATGTTCACCCCGAGCGCCAAGGAAATCCGAGTCAATGCGGTGGCTCTGCCCGCTGCTTTGTCGGATCTGCGTATCCGCGCTCGCGTGCTCGCCGACGGCGAGGTCGCGTGGGAGGAGATGTATGAGGCCGTGGCTGCCCCTGGCGAGGAGAGCGCCGTGGCCGTGGGTTGGCCGAGCGACCTCCTGGCCGACACACAGCACGAGATCGTCCTGGAGGCCGCGCTCGTCCTGGCCTCCGACACACCATGGTGCGAGGCCGGACACGTCGTGTCCGTCGGGCAAACGATCCACTCGCGTCCCGAGGTGGCCGACACCGCGCCTGCGGGCGGGGTCTCATTTACGGTGGGCCGCTGGAACATCGGCATGCGCGAGGGTGACAACGAGGCGTTGCTGTCTCGCACGGCGGGCGGCATCGTCCAGTGGAAGCGCGGGGAGACGGCCATGGTGGCACGCCCACCGCGCCTGACCACATTCCGTCCGCTCACGGACAACGACCGCGGCTGCGGTCACGGCTTTGATCGCGCGTGCTGGACGACGGCTGGTGCCTACGCGCGCTGCGTGGGCACGCGTGTGGAGGAGGGACCTGGCAGCGTTGTCGTGACCTACGAGTACAAGCTCGCTGGTCTGGACGAGGTGATCGTTCCGGTCCGCTACGAGCTGCGCGTCGACGGCACGATCCGCCTGACCGCGACCTACCCGGGCGCGACAGGCCTACCGACCATGCCATGCTTCGGCGTGGAGTGGGCGCTCCCAGCTTCGATTGACCACCTGCGCTTCTACGGCCTCGGCCCCGTTGAGGCGTACGCGGATCGACTGGACGGTGCAACGCTGGGCGTGTGGGAGGCCAGCGCGGCGGAGGGCATCGCGCCCTACGCGGTGCCACAGGAGTGCGGCTACCACCCGGGTACGCGCTGGTGCGAGGTGACTGACGCCGAGGGCCACGGCCTGCGCATCGATGCCTGCGGCGAGCTGGGCGTCTCGCTCCTGCCCTATTCCTCGGCGCAGATCGAGCAGGCCACCCACTGGTGGGAGCTACCCGCACCCGAGGAGCGCGCGGCGACCTACCTGCGCCTCCTCACCGCACAGATGGGGGTCGGCGGCGACGACTCCTGGGGATCGCCGGTCCACGATGAGTTCCACGTCGACGCGAGCGGCACACAGGTGCTCGACGTGACGCTGTCCCTCATCTGACGCACGCGGGCGGCGGGGGTATGTGCCAATCCCCCGCCGCTCACCTGTGTCCGCGCCGCTGTTAAGACTCTGACGTCTCCTCGGCGGGCACGAAACTCTGGCGCGCGACCAGGCGGGTCGACAGCAATATATGATGCTTGTGTTTGAAGCGACCCACAATCGAGTCGGACAGCAGCATCAGAGTCGTCTCCGCCAGCTCGGGTGGTTCGATCGCGTAGGAGCTGAGCGGCGGTGCCGTGTACTCGCAGACCTCCAGGTTGTCGATAGAGACGACCGCCACCTGATCGGGCACGCGGATCCCGCGCGCAAACAGTGCCTGGAGGACGCCGACCGCGAGCGAGTCTGCGGCAACCAGGAGCGCATCAGGCACCTTCTGGCCGCACGCATCGAGCAGCGCCTCGGTCTGCCGACGCCCGTTGTCCACAGTGAAAGGACCGGTTGCGAACACCAGGCCCTCAACCGGCATGTTCAGCAGGCGTGCCCACTCGTCGAACGCGATGGTTCGCGGGTCCTGGCAAAACAGGTGAGATCCCATCATGTGTCCGTCCCCGCCAATGAAACCGATGCGAGTCCGCCCCTGCTCGCGCAGCGCATAGATCGCTTCAATGACGGTCTGCTGCAGGTCGGGGCGCACGGAATGGAAGAGGGTGGGCGCGGGGTTGATGTCGATGAACACGCCGTGGGGCAGCGCCTCATGCAGCGCGGTCAGGTCTTCGCGCGTCAGGGGCGCGGGACCCAGCGAGACGAAACCGGAATACTCCTCGCTCGCGTCGATCAGTGAGCGCACGTCGGGGAAGAACGACAGGCTCATCATGTTCTCGATAGCGCGCTCGCTCAGCGCCTCGCGCACATCGGAAAAATAGGAATCACGCGGGCCGGGCGAAGAATCGAAGTTTTCCAACACCGCAATCGTCTGGGGGATGCCGGAACGAGAGGTGCGCAGCGCGTAGCCGAGTTCGTTGGCAACCTGGATCACGCGGTGGCGGGTCGACTCTTTCGCGGTGAAGCTGGGGTCACCAGATAAGACACGAGACACGGTCGCCTTCGAAAAGCCCGTCGCCTTCGCGATATCGCCAAGATTAACCATCGGCCCTATCCCCCAAACACCCTCTAGCCAACTCGTGACAGTCTAACCGACGCGGGACGTGCGAACGCGGATGAACGCCGCTCTACCCGGGGGTGTGTCGATGGACGAGGCCGTGGCTGAGTCTTCCTTCATCACTCGGCCCGCGCGCCGCGCTTAGAGGCAGGAGGACTCGTCGTATTCGGCTTTGATGTCCTCGTGGTGACGGATGACCTCACGCACCATGAAGCCCAGGAACTTCTCAGCAAAGTCGGGGTCGAGACCGGAGGAGGCGGCCAGCGTGCGCAGGCGCTCGACCTGGCGGGCCTCGCGAGCTGGGTCTGCGGGAGGCAGATCCAGGCGCGCCTTGATGTGCCCGACGCGCTGCGTGCAGCGGAAACGCTCGGCGAGAATGTGCACGAGCGCGGCGTCAATGTTGTCGATGGTGGCGCGAGCCTCGGCCAGCTCGGCGGGTACACCACTCACACCCCGGTCAGCGGAACCGGCAACCCGGGCTTCGTCTTGATTCTGCATGGAATCCTCCCGTTACGTCTCGACTGATCAGAAGTCTAGCGGGAGGACTCAGGCGCTGCGCTTACCTTCCGAGGAGCGTTCAGGATAAAGTTCGGCCTCGCCATAGCCTTCGACCAGGTCGCGCGTGACGAGCACGCGGGCGACATCGTCGCGGCTGGGCAGGTCGAACATGAGATCGGAGAGGGTCTGTTCCATGATGGAGGACAGGCCGCGCGCGCCGGTCTTGCGTTCGTTCGCCAGAGTGGCGATAGCCAGGAGCGCGTCGTGGGTAAACTCCAGTTCCATACCGTCCAGCTCAAACAAGTGCTGGTACTGGCGCACGAGCGAATTCGACGGTTCAGTCAGGACGCGGACCAGGTCTTCCTCCGTCAGCTCCTTCGTGGAGGTCAGGATGGGAAGTCGGCCAATGAACTCGGGGATCATGCCGAACTTGTGCAGGTCCTCGGCGCTCACGGCCTCGTAGAGGTCACCCATCTCCGAGGTGCTCTTCAGTTCGGACCCGAAGCCTGTGGAACGGCGGCCCAGGCGGGCCTTCACGATGTCTTCGATGCCAGCGAAGGCACCGGCGGCGATAAAGAGGATGCCGGAGGTGTCGATCTCAAGGAACTGCTGGTGGGGGTGCTTGCGCCCGCCCGTGGGAGGCACGGAGGCGACCGTGCCTTCGATGATCTTCAGGAGGGCTTGCTGCACGCCTTCGCCCGACACGTCGCGGGTGATAGAGGCGTTCTCGGCCTTGCGGCCAATCTTGTCGATCTCGTCGACGTAGATGATGCCCTTCTCGGCCTTCTTGATGTCACCATCGGCCTCCTGAATGAGGCGCAGGAGAATGTTTTCCACGTCCTCGCCGACGTAGCCAGCCTCAGTCAGGGCGGTGGCGTCAACGATGGCGAAAGGCACGTCAAGCAGGCGGGCCAGGCAGCGCGCCAGGTGGGTCTTACCCGTGCCCGTGGGACCTAGCAGCAGAATGTTGGACTTCGTGCCCAGCATATCCTCGGCATTGCCGGCCTCACGCGAACGCACGCGCTTGTAGTGGTTATACACCGCGACCGAAAGGGCACGCTTCGCGCGATCCTGACCAATGACCCAAGTATTCAGGAATTCATTAATCTCGCGAGGCTTGGGAAGGGGGGCAGCAGCCGTCAACGCTTGCTGCGCGCCCAACTCTTCCTCAATAATCTCGTTACACAGCTCGATGCATTCGTCACAGATGTATGCGCCGGAGCCACCGATGAGCTTACGCACCTGCTTCTGACTCTTCCCGCAGAAAGAGCACTTGAGCAGTTCCGCGCCATCAGTCAGACGAGCCACGAGACCTCCTCAAAATTGAACGTTTTCCGTTCGGTCGAATATGTATTCGCACTTACTACAAAATAACCTAGTGCACAAGGGGGAAAAATCCATCGCGGCGCGCACATTGTTACGAAATGTTCACTTATCACAACACGTCAGATCGTAACACGCATCACAGCAGACTTTCAACGCGCTCAATAAGGGGCTTTCCCGCAACATTGGTCGGACACCATGCCCTTGTTTCAACAACGAGGCCGTGGCACCCGCCACGCGAAAACGCACGGGGAAGCCACGGCCTCGTCAATGACGACAGCGTCAGAGAGCCTTACGAGACTCAAGCACCTGATCGATCAGACCATACTCGGCCGCCTGCGGGGCAGTGAGGATCTTGTCGCGCTCGATGTCGCGGCGCACCTGCTCCACCGACTTACCCGAGTGATACGAGATGGTGTCCTCGAGCCACGCGCGCATACGGTCGATCTCGTCAGCGACGATCTGGATGTCCGAGGCCTGCCCCTGCATACCCTCCATCGCCGGCTGGTGAATGAGGATACGAGCGTTAGGCAGCGCCAGACGCTTTCCGGGCGAACCAGCGGCCAGCAGCACAGCAGCTGCGGAGGCGGCCTGTCCGAGGCACACCGTCTGCACCTGCGGCTTGATGTACTGCATCGTGTCGTAGATCGCCGTCAGCGCCGTGAAGGAGCCACCGGGCGAGTTGATGTACATGGTGATCAGCGAATCCGGATCCTGGGACTCCAGGACCAGCAGCTGCGCCATCACGTCATCGGCGCTGGCATCATCCACCTGCACTCCCAGGAACACGATGCGATCCTCGAACAGCTTCGTGTAGGGATTCTGACGGCGGAAACCGTAGGCCGTGCGCTCCTCGAAGTCGGGCAGCACGTAGCGGGCCTGCGGCATCTGGCGGGCAACCGCCTCAAAGTAGGGCTGAGTGCTCATCAGTTCTCTCCTCGCGTTCCGATCTCCTGCGGGCTGTCGATCACGCGATCAACGAAGCCGTACTCGAGGGCCTCCTGCGCGGTGAACCAGTGGTCGCGATCACCATCGGCCTCCACCTGCTCGACAGTCTTGCCCGTGCGAGACGCGGTGATCGCTGCGAGTTCCTTCTTCATGCCCAGGATCAGGTCCGCATTAATGCGAATCTCCGTCGCCGAGCCGCCAGCGCCACCCAAGGGCTGGTGCAGCAGCACGCGCGTGTGAGGCGTGATGTAACGCTTCCCAGGAGCGCCCGCGGTCAGCAGGAACTGACCCATCGACGCGGCCAGACCCATGCCGACCGTGACGACGTCCGGCTTGATGTACTGCATCGTGTCGTAGATGGCCATGCCGGCTGTCACCGAACCGCCGGGCGAGTTGATGTACAGGTAGATGTCGCGGTCTGGATCCTCGGCCGCGAGCAGCAGCAGCTGCGCGCAGATCGCGTTCGCGTTCTCATCGCGGACCTCGCCGCCCAGCCAAATGATGCGCTCCTTGAGCAGGCGCTGGTAGACCGAGTCGCCCAGTCCCAGCTGCGAGCCATCGCCAGCAGCCCCGGTATTGTGCACGCTCACGCGTACCTCCTCGTCTGTTCGCGGGCCCAGGTGGCCCCATTGGTGTCAACCGTACCCGGTGCGCGGCCCGCAGCGCGCGCGCCGGGCCGCCGTTTCGCTGTCGGCACATGCGTTCGAGGGGCGAGGCCCAGGCCTCGCCCCTCGAGATCAGATCGGGGTGATTCGCAGCGCAAAAGTCTCGCGCCCGCACTCACTCCTGCTCGTCGGCGACCTCGGTGATGATCTCCGCGCCCTCTTCGGTAGCGGGATCGGTGCCGAAGAACTTGGACAGATCAACGTCAGCGCCGTTGGTGTCCTTGACGGTGACGACCTTGAGGGCCTCGATAAGAGCCTTCGAGCGGCCAAGGTCAGCGACAACGTTCGACATCTGCTGGGGGGAAGAGAACAGCTGGTTGATGTCAATGCCGAAGTTCTGCGACATCTGGATCGCGTAGTCGATGAGTTCCTGCTGTGAGACCTGGACGTCGAACTTCTTGGCCAGGGCCTCGGAGAGCAGCTCGGTGCGAATCTCCTTCTCGACAGCCTCGCGGGCTTCCTTCTTCTCCTTGGGCTTGGCGTCCTCGCCGACGCGGTGCTCAACCTGGTGGTCGACCGCGGACTCGGGCAGAACGATCTCAACCTTGCCGAGGAGAACGTCGATCAGGGCATCGCGCGCGGCGAGGGCCTGCTGGGACTCCTTGGACTCGGCGGCCTGCTTCTTGAGGTCTTCCTTGAGTTCGTCGATGGTGTCGAACTCGGAGACCATCTGAGCGAAGTCGTCGTCAGCCTTGGGCAGCTCGCGCGCTTTCATAGCCTTGACCGTGATAGTGACTTCAGCCTCTTCACCCTCGTGGTCGCCGCCCTTGAGCGTGGATGTGAAGGTGACCTCGTCGCCGGCCTTGGTGCCGCGCAGGGCGGTGTCCTGGCCGTCGAGCATGGTGCCAGAGCCGATCTCGTAGGAGACGTCAGAGGCGGAGTCAACCTGCTCGCCGTTGATGGTGGCAACCAGGTCGATGGTGGCGAAGTCGCCAGTCTTGGCCTTGCGGTTGATGGTCTTGAGGGTGGCGAAGCGGCCACGCAGGTCTTCGAGTTCCTTCTCCACGTCCTCGTCGGTGACCTCGGTGGGGGCAACCTCGACGACGATGGACTCGTCGATCTCGGGCAGCTCGAAGGCGGGGACCACGTCAACCTCGGCGGTGAAGACCAGCTGGCCGCCCTGGGGGCCGGTCACGTTCGGGATCTCGGTGACGTCGACGGTCGGCTGAGCCATGGGGCGCAGGTCGTTCTCGTTGACGGCGTCGGAGTAGTGGCCGGGCAGGACCTGGTTGACGACCTGCTCGATGACGGCGGCGCGGCCGAAACGCTGGTCGATGATGCGCGGAGGCACGTGGCCCTTACGGAAGCCGGGGATGTTGACCTGTCCGGCGATCTCCTTGTACGCCTTGTCCATTTCGGACTTGAGTTCCTCAAAGGGAACCTCAACGGTCAGACGAACCTTAGTGGGCTCGAGGGTTTCGACGGTGCTCTTCACGTGCGTACGCTCCGTAGTCTACGAATAGGGGAACGCCCACTTCGGGCGCATGACAACTCGCTCAGTGTACGCCACGGCCCCGGCGATGTCTCTCTTCGCCGTGCCAAATCGGGCGTATGGACCCGATCACGGCCTGATCTCGTGCGCAATTACACACGCGTGACGTCTCGTGCGCCTGGGTGACGAGGCCGGAGCAGAGGCGTCGGGTCGCGTGTCCTCAGGTTGTCAGGTAGTGGGAACGGCCACGCACGACGGCGGCCAGACGCGCGCGAGGCACGTCGGCGACCTGACGCACGCCGCCGACGATAGCAGCGTGAGTAGCCCGGGCCTCGGAGTCGTCGACGGCGGTGAAGCGCGCTGTCACACGAGGCTGACCTGCGGCGATGGCAATGTCCCAGGATTCGAGTCGGGTGACGGCACGCGCCGCCTGCTCAACTTCTTCGGGGGCCCGGCCGGGTGCGAGGGTGGTGACCGTCATGATGGTGCGATAGGACGGCATGGCCTCTCCCCTGCTGACGTTTTGAGCGACAGTGCTGCCGCTGATGGTCGGGGTGACAGGATTTGAACCTGCGACCCTCTGCTCCCAAAGCAGATGCGCTACCAAGCTGCGCTACACCCCGAAGGACTCGTGTCCGATGCACCATCATACGGGAGTGGATGCTAAATGTCGCGCACGTGGACGTTTGACGCTAGGATCTTCCGTGTCCCCCTCGGGGGTACGCGGATGTAGCTCAATGGTAGAGCCTCTGCCTTCCAAGCAGATCACGCGGGTTCGATTCCCGTCATCCGCTCCAAAAAAACGTCACTCTGGATACAAAGGTTTCCGGCACGGCCAGGAACTATCCAGGGTGGCGTTTTTACTGTTCTGTGGCGGTTTTGGGGTGTTAAAGCCGGGTGTGTGGTGCCGTGGAGGAGTCCCTGACGGCGGCTGATCGGAGCCTCGGAGGGGTGACTCAGGGGTTCGCTCGGTGCGTCGAGGCAGAAAGCGTCAAAAATGTGGCCTTGCGTCAAAGGGTTCAGCTCCGCGTCAAAAAGTACGGCCTCGTGCTCCTACAGATCAACCAGGAAACGGCAAGGTCCCAAGGAAGGCCCGGAGACCGAGTTTGAAAAACCGGGACATGTTGGATTTGGACCACGCGTGTACTGAGGTGGTACTTCACCCTTGCTGGACCATGGTTTACATTAGCTATATTTTGTATCTTACAATTACCTGGTTATCCAAATAGGTAGGCTTACCTCAATCTCGAAGGAGCGCAATTAGGCTAAATCATAGTCGGATCTGAACATTCTAAAAGTTGCCCCTGCCGAACCTTGCATTCGGCTTAGCCTTATTGTACCATAGTGACGCAGGTAACTTTCTGTTACCCGAATATGTTCAGATTCTGAGAGATTGGACAAGTCATGGTCCCCTTTGACCTTGACACCCGTGTTGAAGAGGTTGAGGAAGCCGTTTGTCCTCAAATCGCCTCGAAGTTCCTGTGCACCCCTGGGCGCCCGACCGGCGGCATTGCACGCTTCACTACCCAGTGTACTAACGTCTGCAGCATCTCTGTTGGCTTCACGCAGTTAGTAGCTTTGTCACACCAGTCGGCCCTGGAGGTAAGGCGTCCTAGGCCTTACCTCCAGGGCCGTTTTCTTTGAAAGGTAGGCCATGCCAGCTATATCGGTAACTGATTTGTCGGTTGGGTACAAGAATTCCCCAGTAGTGAGCGGCATTAACTTGCAGCTAAATACTGGCAGGATAATCTGCCTCCTTGGACCAAATGGAGCAGGTAAAACCACCTTAATGAAAACGCTCCTCGGTCGGATAAAACCAGTAAGTGGCCACATTAGATACGATCAGACAGACATTAGCGAAATGTCAGCTGCAATCGACCATCCAAGCTACTTTCCGTATCTGAGTGGTAAACAAAATGTACAGGTCGTCGCGGCATTCTGGGGTCTGGATGTTGATCCTGAGTCGGCCTTGGATAGTGTGGGCATAGTCCGCGCTGCCCACCGGCGGAAAGCCAAGGACTACTCGACCGGCATGAAGGAACGGCTGGAGCTTTGTCTTGCTTTATTGTCTAGACCAAAGTTTTTGTTCCTTGATGAGCCACAGAATGGTTTGGATCCAGATGGCATGGTCTCCTTGTCTGCGACGCTTCGTCGTTATCGGGACGAAGGGAACTGCGTTGTAATATCAACGCACCTCCTCCATGAGATTCAAGGCGTCCCGGATGAGTGTATCGTAGTTCGTAACGGCAACGCTTTGCATATCCCCGACCTCAACGGCGTGAATCTCGCGGACCTATATCACCGGAGGTAGGGCCATGCCAATCACTTCAGCTATCCGTGCTTTGCTTACTTACTATTGGAATATCTGGTATATTCTCGCGGCTATCTTGGGCTCAATGGCGTCGCTATTCCTCGGCGCATGGATTTCAAGTGAGGCAAGCGGAACTCCAATAATAGGGGGATACAGCTTCTTCTTTACTGGAACGCAGCCACTGATTTCCCTCGCATTACTCTTTATACTTGATGCTAGGGTTTCCGAGGTCCACTATGGGGGTTTGCCTCGGCAGGTATACATTGCTTGGTTACCTAGCGTCCTGCGCACTATCTGTCGAACGCTTTTAATAATTCTTGTGAACCTGCTTAGTGTGCTGTTATTCGATCTAACAATGGTTTTGTCTGGTTCGAAGATGCACTCAGGGCTAGCGACCCTGCTTTGCTTTCTTACCTTCCAAAGTATACTAATTGCTCTGATCTACTCAACATTAGAAAGTCTTTCAAGACCTCCGGCTGCCGCGGTAATTTCAGGTGTTCTTCTGTACTTCTGGATAGTGCTACCCCGTAACCTAGCTGACAATGCTACCCCATACATATCAAACGCCGTCCACTTGGTAGGGCTGAATCTCAATGGTACCACAAACTCGTTCGTAGATATCCAGGAGCAATCAAATTTCGGTTTCTCTGAGCTTATCCCGATAGCAATCCTAATTATTATCTATGTTCTTGTGGCTAGGTTTCGAAGTAAAGGAGCAGTAAGAAAATGAAGTTTTTGTGTTCTATCGAGCGAATCGCAATCATTCGTTGGGTCACGATCGCTTATATCGGTGCACTAGTTCTTCCGCTGCTGTTTCTCCGTTATGGAAATATCATTGCCGTAGCGCAATCCGCGTTACTCATCACGCTCCCAATTGCCACGGCAGGTCTAGCTTTGTCGCATGCTAAGGTCCCTGCCTCGTATATATCGTTTAGCATTCACGATAAAGTTCTGCTCCGATTCATTGCTAAATCGTTGCTTCTCGCACAAGTAGTTAACCTTTGTTTGAGTCTGCTTTATGTCTCTATCATTGGCAAGCTTGTTAATGAGTCACTGTCGAGTCATACTGCTTTAGTACTTGTTTTTTCTTCGGTTGTGCTAACTCTGGCCTGTTTTGCGCTTCGGCTTTGGACTACTTCATTAGTTTCATGGATTGTTATCATCTTTTTTGTGGTGGCAGGTCTTCCGATTAGCACTGGTGATTTTGCAAACTCACCTGTTTTGTTTGCTGTCGTTCCCACGACTTGGGTTTCAAAAGGTGCCACCTTTGGCTATATATTTTCTACCGGGATTCTGTTGGCTGCGATAAGTTCAGGGTTTTTACTGAGGTCGGTGAAACGTGCATAGTTATACTATGCTTGGTAAACCGTATGTGAGGATATGTGCACTTCCAACGGATAGGTTTCCAAGTGACGGCAAAGCGGCTCTTCGCATTTGAGGGTGTAGGTGTGGTGGGTGGAGTTGGGCGTGTCGTGGTTGTGTAGGGGTCGAGGTCTTTCGATGATGGAGATTCCTACACCGTCCATCCGAAAGACCTCGACATGCCCAATACTACCTTTGATCGCCCCGACCTGAGCACGTTCACGCACCTGGATGACCTGGGCCTGGAAGTGACCGGCCAGCGCATGTGGCCAGACCACGCAGTGTTGGCATGCCGCATCGTTGGTGAGGACCGGTGGTGCCGACGCTGCGGGTGCCAGGGCGAGGCACGTGACACGGTAGTCAGGCGCTTGGCGCACGAACCTTACGGGTGGCGCCCCACGATTTTGCATGTGAGCGTGCGCCGCTACCGGTGCCCAGAGTGCGCTCACGTGTGGCGCCAGGACATGAGCCAAGCGGCCGATCCGCGCGCCAAGCTCTCACGGGCGGCGGTGCGCTGGGCGCTCACTGGGCTGGTCGTCCACCATCTGACGGTGGCGCGCATCGCCCAGGCCCTGGGCGTGTCCTGGAAGAGCCGCTAACACCGCTGTCCTGGCCGAAGGAGAGCGCCCACTGATCAACGACCCGACCCGGTTTGAAGGCGTGCGAGTCATCGGCGTGGATGAACACGTATGGCGCCACACACCCTACGGAGACAAATATGCCACCGTCATCTTGGACTTGACGCCCATCCGCGACCGCAGTGGCCCCTCCCGACTCTTGGACATGGTCCCGGGCCGCTCCAAAAAAGTGTTCAAAACCTGGCTGGCCTCCCAGCCCGACACGTGGCGCGAGCGCATCGAGATCGTCGCAATGGATGGATTCACCGGGTTCAAGAGCGCTGCCGCCGAAGAACTCCCCGGCGCGACCACGGTCACGGATCCCTTCCACGTCGTGCACCTGGCTGGCAACGCCTTGGATGAGTGCCGAAGGCGCACCGGGCAAGAACTCCACCACCGGCGCGGGCGCTCCACGGACCCCCTCTACAAGGCCCGCAGGATGCTGCACACCAGATCCTGCCTACTCACCGCGCGTCAGCAGCACCAGATACTCGACCTGTTTTCCAGCGACGAGCACGTCGCACTCGAGGTCACCTGGAGCGTCTACCAGAACATCACCCGACGCCTACCGCGATCCCAACAAAATCCGCGGTAAGGCCCTGATACAAGCCGAAATAGACCGTCTCAGCGACGCGGACGTGCCTAGGAGCCTAACCGAGCTCATCACACTGGGAAGAACACTCAAACGCCGATCCCGGGACATCCTGGCCTACTTCGACCACCCCCACACCAGCAACGGCCCCACCGAAGCCATCAACGCACCCCCTCGAACACCTACGCGGATCCGCACTCGGATTCCGCAACCTCACCAACTACATCACCCGCTGCCTCCTCGAAACAGGAGGCTTCAAACCCCAACTACACCCCCACTTATGAAGAACCAGGTTATATCTCTTTGTCACTGAGTCCACCATAAGGAGAGGGCCGCCATTTTCAATTCCTTGCATGTTAAATATCCAATACCTCGTAGGGTTTTGCTGAAAGCGCGGATTTACATTGCTCAGCCAAGTACGCATCCACCAACTCCAGCTGTGCAATATCTGGATATACCTCTAGCGTTTTGTCACCTATTAACCAGAACTCTCGCGACCAGGTCTCAGGATGATCCCAGATTCGGTAGCTCCCTTTAACCTCATCAGGTAAAAGCCTGCGGATTTTTGTTGCAACAGCGAGCTGCCCTTTTGCCGTTTCGTAAATTGTATTAATTTGGACGCCACCATCCACAGGGCGTTCAACACGGACTATCTCTCGACCGTAAAACATCACCTTCCTCCGCGAACCGTTTTCGCAGAGCGCTAGTTCTATTCTTCCGTAACCTCTTTCAGTGTTATGTCGGTTGGTCAAATAGTCCTGAAGCGCTTGGATGACAGCCGCTGAAACACTTTCCGCATGCTGCGCAGCTCGTTCGAATAGTTCCATATCCGCTTCTGAGACGTAAATATTCTTCGTAGGCATGTTTATAAACATACTCATACTTTCTCCGTTTGTCAACCCTGCAGAAATGTGGCTCTTCCGAGTTGAGTGTGGGTGACCGGGTGTTGGTCGGGGGTTGCGGGTAGAGGTTGAGGTCCTTGATGATGAGCGGACTTCAACCCCCGCGATCTTCAAAGGACCTCGGGCGGCGTGTCACCCTACCTGCTGCTGCTCCGTGTCGCTTGATCGTTGTGATCGGTGTGATCTGCTCGTCGGTTTGGAGGGCTTCCATCTGATGAGCGTGGCTCGCACCCCAGATGCTCTGGTGCTCGATGTTGAGTCGTGCAACCAGCTGGCGGGGTGCCCTGGGTGTGGGGTGACTTGCTCAAGGCCACGGGCGTGTGGTGGTGGAGGTGGTCGACGCGCCCTGGGCCGGGGTCCCGGCGCGGATCCGGTGGCATAAACGGGCTCTTCTGAGTTGAGTGTGGGTGAGTGGGTGTTGGTCGGGGGTTGCGGGTAGAGGTTGAGGTCCTTGATGATGAGCGGACTTCAACCCCCGCGATCTTCAAAGGACCTCG
>NZ_ALCA01000023.1 GCF_000278725.1 Actinomyces sp. ICM47 | reverse complement strand
CCAGGCTTTTCTCAGGCAAAGCTCCCCATTCTTTGAGCTTTGCCTCACACAATTAAACGCGTGTTGCAGCCCCCAATTCTGGGTCGGCTCGCCGCGGTGGGGATCGCACGCCGCGTCGGGTTCCGGGACTGGGGGCTGCAGCACGTCCGGGGCACGTGCATGCCGAACTTCCAACTCACCTTCCTGTCATACAGGTGACAGAGGTGCTTCCTCGCTATCCTGTGAGAAGGCACCCGGATTCCAACTGTTCAAGGGAGAACATCATGGGAGCGCACAACAGGGAGGGCACGCACATCATCCGTTCGCGCGCTGGTCTGCTCGCAGCCGTTGTTGTCGCCGTCGCCACAGTATGCGGCTGTCAACAGACCACACCTGCGGCGGAGGGGCCGTGGGCGGCTGACATTGAGCAGGCGCGCAATGAGTGGGCGTCCAACGAATTCGTTCAATCTGTCCTCGCCGACTCTTCCATCAGCGAGGCAGAACTCCAGGACATGCGTCAGCGCGTGCTGAGCTGCCTGACAGACAAGGGCGTCACCGGCGCGTCTTTTGGCCCGGGCGGCACGCTGAGCGTCCCCGATCAGCCGGTTGGCTCCTCCATATCTGAGGAACAGCAACAAGAATTCATCTCCGCCTGTTCCATCGATGCCGGTGAGCCGATCATCGAGGCGCTCGAGTTCGACATGCGAGTCAACCCGGATCACCGGGATTTCAACGAGCTGTTCACGCAGTGTTTGATCCGTAATAAGGCGGTTGAGCCGTCGTTCACGGTCCAAGAATTCGCGCGCGCTCGCGAGAGCGGAACGCCTCTCGACAGCGCACTGCCTTTCATCGACCCATCCCAGGGGCCCAACATTTTGCACCGATGCCTCGAAGACCCCAGCACATGACCACAACCACCCTCAGGAGTTGAGATGGCGTCTTCTCGCCGTTGGCTCGCCCTCACCGCGTTCGTCGCCCTCATCGCCGGTGCGGGTGGGGTCAGCGCGGGTATTCTCATCGCATCGCCGCCCACCCCGGCCTCGCTGAGTTCGCCATCCGTCCCGTCGACGGTCCCCGTCACCACCCGCGAGTTCACCGATACGCGCTCCCTCACCCTCACGATCCCCCCGGCCTCGCCTCACGAACTCACCTCCCCCATCGCCGGGCGCATCACGGCCCTCCAGGCGGCGACGGGAACTCCCGTCACGTCGGGTTCTCTCCCCTGCGAGATTGATGGCCTTCCCCTTCTTGCCTTAGCCCTGTCCACTCCTCTCTATCAGGACGTGGTGGACGGAGCCGCGGGACCAGATATCGCGGCCCTGAACGCTGAGCTTGCTCGGCTCGGGTATGCGGCTCCCGCGGAATCTGACCGGGTCACGGCCGCCACGCGAGCGGCCCTGGCCTCGGCGATGGGCGTGAACGACGGAGCCGGAGGTGTCCCCTCCCGCATCGAGGCCTCTCACGTCCTGTGGATTCCCGCGCCGACCGTCACTCCCTCGTCGGTCGCCGTTCGCCTGGGTGACAGCGTCGATACGCAGACGGTTCTCCTCGCCCTTGAGGACTCCCGCGACTCTTTGCGCCTCTCCGTCCCACCGGACGCCTATCCTGCGGACCACGTCATCACCCTGGGGGACACGGACTACCCGGTTCCCTCTGACGGCGTCATCACCGACCCCACCCTGACGGCGACGATCCTGTCCTCGCGCGAATACACGGACTTCGTCCGTTCCACCCCGAGCGGCGATGGACCCGTTCAGCTGCCCGTCTCCTGGAAGCTCGCCGCCCCCATCACCGTCACGGTCATCCCGCCGGCCTCAGTGATCGGAGACGCGACGAACGCGTGCGTCTTTGCAAGCGGCACGCCAATTCCCGTCTCCGTCGTTTCTTCCCAGCTTGGCCGAACCTACGTCTTGCCATCTACCCCGCTCTCCGCCGTCGATACCGCCGTTGAGGGACGCTCATGTCCGTCGAGCTAGACAACGTCGGGCACAAGTTCGCTGCCACCCCGTGGCTCTTTCGCCATCTCAGCGCCCGCTGCGAGGACGGTGCCCTCACCGCCATCATCGGCCCGTCTGGTTCTGGCAAGTCAACGCTGCTGTCGCTGATCGCGGGATGGGAGACTCCGACCGAGGGAACGATCACCGTCCCCCGTCCGCCTGGTTCACAGAGTCCCCGCATTGCGTGGGTCTTCCAGAACCCATTCGGCGTTCGCGCGCGCAGCGCCATTGACCACGTTGCGTTGCCCCTGTTGGCCCGTGGCATGAGCCGGGCGCAGGCCGATGTGGAGGCACACCGGCTCCTCGACGCTTTCAATCTCGCGCATCTGGCGACCCGCCCTTTTCGGGATCTGTCGGGCGGCGAAGCGCAGCGTGTGCTCCTCGCGCGTGGGCTTGCTTGCGCCCCCACACTGCTCCTCGTGGATGAACCGACCGCGCAGCTTGATCAGTCCACGGCTCGCGACATCGCCTCCACGCTCGGCTCTCTGCGCGAGGACGGGGTGAGCGTCGTGATCGCGACGCACGATCCGTCGATTCGCGCGCAGTGCGACACCGTCATTGACCTCGCCAACTTCCAGGACGAGGAGGAGCAACAATGAGCGCGCTCTCGTGGCGAGCACTCCTGTCCGAGGCGTGGAGGGACTGCCTGAGCGGGACGGCACGCGTCGGGATTCTGACCGTCCTGGCCACCGCCCTGGTCGGAGGCGTCATCTGCGCGGACGCGTTCTCTCTTCGTTCCGTCAGCGTTGAGGCGGCCTCTTTCCGTGTCCATCTAGGATCGGTGCGAGTCCTTCAGGCACAGGGCGGCATCGACGGAGCCGCCTGCGAGGCCCTGTCGCGAATCCCCGGGGTGCGCGCGGGAGCCGTTCGCTCGGTCGAATCCGGGTTGTCTCCGCTCGCCCTTCCGGCCTCGTCGCTCCCCCTGTACGAGGTCACGCCCGGAATCGCCTCTCTCCTGGGGACGACAACGGCTGATCCGACGGGCATTCTGCTCCCCGAACGGGTAGCCGAGGACCTCAGCACACCTCACGGAACCCTTCTCCCCCTCGCACACGGGCAGGCCGAGGTCGCGGGCACCTACCCGTGGGACGAGAACGACGGGCGCCGTCCCGGCTACGCCTACGCAGTGCTCGCCCCCGTGCCCGCGATGGGGACCTTCGACGAGTGCTGGTTCGAATCCTGGCCGCACAGCGACGACGTGGATGCCTTGGCGCGCTCAACCCTCGTTGGAAGCAACGACCAGAACGCCCAGGTCCTAGCCATGAACCCTACGCGCGGGACGACTTTCGACGCGGCCGGGCGACTAACGCACAGGCCAACCTGGTGGGCGTGGATCGCCGCGAGCGCCATCGGCCTGACCTTGGGGGCTGCCGCCACGTGGTGGCGTCGCCTGGAGATTGCCTCGGCTCTGCACGCTGGGCTCCGCACGTCGGATACGACGTTCCTTCAACTGGTCGAGGCCGTGGCGTGGGTGGGTGGCGCGTGTATCGTCACCTCCGGTATATGCCTCACGATCCTGAGCGGAGCAGCACCCGGTGATCGCGCCGACCTCATGCGCTTGGTGGGGGCCGAGGGCCTGTGTGCCGCGTCGTGGACGCTCATCGGTATCGCAATCACCGCCATGTCGATCCGCGAGCGCCACCTGTTCCTCTTCTTCAAAGGCCGGTAGGTATATACGCGTGATCGCAACTACAATTGGTGTATGAGTGTCCTCGTGATTCAAAACGACCCGATTGTCCCGGTGGGTCAGCTGTCCGCCTTCCTCGGCGGTCACGAGGTGGTGCGCGCCTGGGAGGACCCGCAGCGCCTCAGCGACTTGGCCGCCGCTCCCCTGCCGGGTGCCCTCATCCTGCTGGGTGGCCGGGCGAACGCCTACGACGATGAGGCGTGGCCGTGGCTGGAAGCCGAGCGCCAGCTCGTGCGCCGCTGCGTGCGCGCGAACGTGAGGGTCCTCGGCATCTGCCTGGGTGCTCAGCTGATTGCCGCGACTTTCGGCGGGCGCGTGAGCGTCGCTGACCCGGCGGGTCCGGAATACGGCGTGATCTCCCTGGTGTGGGGCACGAACGATCAGGCGGGCGGAGGCGGAGCTGTCCCCCTGCGTATGGCCCTAGCCTCGACCCACACGGTCTTCGCCGACCACGGCGACGCCATCGTCGCGCTGCCCCGCGGCGCGCGCGAGTGGGCACGCTCGGACAAGTACACGCAGATTTTTTCGTACGGGACCGCCCTCGGCGTGCAATTCCACCCCGAGGTCACGCGCGAGACCGCGACCGTGTGGGCAGAGAATAACGTGCATGTCGACACGGAAGATATCGTGGCCGGGTACGACGCCCATGAGGGCGAGCTGGCCGACACGTGTAAGACCCTGGCCGACTGGGTGAGCGGCGTTTTCTGAGGCATACAGAGAATCGCAGTGCGGGTACCCCCACGCGGTACCCGCACTGCGATTGACAAGCGGACCTCGTCGCAGCGAGCGGAGCCGAGGCCCGACCTCTAGTTTAGGCGAAAAGTCAGGACGACCAAGACTTTTTCACAAACCAAGACCACCACGTGGGACGACTTGACAACGGAATCAGCCACGGCCTCGTCCTCGCGTGGCGGCTCACCCCGATCAGGGGGCAGCAACCTGAACGAACGAACCCGTACCGTACGCCCACACGCGACGCTCAGCCGCGGAGACAAACACGGCCTCGCCACGGCCAAGCTCGACGCTGTCTCCGCCCTGCTCCTCGCTCACGTGCAGCGTGACCGACCCGGAGGTTGCGATGATGATGCGCGGCCCCTCACCGGGCACGGCCACCTCATCGACGCGGGAGGTGTGCGTGCCGGGGGCCAGCGTCGTAACGGACAGATCAAACTCCTGGGCGGGTGCCAGGAAGCGGTCCGTCGTCGCCGAGGGGTGCTCGGGTGCCACACGCACGGGCGGCAGCGCCGAAAACTCAGTGATCTCCACGAGCTGCGCGGAATCCACGTACTTGCGGGTCAGGCCCGCGCGCACGACGTTATCCGAGGACGCCATAACCTCGATACCCAGGCCCGACTGGTAGGCGTGGATCTGGCGCGGCGGAATGTAGACGGCCTCGCCGGGGCGCAACGACACCGGGTTCATGAGGAACGCGACGATAATGCCCGGGTCGCCCGGGTGCTTCTCCCCCAGGACACTCACGAGCGTATCAGTGCGCGGCGAGGGGGACGTGCCCGACGCGAGGCGGCAGCGGCACGCCTCCACGAACTCTTCGACGAGCTCAGGGGTCGCCGGGGAATCCTCGTCGAAAAGCCAGGTCGCCAGGGAACGCAAGCCGCCGCGCACGGTCGAGAGCTTGAGGCGGTGACGCAGGCGCTCGGCCAGCTCACCCTCCAGCCCCACGAGGAGTTCACGCGCCTTACGCGGCACGCGGAAGCCGACGAGCGCGCTGAACTCGGTGAGCGCGTAGATCATCTCCGGCTTGTGGTTCATGTCCCGGTAAACGCGGCGCGGATCCGTGCGCTCAATCCCCAGGACCTCCTCGCGCAGGTATCCCTCGCGAGCGATCTCCTTCGTCGGATGCACCTGCAGGGAGAGGGTTTGGGCGGGCGCGATGATCTTCGCCAAGTACGGCAGCGTCGAGCCGAAGGCGTAGAGCAGGCCGCCGCCCAGCGCGCGCTTGGGGTCCGCCGCGATGTGCTCCGCGAGCGTGTCGCCGCTCGTCAGCAGCGTCGGCCCATCCGGGTGGGTGCCGAACCACACCTCGGACACGGGATCGTCCCCGGCGGCAGCGCCCAGGAACTCGGGGATCGCGTTCGTGGAACCCCACGCGTCAGCTTTTGTCCAGCCGATCAGTTTTTCCATAGGGTGCATCCTATCGCGAGCGAGCACGCAAAGACGCGGGGGACGAGGCCGTAGCCCCATCCCCCGCGCCGCTTGCGTCCGTCAGGCCCTGGGTTGAGCGTCGGTTTCGCGCGCCTCGAGCGCGGCGAGCGCGCCTCCTCGGGCGTGCAGCTCGGCGTACGTGCCCGTCTCGATGACGCGGCCGGCGTCCATGACGATGATCTGGTCGGCGTCGCGCACGGCGCTGATGCGGTGAGCGATTTCAACAATCGTGGAGTCGGCGGCGACGCGGCCGATGCCCTCGCGCACGCGCGCCTCGGTGGCCGGGTCGACCTGGCTGGTGGCCTCGTCGAGGACGACAATGGGTGCGTCTCGCAGGAGCGCACGCGCCAGGGCCAGGCGCTGACGCTGGCCGCCCGAGAGGCGCTCGCCCATGTTACCGACGACCGTGTCCAGGCCGTCCTTTTCCGTGGCCAGCCAGTCGGTGAGGTCCACGGCCTCTAGAGCAGACTCGAGGTCCTCGTCGGTGGCGTCGGGGGCTGCCAGGAGCAGGTTGGCGCGCAGCGTGTCGTTGAACAGGTAGGGGCGCTGGGGCGCGTAGGCGACCGTGGAGCGCAGGTCCGTCAGGGAGGCGTCAGCGACGTTCGTGCCACCGATAGTGACCGTGCCCGAGGCAGGGTCCCACGTGCGGGTAAGCAGCGAGGCAAGCGTCGACTTGCCCGATCCGGAGGCCCCCACGATAGCGGTGCGTTTTCCGGCGGGAATGCGGATGCTGACGCCATCCAGGACGGTAGGGGCGGGGCCGGGCGCGTCCTCATCCGTCGGGTAAGCGAAGGTCACGTCGCTGATCACGATGTCGCCGGGGGCAAGCGGCACCGGGTTCGCGGGGTCTGCGACGGCCGGGGCGCGGTCGGTGATCGCGAAGACACGGGCGGCCGAGGCAAAGGCCTGATCCAGGTCGGCGGCGAACTCTTCGACAGCGAGAACCGGGCCAAAAGACCCCATAGCGATGCCGATGGCCAGGCCCACCTGGGGCAGGGTCAGGGCACCGCCGAGGTACTCGGAACCCGCGACCATGGCGACGGTGACGATGCCGACGGCCACGGCGGCCTGGTTGAGGCCGCGGCGCAGGGCGATCCAGCGGCCCTGGATACCCAGCCCGGAGTCTATGTGCGCCTCGATGTCATCCATCTCGGCCTCGCGCCGCTCCTGCGCGCCAAATGCCAGGACCTCGCGCACGCCCTGCACCGAGTCGGTGACATGGGCGGCGAGCGCGCCTCGTGCGTCGCGCAGCTCGCGGGCCGCACGAGCGGTCGAGCTCGATCCCAGGAACGGGATGATCGCTCCAACAACGACCAGGAAGGGACCCAGGACGGCGGCAACCGCCCAGGACACGGTCATGCCCATCCACACGAGCGTCAGGATCGGCACAATGACGGCTGTGGTGACGGGGGCGAGCGTGTGGGCGAAGAAAACCTCGACGCGGTCGATGTCCTTCGTCACGCGGTTCATGATGTCGCCCGAATCCAGGCGGTCCGTGCCCGCGGGGGCCTGAGGTTCAAGCTGATCGTAGAAGTAGTTGCGTAGCATCGCCAGGCAGTGGAAGGCCACGAAGTGTCCGGCGAACTGCTCGAGGTAGCGGGCACCGCCCTTGAGGAGGCTGAGAACCACGGCGCACACAATAATAACGGGGATCGACCACGCGCTGGTGCCGGCGGCCAGGCTCGCGACCGCCCAGCCCCCCAGGGCGAACAGGCAGACGCCGATCATGAGGAATACGACGCGCGCCACAATGGAGGCGGCCAACGGCGGCAGGACGCGGCGAGTGATCGACAGGAGCCGAAGAGAGAGTTTCCTGCGGGTCATCGGATCGTTCCTTCCTGGAGCGTCGCGACGCGGTCAGCGCCCTTGATGGTGGCGTCTCGGTGAGAGATCGTCAGGGTGGTGCGCCCGGCGCACACGGTGTCGAGGGATGCCAGGATTTCGCGCTCGGATGCCAGGTCCACGTGCGCGGTGGGTTCGTCCAGGATCATGATCGACGCATTCTTCAGGAAGGCGCGGGCAATAGCGATGCGCTGGGCCTCGCCACCCGACACGGCCAGGCCTCGGGCACCCACGCGGGCGTCCAGGCCACCGGGCAGGGCCTCGTAGAAGTCGCCGAGGTGCGCGGCGCGCAGGGCCTCGATGAGCTGAGCGTCGGTCGCCGTGGGAGCCGCGAGAAGGAGATTCTCTCGCAGCGTGCCGGAGAACAGGTAGGTGCTCTGTTCGACGACGGCGCTCTGAGCGCGCACCCACGACAGGGGTGCATCTGCCAGGTCCACTCCGTTGAGGCTCACATGACCACTCCTGGGGCGCAGGTAGCCCTGGAGCAGGGCGGAGACGGTGGACTTGCCCGCACCCGAGGGACCAGCCAGGGCGACGTGCTCTCCGGGAGAGATCGTCAGGCTGGCCCCCTGCAGGACCGGGGTGCCCTGCGTGTACGCGAAGGACACATCTTCCAGGCGGATCTCGCCGGGCTTGGCTGGCTTCGCGGGGACCTTGACCCCCTCAAGGTCCATAACGGCAGGAATCTGAGCGTTAAACTTCTTGATTTCTTTGTTGGCGGCGATGCCGCCCATGCCGATGTAGAAGAACTGACCGATGCGGTCCAGCGGATCAAGCATGATCGAGGAGAGCAACACAAGGGAGATGGCGCCGCCGACGCTCAGCGCCCCCTGCTCGTAGCGGATGAGGGCCAGCGTGATCGCGCCGGTGATCATACCCAGGGAGAAGACGGAATCGATGACGAGGAGGATCAGCTGATTGCCAGCCAGGTAGCTCATGACCTTCGAGCGCACCTCTTCGGCGGCATCAGCCAGGCGCTTCCCCATGTCCTTGCCCGCGTTCATGAGGGCCAGGTCACCCAAGCCCTGGATCGCGTCGAGTTCCTTGGCGGCCAGCTGACGCGAGGCGTGACGATAGCGCGAGGACACCGGCTTGAATGCCTTGCGGAAGCCCAGCACGCAGATCGGCACGAGCGGGATCGCGATAGCGAGGAATCCGCCGGACGCAGGGTCGAGGGTCAGGGCGACGACAATGACGACGAGGATCGGCGTCGTCAGCGACGCGATCATGGGGGCCAGGAAAATACCCTTGTAGGCGGCGACGCGCTCGACGCCGTCGGTCGCAGAGTTGACGACGCGACCCGCCCGCTCGCTGGTGCGCTGCGTCGGACCCAGGGCAAAGACCTGTCGGATCATCGAGTGGCGCAGCCTAGGTTCCAGCTGCTTCATAGCGCTCGCCCCGAGGGCGCTGACGGCCCACGCAAAGAAGCCCGATCCCAGGGAAGCTGCGAGGGCGATCCACCACGTCGACCAGGCATTGTTTCCCGCAATATCATCGATGCCCCAGCCGATCACCAGGTAGGCGAGCGCCAGGCACAGAGCCGCTGCCCACGAGCAGGCAACAACGATCACGCGTTTCATCGTTCTCCTATCAACACGACGCACACGAGCGTCCATAACCAAGGATAGCCTTAGTTAGGTTCTGACACCACTGTCAGGAAGAATCCATGCCGCGCTGTGACCGCAAAAAGAAACCACGACCTCGTCCATTGACGAGGCCGTGGCTCCCTCAGGCGATGACGCTCAGGCCAGGCGGTACGTCCAGCCATAAGGATCCTCGGCGCGACCCCACTGAATGTCAGTGAGGCGCTTGTGGATCTCGCGGGTCTTGTCCCCCACCGCGATCTCCACATCGAAGTCGTCGCCAGCCAGGCGCGTGATCGGGGTGACCACAGCGGCCGTGCCACAGGCGAAGACCTCGGCGACGGCGCCCGAGCGGATGCCGTCCACGACCTCGGACAGGGCGATCTTTTCCTCGCGCACGTCCACGCCCTCGTCGCGCAGCATGCGCAGGATCGCACTGCGCGTGCCACCCTCGAGGATGACGCCGGTGAGTTCGGGGGTACGGATGGTACCATCTGCCATGACGACGAACATGTTCATGCCGCCCAGCTCCTCAAGGTACTTGCCCTCGTAGGTGTCCAGGAAGCAGACCTGGGAGAAGCCCTTGGCCTCGGCCTGGATCTGGGGCAGCAGGGAGGCCGCATAGTTGCCGCCCGCCTTGGCGCTGCCGGTGCCGCCGGGGCCGGCGCGGTGATACTCGCGCTCCACCCAGATGGCCACGCCCGACAGGCCGCCCTTGAAGTAGGGACCCGAGGGAGAACCGATGACGTAGTAGTCGACAACACCCGCGGGGTGCACGCCCACGAACTCCTCGGAGGCGAACACGAAGGGGCGCAGGTAGAGGGAGGAGCCTTCGGCGTCGGGAACCCACTTCACGTCGGCGCGCACGTAGTCCACGAGGGAGGCCACGAAGTCCTCGCGGCTCAGCTCGGGCAGAGCCAGGCGGCGGGCGGAGTGGTTCAGGCGCGCGGCGTTGTAGCCGGGGCGGAAGGTCCACACGGAGCCATCCTCGCGCTTGTAGGCCTTGATGCCTTCGAAGACGGACTGGCAGTAGTGGAAGACGGAGGTGCCGGGGGTCAGCTCGAGCGGGCCGTAGGGGATGACGCCGCGGTCACTCCAGCCGCCCTCGCGGGTCCAGCGCATGTGGGCCATGTGATCCGTGAACTTCTTGCCAAAAGCCAGGGTCGACATGATCTCGTCGTACTCTTCCGGCGTCGCCGGGTGCGCGTTGGGGGTCAGGGGAAAACGGCCAGCCAGCTCATCGGCGGCGGGCAGGACCAGGTCGCCAGCAGCCTCAAGTTCCGTGGGGGTGTGCTGCGTCGATGCCATGAGGCCTCCTGTCGTGGTTTTTTCACAAAGATGAAGCCAGAATATGCCCGCCGTCCGCATTGCGGTCGGTTGATTTCGGAATGTGACCCACTCCCCCACTTCCTGTGGAGGTTCTCACCCGGGGGAAGACTCACTCGTCATGCGTCCACATGCGCAGGACGCGGACAGTGCGCTCCTCTTCGAAGACCTCATAGACGAGCCTGTGCTGAATGTTAATTCTGCGCGAATACATCCCGGCGAGGTCACCCACGAGGCGCTCGTAGCGGGGAGGCACCGCGAAAGGATCCTCTGTCAGAACCTCAATGAGAGCCTGCGCTTTCGCTTTGAGTCCGCTGGCAGAGAGCTTCTTCGCGTCCTTCGCGGCCTGCTTGGAGAAAACGACCCGCCACACGACTACCACTCCACGTCATCGAGGGCATCGTCAAGGTCCTCACGAGTGGCTTCCTTCAGGCTGTCCGTCATTCCCGGAATCCCCTGCAGGTAGAGGGTCTCCTGGATGGCAGACCAATCGGCCTCGCCAATGAGCACGGCATTCCCACGACGGCCGGTGATCGTGATCGGGGTTGACTCCTCATTCACGGTGTCGATAAGCCGGTACAGGTCCGAGCGGGCGGCAGTGGCACTCACAGCAGTCATGATCTTTCCTTTCCACTCCCATCATATCGTACGCTTTCACGTACGCATAGGCCTGTGCACACCAATGCGGAGAAAGGATACGATCAACGCATGACGACTCTCCCCAAGTCCCTCGCCTCCGCCCTGCCCTCCCGCGAGCGCCGCTGCCCCAGCCTGGAGCTTCAGGACGGGCGCTGGCTGGCGGCCGCGAAGTCGGGCCTATGCGTCTTCGGAACCCAGGCCTCGTCCGGCGACGAGACACCCACTCCCGAGGTCTTCCCGTGGTACGACGTGGCGCGGGCGCGCTGGGAGGCGGAGGGCGAACTCTTCGCGCTGGAGTGGGTGGACCCGGCGCGCACTCCCCTGGCCGGGCGCACCGCGGGTGACCCGTCGGATTTCATGCGTCAGACGAGCGAGTACGTCAACCACTCGATCGTCATGCACGCCCAGACGGAAACGGACGCGGGGACGACGATCACGGCGTGGGTGCGCCGGGGCCCCGACGGACTCTTCTCGGTGCTGACGGCGGACGGTCCGCTGGGCGGTACCGGTCAGCGCGCGGCGAGCGCCCTGGAGGCCAGCGTGCGCGAGGCGGTCGGCCTCGACTGATCGACGAGGCCGGGGCGCGCCTGCGCTCGCCTCACCCTCGCGCTGTACCCCCACGCATGAAGACGGGACCCAACCTCACGGCTGGGTCCCGGCATCATGTGGCGACGATCAGTGAACAATGAAGACGCGTTCGAAGGGGTCGATGGACAGACCCTGCTCGAGGATCGTCCGGCTCCACTCGCGCGCGCTAAACAGCGAATGATCGCGGTAGTTGCCGCAGGAGTACACGTCCGTGCCCGGAACGTCCTCCCAGGTCGCCTCCTCGGCGATGGCGTGCAGCGACGAGGCGATAGCGGCAGTCACCTCCTTGACGCAGGGGGTGCCCCACATGATGAGGTGGAAGCCCGTGCGGCAGCCGAACGGCGAGCAGTCGATGACGCCGTCGATGCGGTCACGCAGCAGAGAGGCGAGCAGGTGCTCGATCGTGTGCAGACCAGAGCTCGGGATTTCGCCGCTGTTGGGCTGGACGAAGCGCACGTCGAAATTCGAGATCTGATCGCCCTTCGGGCCGGCCTCCACGTTGATGAGGCGCACGTAGGGCGCCTTCACGGCTGTATGGTCCAGAGTGAAGCTCTCCACTTCTGCCATGTTGTATTAATCCCTTTCGGTGTAGTTTTGCCTGCGTTGTTCCAGACGCATGAGCGACCGGAAGACCTCAGAGTACTGCGGATCCTCCTCATTCATGCGCGACAGGGCCGCACGTGTTTCACCTAACTGTCTGGTGAGGTCCATGCGAACCAAGGCCGCGACGACGCCGCGGCAGTAGGAGCGCACGTCGGCTTCGCCCGCGACGGGCAGGGGGTTGACCGCCAGTTCGGTGACGGCAGGGCCGATGAACTCGCCCGCCGCGTCGAGGATGACCTGGACGAAGTGACGTGACGCCGCCAGGGTCGCGTTGTCGCCGGGGCCGAAGTGGGCCTCGGCCTGGCGCATCATCTGCGTGAAGGCGTCCAGGCCACCGACCGCACGAATCGCGTCGTGGACGGCGCGGTGCGTGGGCACGGTAAAGGTTTGGCCGTCCAGCTCCTCGAATCCGGAGCCGACGACGTAGAGCGGGTGCTGTAAGACCGCCTCGAGGGCCTGGCGCTCGACGCGGGTCACCGGATCCTCGGGGCCGCGGCGCACGGGAGCGGGGGCAGGGCGACCCGCGCCGGCCATCTCGATCTCTCCAGGGCGCGGACCGGGGGTCATCACCTCAACGCGGCCCGCCGCCCGCACCGCCTGCTCGACCGTACGCATGTCCATGCCGAGCCATCCGGCAAGCTGGCGCGTGTACTCTGCGCGCAGGGCCAGGTCCTTGATGTGCGCGACGATGCCAGCCGAGGCGCGCAGGCCCTGCACGCGCCCCTCGGCGCTACGCAGGTCCATCTGGGACAGGACCGAGCGGATCGCGAACTCAAAAAGGGGGATGCGCGAGTTCACCAGGTCGACGATCGCCTGGTCGCCCTGGGACAGGCGCAGGTCGCACGGGTCTTGGCCGCCCGGCGCCACCGCCACGAAGGTCTGCGCCGCGAAGTTCTGGTCCTCCCCGTACGCGCGCAATGCGGCCTTCTGCCCCGCGCTGTCACCGTCGAAAGTAAAAATGACCTCGGAGCCGTGGGCGCGCCCGCTGGAGAGCACGACGCCTGCGGCAGGGTCCGCATGGTCGCCCAGCAGGCGGCGGATGATGCGCACATGCTCCGATCCGAAGGCGGTACCGCACGTGGCCACCGCGTTCGTGACGCCCGCGACGTGCGCGGCCATAACGTCCGTATAGCCCTCGACGATGACCACCTTGTGTTGCGTCACGATCGACTTCTTCGCCAAATCTAGCCCGTACAGAAGCTGCGACTTCTTATAGATCGGCGTCTCGGGGGTGTTCAGATACTTGGGTGACTCCTTGTCATTGTCGTCCAAGCGACGGGCACCGAAACCGACTGTCGCGCCCGTAATGTCGCGGATCGGCCACACCAGGCGCCCACGGAAACGGTCGTAGATGCCGCGGCTGCCGGTCGTGCCCAGGCCCGCGACCTGGATCTCCTGGTCCGTGAAGCCCTTCGAGCGCAGGTGTCGGGTGAGCGAATCCCACGAGGCCGGGGCGTAGCCGACCCCGAAATGCTCGCACATCGCCTGGTTGAAGCCGCGCTTAGCCAAGAACTCGCGGCCCTTGTGGGCTTCGTTGCTGCCCAACTGCTTGCAGTAGAACTCCTCGGCGACGCGGTGGGCGTCCAGGAGGCGCTGGCGCTTGCCTGGCTCCTCCGTGCGCACGCGGGTGCCGCCCTCCTCGTAGTGGAGCGTGATCCCCGCCTTTTGCGCGAGCATCTCCACGGCCTCGGTGAAGGGCAGGTGGTCGATCTTTTGCACGAAGGAAATGACGTCGCCGCTCTCCCCACACCCGAAGCAGTGGAACATGCCCAGGTGGGGGCGCACGTTAAAGGACGGGGTGCGCTCGTCGTGGAAGGGGCACAAGCCCTTGAGGGAGCCGATGCCCGCGGGTCGCAGCGCTACGTGCTCGCCGATGATCTCATCGATCTTCACTGCGTTACGTACCGCTTCGATATCGTCCTTGCGAATCAGACCCGCCATGGCTTCAGTCTACCGAGGCCCACCCGCGCGCGTGGTCCGATTGTGCTTAGAGCTGCGAGGACAGCATCCCGCACCGGCGCGCGTGCCAGGCCGAGGCCGAGACGTCGGTGAGCGAAGCAACCTGGTCGATGACCGCGCGCAGGCGCACGCGATCATCGGAGGCGGCCCGCCACTGCGCGGCAAACACCGGCTCAAGGGAGTCGGCCCCGGCCTCGTACAGGGCGTCGACCAGGTCCGCCAGGAGCGTGCGCTGCTGGTAGTACACCGGCTCACTCTCGCGCGGACTCATGACGTAGTGGACGGCCATGCCCTTGAGGATCTGGATCTCGGCGCGCACCTGCCGCGGCACGACCAGGTCCGCACGGTAGCGGCCCAGCGGCTCATCACCGAAGGTCTCGCGCGTGGCTGCGACGGTCGCCGAACAGAAGCGGCCGATCAACTCGCTCGTCGCATCCTTGAGGTGGGCAAGGGACGCGTAGGAGCCGTCGAAGGAGCGCAGCCACACGGGCATGGACACGATGCGCTCGAGCGCATCCTCCAGGTCCGAACGCGCGACCGCCGGACCGTACCAGTCCAGCGTCGAGGCGATGACGGCTGCGCAGTGCACGTCGTCGAACAGGTCGGCGGGGTCGAGCTTGCGGGTCGCGACCGCATCCTCCATATCGTGCACCGAGTAGGCGATGTCGTCGGACAGGTCCATGATCTGGGCCTCCAGGCAGCGCCTGCCCGCCGGCGCGCCCTGGCGCATCCATGCGAACACGGGCGCGTCGTCCGGGTAGACCGAAAACTTGCGCGTCGACTTGGCCAGGTCTGGGCCACCCGACTTGACCCACGGGTACTTGCAGATCGCGTCCAGCGTCGCGCGCGTCAGGTTCAGGCCCGCGGGCACACCTCCCGCGCCGATCACCTTGGGTTCCAATCGGGTGACGACACGCAGGGTCTGGGCGTTCCCTTCGAAACCGCCAATCGAGGCCGCAGCAGCATCCAGGGCACGCTCGCCGTTATGCCCGAAGGGCGGATGCCCGAGATCGTGGGACAGACACGCGGCATCCACGACGTCCGGGTCAGCCCCCAGCTCTTTGCCGAGCTCACGGCCCACCTGGGCAACCTCCAGAGAGTGGGTGAGGCGTGTGCGCACGAAATCGTCCGAAATCGGACCCAGCACCTGCGTCTTTTCGCCCAGGCGACGCAGCGCCGAGGAGTGCAGGATGCGCGCGCGATCGCGCTCGAACTCGGTGCGCGCCGACGACTTGTGGTCCTCGGGCACCCAGCGCTCAGAATCGGCTGGGCTGTACGGGGAGGCCGCGTCAGTGCCATCGACACCCGGGATTGCCAAAGAAAACTCGTTCACGGGCCTATGGTACGCGGCCAGTGCCCCCGCACTTGGACACCTACCCCGCGAGCGCGCCACGGCCTCGTCCGTGATCAGTGCTCGGAAAGCCCCGCGTGACCCGAGGCGTATGAGCGATAGAACCGCACGGACGGTGGCCTCGTCACGATGAGGCCCCCCTCTTCCTCATCAATCTCTGATACCAAGAATGTCCGATCAAAGAAAGAAGGGGATGAGAAGATTGCGAGAAGGCTCCAATGGGTTTTGATCTGGAATAAAAGGCATTGACAAGAAACGCCCGTTCAGCGTTTTTTGCTCACCTGCCGCGACCTCGTTGCAGCAAATGTCGAAAATTTACCAAATTGTTACTGTGAGATACCCCAGCGGAGCTTTCCTCATTTGTTCAAACATGCTAAACCTCAGGAGTCGCATTCAGCGTCGAATCTCATTCACGGAAGGAGTCCCCCGTGTCCAACACGGCACAGGAAATCCTCGATGCAGTCGGTGGTCCCGGCAACATCACTCACTTTACCCACTGCGCCACGCGCCTCCGCTTTGAGCTGCGTGACGCCTCCGTCGTCGACAAGGACACGGTCGAGAACATCGACGGCGTTCTCGGAGCCGTGCCCCAGTCGGGTGACCGCTACCAGATCGTCATTGGCGGTGCCGTTCAGTCGGTCTTCAACGAGATCAACAACCTGCCCTCGATGAAGTCAGGCACCGCAGCCTCCAACGACGACGTTAAGGCCGCCGCCCGCGCGAAGGCGCGTGGTAAGAACGCTCTCGTCGACGCGTTCTTCGAGTACCTGTCCGACTCGTTCCGCCCCCTGCTGCCCGTCCTGCTCGGAGCCTCCCTGATCCTGGCGTTCCTGGCGGTCCTCGACGCCCTGCACATCGTCGACACCCGCGCGGAAACCATTCCCGCGTGGCTGGGCTACGTGAACTCCATGTGGCGCGCGGTCTTCTACTTCCTACCCGCCATGGTCGCCTACAACGCATCCAAGAAGCTGGACATCGACCCGTGGGTCGGCACGGCCGTTATCCTGTCGCTGCTCACCCCCAACTTCACGGGCCTGAGCAACGCCGCCTCGTTCGCCGAGACGACCTGCACGACGAATGCCCTGGGCACCGAGCAGTGCGTCACCCAGATTGGCAGCCTGCCCCTGCAGCTGTCCGACTACGGCGGCCAGGTCTTCGTGCCGCTGCTGATGGTGCCGATCCTGGCTCTGGTCTACAAGGGCCTGAAGAAGATCGTTCCTTCGAACGTCCAGATGGTGTTCGTCCCCTTCATCTCCTTCGTCATCATCATGCCGCTGACGGCTTTCCTGATCGGCCCCCTGTCGATCTGGATCGGTAACGGCCTGGGCAGCGGCCTGGCCTGGCTCAACGGCCACGCCCCCATCGTCTTCGCGATCATCATCCCGATCATCTACCCCTTCCTGGTGCCGCTCGGCCTGCACTGGCCGCTCAACGCCCTGCAGCTGGCCAACATCGCCTCGACCGGCTCCGACTTCATTCAGGGCCCCATGGGCGCGTGGAACTTCGCCTGCTTCGGTGCCACCGCCGGCGTGCTCTTCCTGTCGATCCGCGACCGTGACGCCGACATGCGTCAGACGGCGTCCGGTGCTCTGGCCGCGGGCCTCTTCGGCGGTATCTCCGAGCCGTCCCTCTACGGTATTCACCTGCGTTTCAAGCGCATCTACCCGCTCATGCTCACCGGCTGTGTCGTCGGCGGCCTGGTCATCGGTATCGGCGGCGGCGCAACCACGAACACCTTCGTGTTCACCTCGCTGCTGACGATCCCCGTCTTCACCCCCATGGCCGTCTACGGTCTGGGCATCCTGGCAGCGTTCGCTACTGCTTTCCTGATGGTCGTCTTCTTCGACTACCGCACGAAGGAGCAGAAGGCTGTGGCTCGCGAGAAGAAGGAAGCCATGAAGGCTGGCGTCTCCGCCGCTCCCGCCGCCGCTGCCGCTGCCGCACCGGCCAATGAGGATGCTGCCGCTGAGGCGACCGCACCGGCCACTGAGGCTGCCCCTGCCCCGTCTTTCAGCGACGAGGCCAAGGCTGACCTGACGCTGACCTCCCCCATGGCAGGTGAGCTGGTTGCGCTCTCGGACGTCAATGATGAGGCCTTTGCCTCCGGCGCGCTCGGCCCCGGAATCGCGATCTCCCCCGCCGCTCACGCGGTCGTCGTCGCCCCCTGCGACGGCAAGGTGACGGTCGCCTACCCGACCGGCCACGCCTACGGCCTCAAGTCCGCCTCCGGCGTCCAGATCCTTATCCACATCGGTATGGACACGGTCAAGCTGGACGGCAAGGGCTTCACGCCCCGCGTCTCGAAGGGTGACATCGTCAAGCGTGGCGATGTCCTGGCTGAGGTCGATTGGGACGTCATCCGCGAGGCCGGCTACGACACCATCACCCCGATGGTCGTGACGAACAAGAAGAAGTTCGGCGAGGTCACCCCGGCTGCTCCCGGCCCGGTTGGAATCTCTGACACGGTTGTGACGGTGGCTCCCAAGGAGGCGTGAGCGTTCCTAGCGTGTCGCTGACATAGCTGTGGGGGCGGGCCTGGTGGCCCGCCCCCACACATGTCTCTAGGCCTCGAAGCCCTCGACAATGTCGAGGACCGCTCGGGCCTGCTCAATGGTGAACTGTCCGGGGGCACTCCCCTCGGCACCGGGCAAGGTCGCAAACGTCGCGGCCGATCCGAGAGCAGAGCCGACCAGGCGCGTCGGCGCGCCGTTGGATCCCATGGCGATGCCGATGACGGGACGGTCGTAGGCCTCGCGCGCCCAGGCCTGCGCACCGAGTACGCGGGCGGCGTCGGTGGCGCTGTGGGCCATGCAGGCGAACTTGAGGACGTCGGCACCCGCGTAGTTCATGTCGGCGAGCACCTCGGCGAGTTGGTCGTCGCTGGGGGTCCCTTCGAAGTCGTGGAATGAGCCGATGACGAGCGCGCCGGCCACATGAGCGTCTTCGATGAGCGCCGAAGACCCGTCTCGCCTGATCTCCACGTCGACGCCTCCGACGTGGGGAGCCAGGGCCGTCACGAGGGCGCAGTACTCCTCGTCGTCCAGGGACGCTTCGCCGCCTTCGACGGAGGTGCGGATGGTCGCCAGGATGGGCAGGGGCGAGGCGTCCGCGACGTAGCGGGCCATGCGCACGAGGTCGTCGGCGACCTCGGAGGCGGCCACGAAGTGTGAGCCCACCAGGGAGAACAGGTAGGTGTCGGCTCGCCACTCGACGATGTCAGCGCGGCAGGACGCGAGCGCACCAACCTGATCAGTGAGGGCGCGCGCGTCACCGCTGACGGGCACGATCACCTGGGTGCGTCCCCCGAGGGTCGCCTTTTTGGCGGCTCGTCCGATGGTGACGAATCCGGGCGCAGGGTCGGGGTCGGGCGCAGATGAGTGAGGCATGATTCCTTCGCTTAGTATCCGATTTCTGCCAGGTGCAGGCGCTCTCGTTCGCGCTGCGTGAGGTAGGGGTGGTCCAACCAGCCGTCGGGCAGGTGGGGTGTTTTTTCGCCTCCGGCTCGCCCTCGCGGCCCGCGGGCTGCGGGCGGAAACGCCTGGTTGAGGTCAAGATCCTCGAGGCGATCGTGCAGCTCTTGGAGGGTGGAGACCATGGAGAGGGCGTGACGCTGAGGGCCGCCGACGGCGAAACCGCGCAGGTACCATCCGATGTGTTTGCGCATCTCTCGCAGCGCGCGCCTCTCGTCGCCCTGGTCGACGACGCACCAGGCGGCGTGGCGCTCGATGACGGAGACGACCTCGGCGAGGCTAGGGCCAGCCGGAATGGCCCCGCCGTGGTAGGCGGCGACGATGTCGCGGAAGATCCAGGGGCGTCCCTGGGCTCCGCGCCCGACGCTGATGCCGTCGCAGCCGGTGCACTCCAGCATCGCCAGGGCGTCGGCGGCCTCGAAGACATCGCCGTTGCCGAAGACGGGGATGTCGAGCAGCTCCTTCAGGCGCGCGATCTCGTCCCAGTGGGCGCGTCCCGCGTAGTGCTGGTTCTGGGTGCGCGCGTGCAGGGTGAGCGCGGCGGCACCCAGTTTTTGCGCGGCCAGGGCGGCGTCGGTCGCGGTCTCGTGTTCGGCATCGATGCCGATGCGGATCTTGACGGTCACGGGGATCTCGCGTCCCGCGCGCTCCCCGGCCTGGTCGCAGGCGCGCACGACGGCGGCGACGAGGTCGATGAACAGGTCGCGCTTCCAGGGCAGGGCCGCTCCCCCGCCTTTCTTCGTGACCTTGGGGACGGGGCACCCGAAGTTCAGGTCGATGTGGTCGGTGAGGTCGCGCTCGACGAGCATCGTCGCGGCGCGGGCCATGACGGCGGGGTCAACGCCGTAGAGCTGCAGGGAGCGCACGCGTTCGGCGGGGTCGGGGCGCACCATCTCCAGGGTGCGTTCGTTTTCCTCGACGAGCGCGCGGCTGGTCACCATCTCGGTGACGTACAGGCCTGCGGGCGCGTCCACGCGCGGGATGGCAACGTGGCGCGGTTCGCCCGCACCATCGCGCGGGGGCTGAGGGGACGAGGCCGTGGCCCTCTCCCCCGGTTCGGCGGCCCAGGAGGGGATGCCGGTGGGTCGCAGGTGGTCGGGCAGGCCCGACTCGCCCATGATGCGGCACAGGCGTCGGAAGGGCGCGTCTGTCACCCCGGCCATGGGGGCCAGGACGACGGGCGTCCACAGGCGCAGCGGCCCCACGCGAAGCGGGGCCGCTGCGGACGTTGAGGCTATGGACAAATCAGCAGCCCAGGCGTTCGATCAGGTACGACTTGACCGTGTCGAGCGGAATGCGCACCTGCTCCATCGTGTCACGCTCACGGATGGTGACGGCGTGGTCCTCGATCGAGTCGAAGTCGTAGGTGATGCACAACGGCGTGCCGATCTCGTCCTGGCGACGGTAGCGGCGTCCCACGGCGCCGGCGTCGTCGTAGTCGACGTTCCAGATGCCGCGCAGCTCGTCGGCCAGCTCCTGGGCGGGGCCGGTCAGTTCGGGCTTGCGGGACAGGGGCAGGACGGCGGCCTTGACGGGGGCCAGGCGCGGGTCCAGCTTGAGCACGACGCGCTTGTCGACGCCGCCCTTGGCATTGGGGGCCTCGTCCTCGTGGTAGGCCTCGATGAGGAAAGCCATGAGGGAACGGGTCAGACCCGCGGAGGGCTCGATGACGTAGGGGGTCCAGCGTTCCTTGGTGTTGGGGTCGAAGTAGTCGAGCTTCGCGCCGGAGGCCTCGGAGTGGACGCTCAGGTCGTAGTCGGTGCGGTTGGCGATGCCCTCGAGCTCGCCCCACTCACTGCCCTGGAAGCCGAAGCGGTATTCCAGGTCGACGGTGCGCTTGGAGTAGTGCGAGAGCTTCTCCTTGGGGTGCTCATACTCGCGCAGGTTCTCCGGGTCGATGCCGAGGTCCACGTACCAGGCCTTGCGGTAGTCGATCCAGTACTGGTGCCATTCCTCATCGGTACCGGGCTCGCAGAAGAACTCGAGTTCCATCTGCTCGAACTCACGGGTACGGAAGATGAAATTGCCGGGCGTGATCTCGTTGCGGAAGGACTTGCCGATCTGGCCGATGCCGAACGGCGGCTTCTTGCGCGCGGCGTTCATGACGTTCGCGTAGTTGATGAAGATGCCCTGAGCGGTCTCGGGGCGCAGGTAGTGCAGGCCGGCCTCGTCGTCGACGGGGCCCAGGTAGGTCTTGAGCAGGCCGGAGAATGCGCGGGGTTCGGTCCACTGGCCGCGCACGCCACAGTTGGGGCAGGCGAGGTCAGCGGTGGTCAGGGAGGACTCTTCGACGCCCTTCTTTTCGGCGAGTTCTTCGATGAGCTGGTCCTCGCGGGCGCGCTTGTGGCAGTTGAGGCACTCGATGAGCGGGTCGGTGAAGGCCTTGACGTGGCCGGAGGCAACCCACACTTCGCGCGGGAGGATGACGGAGGAGTCCAGGCCGACGACGTCAGCGCGGCGGCGGACCATAGCGTTCCACCAGGCGCGCTTGATGTTTTCCTTCAGTTCCACGCCGAGCGGACCGTAGTCCCACGCGGAGCGGGTGCCACCGTAGATGTCACCGCAGGGGAAGACGAAGCCGCGGCGCTTGGCCAGGCTGATCACGTTGTCGAGGCGGGAAGGTCCCTTAGCCACTTGTCACTCCTTGAGTATCTGGGGCACGACTGGCTGTCGTGTCGCCATTGATACTAGTCGATAACCGCTGTTTGGGGCGGTTTCTCCCCGCTTGTGCGCTCATGGATCCCACCACAGGTGTGCACTTGGAGTTCTAGCCGATCCCTGCAGCGCCCTCCCCCGCAATTCTCCACGGGATTTTGCCCGGAGTTCTGGCTGAGCCTGCTGTTCGCTTCGCTCGGCATGCTCGCGGATAGGTTATGAGCATACGGATAGGTTATGAGCATACGGATAGGTTATTAAGCTATCCGCATGTGAATAACCTATCCACATCGTCGTAACCTATCCACATGCGCACGAGTAGGCCCCGTCAGGCATGCCCGCCCAGCGACGGCGGATCACGGGAAAGCCATACATCGAGCACGATGGCATCGTCACGTCATTGACGCACACATAACCGCATCAAACGGCGGTTTTCCGCGCAGCAAAGCCAAAGCGGCAACCCCTCAGCATCAGAATTGGCTGCCCTCATCGGTGGCGGCCAGTGCATTCAGCGCTGGCCCTCCAATACCGGCGATCCCCGCAGTCACAACGCCAGCTACGCGGACCGTCCGACAACCCAAGAAAGAGCCCCGGCCTCGTCCCTGGATGAATCGGGGACGAGGCCGGGGCAGGGTCGAGGGGTCATGCTCCCCGAGCGGAACTTGCGTTCAGTTGAGGCGGCGAATCCTACCCGTGGAGGTGAGGTGCCACCCAGCAGCGGCAACTGCGAGAGTGAGGAGGCCGAGCAGCCAGAAGGCGGGGTGCATCGGGGGAAGGTAGCCGGACTTATGAACAAGCGTGAGAACCAGCCAGGTGACCGGACCGGCGATGCCGGCTAGGCCCAGCACAGCCGCCACGATAATGCCGAGGGCGACCGTCCACGGGCCTCGACCATGGCGCGAGGCCGCACCGATGAGGCGTCCGGCCCCGTCGCAGGCGATCCAAGCGACCACCACAAAGAGCCACGAGTCCACTCCGAGGGGGTACTCGAGGCTCCCCAGGAAGAAAATGTGCGTCTGAGCCAGGGCGAGCACCCACCAGATCACACTGGCGATGGCGATAACGACAGCGCTTAGCACGTAGGTCGACAGTGCCAGGGTGCGGCGCGACGCGCCGCTCAGAGACGCTGCCCGCAGGTCCGTCGTCGTCGTGATGATCTGTGTGATGAGGAGGTAGATGCCCGTCGTGAAGGCAGCGTTGACGGCAGCCTGATCGACGTGCCCCGAGAAGTCATCGGAGGTCGCGTACATGATGGCGCTCACCGTGGCGTTAATGAGAAATTGACCGACGACAACCGAGGCGTACACTCCGAAAGCGAATCGCCAGTCGACCATTCCAAGTCGCCAGATCGAGGGCTGAGAGGAAACAGTGGGTGCGGTGCTCATTGGTCGTTCTCCTGGATGAGGTAGGCGAAGGCGTCCTGGAAAGAACAGGGAGAGGACGTCAGGGAGTGGGATGCGAGCGTGGCTTCATCAACGGTGCCGCCGCGCAGGTCCACGACGATCTCTCGCGTGGGACCCAGCTCGCGAGCGGCAATGACGGCGAGGTCCGGGCGGGCGGCGAGGAGACGCTCGACGTCGGAGGCGTGGCCGGTCAGTGCACAGACTCTGCAGGTGAAGTCGTCGACGCTCTCATGAGCGAGGAGCACGCCTTTCTTCAAAACGATGACATCTTCGGCGACCTTTTCAAGTTCGGAGACCATGTGCGAGGAAACGAGGAAGCGGCGCTGCGGGCGCTTTCCTTCCATGCACTCCCCCGCCAGGGCGAGAATCTCCTCGTAGAAGGCGTAGCGCGTGGGCACGTCCAGGGGCGCCTGGATCTCGTCGAGGAGGGTGATGGGCGCACCCGATGCCAGGGCAATCGCGCCGGTGACAACGGCCGCTTGGCCTGCGGAGAGCTTTCCAAGAGTCTTGCGGCTGCGGACCGGCAGACCGAAGCGCCGGGCGTAGTGGGCGAAAAGCCGCTCGTCCCAGGTGGGACGCAGACGGGCGTATTGGATCAGGATAGTTGCGGGGACATCGTCGAGGTCTCGGCTGGACGAGGCCATGATCGAGTCGGCGAACAGGTCGTCGGCACTGGCCTGGGCGGCGTCGATGGAGATGGTCCCCGAGGTGGGGGCAAGCAGACCGCCGAGGATCTGCATGAGCGTCGTCTTGCCCGAGCCGTTGGGGCCGACCAGCGCAGTGACAGTCGATTCTCCGAGGATGAGGGAGACGTCGAGCAAAGCCGGCACTATCTCACCTCGGTAGGTGTGGGTGATGGAGGTCAGGGTGATCATGAGTTGTCCTTGGCGGTTGTGTCGGCACCGTAGGCGCGGACGTGGTCGATGATGGCGTCGATATCGAGGCCCAGGGCGAGGCCCGCTTCGACGGCGGGGTTTAGGGTCTCCTCCACGTAGGATGCGAGCCCGTCGGCCACCAGGGCATCCCGCGCGCCTTCGGCGACGAACATGCCGATGCCTCGTCGTTTTTCGACCAGGCCCTCGTCGACGAGGATCGCGAAGGCCTTGCCGACGGTGGCTGGGTTGATGCGGTAGGTCGCGGAGTATTCCGTGGTGGAGGTGAGCTGATCCCCGGCGCGTAGGGCACCGCGCAGGATCTGTGCGCGGATGTCGTCGGCGATCTGCACGTAGATCGGGATCCCCGAGACGAATGTGGGTGCCATTGGCAGCCTCCTCGGTTCGGCGGTTCATTACATGACTAATGAACCATATAACCAGCTAACCTGTCAACCTCTCTCACCAAACAAACCTCAGATTGCACCCCACCTCCCCCTGCTCACACCCGCGCCCGTATGCAGACCGAACACTCCGCCCGCGCAGCTGGGCCCGACGAATGGCAGCACTAACCCGCCAATGCGCAGACCCGGCAGATTGATTCGCCCCAGGTATTGCGGAGAGCATCTTGGACCAACCACCACACGGACAGCCCGGGCGGAAGCGCCGCCCAGAGGACTCGGGGGTATCTAGTCGACGACTCCGAGCGAAGCGAGGCTGCGAAGTCTCGCGGGCAGCCAGGCACGAAGGCGCCCACGACCCGGGCAAACAGCCACACCACCACCAGAAACAACGCCCGAGCGGGGGCACTGCACCCGTTACGGGATGATGCACCCGATCAGGGGCACTGCACCCGTTCAGAAGAGGTGCATTGCCTACGGATCGGGTACAGCGCCCCAACACACAAGAATAAACGCGGAACTGGCAAACCGAGTCACCCCTGCCCCACAACAAGCCCGAGCACAGGGCACAAGGCGGACATCGGGCGGGTATTGAGCAGCTTTGTTGCGCCCTCGACCCACACGGTGCCCGAACGTACAAAACAGCCCCGACCTCGTCCCACGGGGATAGGGGACGAGGCCGGGGCTGGCTAGGCAGGAGGGCGCGGCGCGCTTACTCCTTGACGCCGCCGGCGGTCAGGCCGGAGACAATATACTTCTGCAGGTACTGGAACAGCAGGATGACCGGGACGGCCGCGAGGACGGCACCCGCCGCGAAGATGCCCCACGGGGCGGTACGCTCATCGGCTGCCCACATGTACATGCCGACGGCCAGCGTGAACTGATCCTGATCCTGCAGGACAACCTTCGCGATCACGAAGTCACCGAGCGAGGAGATGAAGCTCAGCAGGCCGACGACGGCCAGAACCGGGCGAACCAGCGGCATGATGATCGTCCAGAAGGTCTGGGCGTGCGTCGCGCCGTCGATCATCGCTGCCTCATCCAGCGAACGCGGGATCGAGTTGAAGAAGCCGTACAGCAGGAAGGTGTTCGAGCCGAGCGCGCCACCGAGGTAGACGCAGATCAGGCCGAGCTTCGAGTTCAGGCCCACGACCGGGAAGATGTCCTGGATACCCAGGAGCAGCAGGTACAGGGCCACGAAGGCCAGCATCTGCGGGAACATCTGGACCAGCAGGAGGCCGGTCAGCGTGCCACGGCGTCCCTTGAAGCGGAAGCGGCTGAACGCGTAGGCGGCAGCAGCGCCCATGAGGACAGTACCGATAGCGGTCGTGGTAGACACGATCAGAGAGTTGACGACCCACGACCAGTAGGCGGCGTACTTGCCCGATCCCAGGGACAGGTAGTTATCGAACGACACGTTCGAGAACAGCTTGTTCGAGCCCGTCAGCGTCGCACCCCGGTTGAGGGAGACCGACAGGACGTAGAGCAGCGGGACCAGGCAGTAGATGATCATGACGATGGCGACGACGTGACGCCATCCGACCTCTTTCCACCAGCGCGCGCCCTTGAGGGTCGGCTCGCTCTTCTTCTTCGTCACTTTTGCAGCACTCATCACAGCTCCTCAAGGGTCTTCGTCTGGCGGAAACCGAGCCACGCGATCACGCCCACGACGATGAAGATGATGATCGACATGGCCGAGGCCAGGCCGTAGTTCGGGGAACCCGACTCGATCGCGATCTTGTAGACCATCGAAATCAGGATGTCAGTCTGGCCGACATCCATGCCCGGGTAGTTCGGGCCACCGCCGGTCAACATGTAGATGAGCGAGAAGTTGTTGAAGTTGAACGCGAAGGAAGCGATCAGCAGCGGGACGGTGGACTGCAGCACGAGGGGCAGCTTGATGGACCACACGGTACGCAGTCCGGAAGCACCATCGATCTTCGCGGCCTCTTCAACGTCACCCGGCAGCGACTGCAGGGCACCCAGGCACACGAGGAACATGTAGGGGAAGCCCAGCCACAGGTTCACGCCCAGGATCGAGAGCTTCGCCAGCGTTCCATCCGTGAGCCACGGGACGTGTGCACCGCCGAGGAGCACCTGGTTGATGAAGCCGAAGTCCTTATTGAGCATGCCCTTCCACACCAGCGTGGCCAGGAAGGCCGGGAAGGCGTAGGGCAGGATCATGAGGGACTGGTAGATCTTGCGGCCCTTGATGCGCTTGTCCGCGAAGACGAGGCCGAGGATGAGGCCGAGCGCGAAGGTCGAGAGGACCGAGGCCGCAGCGAAGATGAAGGACCATACGAGGGCCTTCATAAAGGGGCCCGCCAGATCGCCGCGCGTGAACATGTTGCGGTAGTTGTCGAAGCCGACGAAGACGCGCCAGCCCGGATCGAGCTGATTGCCCTCGGCGTCGACGAATGCGCCGACCTTGCCGTCGGCCGTGTAGACCGTGCCGGTCTCGGTGTCGGTCAGCGTGTCCGCAGCCTCATCGTAGTTGTAGCGAGACTTCGCAAGGTAGGCGGTCGTGCCATCCTCGCTCTTGTAGTGGCCCGCGTTGGGATCCTCGGAGGCCGGGACGTTCAGGGCGGCGACCTCGGTCTGGCGCTTCAGAATATCGTTGAGCTTGAGAACCGTGTATCCGTCGACGGCGGTGATCATGCCGCCGGACTGGGTGCCACTCACCTCGTGGAAAGGCTTCTCGGAGTTGCCGACCTTGATGCCACCGGTCTCGGCATCGACGATGGCCAGGCCGAGGCCCGAGCCGTCTTCAACGATAGCGGCCGGGAGATTCACCGCACCGGGGGCGCGCTGCTCTGCAGACTTCAGGATCGACGCGACGGCGTCATCCTTGGTCGAGTTGTGACCCTGCCCGTAGTTCGTGAAGGACACGTAGCCCGTGTACCCCATCACGAACACCTGGTAGATGAGCAGGAACACCATACCGGGAACCAGGTACTTCGCGGGGATCATCCGCTTGGAGAAGTACACCCAGTTCACAACGAGGAGCAGAACGGCCAGGACGGCAAGAACCGTCCACGACTTCACCAGGTACGCGGTGAACATGCCGTAGAGCCCCAGGGCGTCGATGAGCATCATTAGGACGAGTTTCACGAAGAAACCAGGCTTGGTCACTTCGCTCGCGTGCGAGGCCTTGGGCCCCGTCTTTTTCTTTTCTGTAGCCTTCGCTGGCTCAGACATCGTGTCCTCCACACGTGCGCATTCGCGCGTCATTGCGACGGAATCCGCCTGACGGCGGTCAAGAAGGGCACCGCGGGTGCCTATGCGCCGACTTGCGGCGTTGTGTATCGATGGGATCATGCCCGCCCGCAACGCGGGATGGCGGACGGGCATGAGCACTCCTGTGCGTCGAGGTGAGACCATGCTCGAACGAGGATCGTCGAGCGAGGGGACTCACTTGGAGGCGATGGCACCCTCGATGTTGGTAACCATCATGCCCCACAGAGCGTCGGGCGTATCCTTGCCGGTCACGATATCGGCCTCGGTCTGGCCCCAGAAGTTCCAGACGGCACCCATCGCGGGGATCGCGGGAGCGAGCGCGCCACCCTCAGCAACCTTGGAGAAGTCCTTGATGTCCTGGTCATCGGAAGCAGCGGCAACCTCGGGCATCGCGGAGGCGCGGCCACCGAGCTTCTGCATCTCTTCCTGGGCCTTGGGGGTCGCCAGGTAGTTGAAGAACTGCTTGGCGGCAACCGGGTTGGCGGACTTGGCGCTCTGGTAGAACATCTGGACGCCAACGAAGGGCTGGGCGGCCTGCGAGCCGGCAGCGGGGACAGGCAGGACAGAGACCTTCATTCCGGCCGCACGGAAGGCCGCGACGTTCCAGGGGCCGGTCACCGTGTAGGCCGCGGCACCGTCGAGGAACTTCTGCTTAGCAATGTCGCCGGTGATCGAGGGGGACACGATGCCCGCGTCACCCTGAGCCTTAAGCCAGTTGGCGAACTCGGTGCCGCCGGAGCCGTTCATGGCCAGCTCGGCGGTGTACTCACCCTCAGAGTTGGTCTTGAAAACGGGAGCGCCGAAGGACGTCTGGAAGGCGTAGAAGTGGTACGGATCGCCCTTGTCGCCCATCTGGATGATGAAGGGGTACTCGGCACCCGACGCCTTGCCAGAGGAGATCAAGTCGTCGTAGGTGGTGGGCGTGTCAGTGGTCAGGGCGTCGTTACGAACCAGGGCGACAGACTCAACGGCGTAGGGAACACCGTAGGTCTGGCCGTTGTACGTCACGGCCTTGACGGCCACGTCGGAGAACTGGGACTTGGCTTCGCCAAGGTCGACGGGGGCGACGACGCCGTTAGCGACGAGCGCACCGAGCTTGTCGTGCGCCATAACGATCAGGTCGGGGCCGTTGCCGGTGGGCACCTGGGTGGTGAACTCGGTGTCCATGTCGGCCTCGGACTTCTGAACGACGTTAACGGCAACGCCCGTGTCTTTCGTGAAGTCCTCGGCGAACGTCTGGACCTGCGTGAAACGAGTGTCGTCCGCCCAGATCGTGAGGGTCGCCGCCGTGTCGTTGTCGGTCGCGGCCGGGGTGGTGTTGCCACTGCAAGCAGCCAGGGCGGTGACCGCCGCAAAGGCGCCGAGTGCTGCGATGCCACGTCGCATGTTTACTCCTGTGTTGGTCGGGCTGGTCGCCTCCATCAGCGACCTGCTATCTGCCACTGTAATACGTCTGATTTTGTTTCTGCAACAATTTTCCGAATTGTGAGCCAGCTGTTACATTTATACTCATCACGTCGTGCGCACACACCCAAAGGAGAGCTGAGTCGATGACGAAAAACCGCACGAGCATGGCCGATATCGCCGCACACGCCGGCGTCTCAACGGCAACGGTCTCGCGCGTCTTCAACGGCGTCGGACAGGTCTCCGCAGACACTCGCCGCAAGGTCCTGACTGCGATTGATGAGCTGGGATACGACCGACCGACCCCTGAGCGCACCCCCGACACGCCGGCGATTGGCATTATCGTCCCCGAACTAACAAACCCGATCTTCGCTTCCTTCACCCACCACCTCCAGGAGGAGGTGTCGCGAGCAGGCGGCATCTCACTCATTCGGACCCAAACACCGGGTGCCACCTCAGAATTCGACCACCTTTCTTCCCTCCTCGACCATCGTGTGAGCGGCCTCATTTTCGTGTCCGGAAGACATGCTGACCTCCTGGCAGACCTTGGTCCTTATTTCGATGTGACACAGCGCTCAATTCCGTTCGTGACCATCAATGGCGCCCGCCCCGAGATTCCTGCCCCCGACTTTTCTACAGGCGATGCACTGGGAATCCGCGCGGCCGTGGCACACCTACACGAACTCGGTCACACCCGCATCGCCCTCCTAGGAGGCCGCACCCACATCGTCCCAGCCCTGCGCAAGGCAGAAGCTTTCACACAGATCATGGGCGAGTTGGTCGGCGACCATGCTCCCATCATTGAGGAGACCTTCTATACATACGAGGCCGCGGCAGCCCATACGGCCGGACTGATCGAGCGCGGAGTTACAGCAATCATCACCGGGTCGGATCTACAGGCGCTCGGCGCGATCCGAACGATCACCTCCATGGGACTGTCGGTCCCGGACGACATCTCCATCATCGGTTTCGACGATACCTTCCTCATGTCCCACCTCAGCCCAGGCCTGACCACCGTCCACCAGCCCGTCGCCTCGATCGTTTCCGCCGCCGTACGCAATCTTTTCGAGGCCTTGGCCACACCCAACTCCACCCCCATTCACGAGGATTACGTCTTTTCACCCGACCTGGTCGTGCGCGGAACGACCGCGCACGCACACTAAAGCCCTGATCAGACAAGTTCGCTCTCCGAGAAAGTCTTGACAATCATTCTCACTAGGTCAGAGAATGATTCTCATGTCGAAAAGAATCCTCGCCGCCGCATGTGCGGCAGCTACAGCGCTCGCTCTGTCTGCTTGCTCCCCCTCCGCATCGACCGGCGGCAAGACCAGCAAGGACGGCACCCTGACCGTCATGGCTTCCTTCTATCCCCTGAAGTACCTGGCCGAGAAGGTCGGCGGTGAGCACGTCACCGTCACCTCGCTGACCCCGGACGGTGCCGAGCCTCACGACCTTGAGCTCTCGCCCAAGATGGTCGACTCCCTGGCCTCCGCTGACGCGGTGGTCTACCTGGCCGGCTTCCAGGGCGCGGTCGACGAGGCCGTCGAGCAGCACGCTCCAAAGACCGTCATCGACGTGTCCCCCGCCGCCCAGCTGGTTGCGATCGACTCGACGTCCAACCATCCGGGCGAGGACGAGGATACCGACGAGGCCCAGTCCGGCGAAGCCCAGTCTGGGGAGGCCGCCGACCACGACCATGAAGGCCACGAGCACGAGGGCCACGACCATGAGCACGCCGACCACGACCACCACCACGACATGAGCATGGACCCGCACTTCTGGCTCGACCCGGCGCGCATGGCCAATGCCGCAACCCTGGTGGGCGACAAGCTCGCTGAGGCCGATCCGACCAACGCCGAGACCTACAAGGCCAACGCACAGGCCCTGAACGAAGAACTCACCTCCCTGGGCGACAACCTCGTCGCGAAGACCTCGACCTGCCAGATTAAGACCTTCGTCACCGCGCACACCGCCTTCGGCTACCTCGCCGACCGCACCGGCCTGACCCAGGTGGGCATCTCGGGCCTCGACCCTGAGTCCTCCCCCTCCCCCGCGCGCCTGGCAGAGATTGGCAAGATTGTCAAGGACCAGGGCGTGACGACCATCTTCACCGAGGCTCTCATTGACCCCAAGGTCGAGCAGACCCTGGCCACTGACCTTGGAATCTCCACGGCCGTCCTGGATCCGATCGAGTCCCAGACCGACTCTTCCAAGGACTACGCCGCGGTCATGAACGACAACATTGACGCCCTGACGAAAGCCAACAACTGCCAGTGAGCACGACTGACACCACCACGACGGCGGGAGCCTCCCAGGCGGAGGCGACCGCCGTCGTGCGTCTCGATAATCTGCATGTGGCCTGGGATACGGACCTGATCCTTCACGGGATCTCCCTGTCCATTCCCGCCGGCCAGACCGTTGCCCTCACCGGTTCGAACGGGTCGGGCAAGTCCACGACGCTCAAGGCCATCCTGGGCACTGCCCCCATCACGAGCGGTGATGCCCTCCTCTTCGGCCGCTCGATCACCGCTCGTGGCCGCGTGCCCTGGAAGAAGATCGGCTACGTGCCCCAGCGCATCTCTTCGGGAGGTGCCATCAGTGCCAGCGCCATTGAGGTCGTGCGCTCCGGTCTCCTTGGCCCGACACGCTTGTGGGCGTTGCCCGGCGACACCGCCCGCGCGATGCAAGCGCTTGAGCGCGTCGGCATGGCCCACCGCGCCCACTCCCCCATGAATATCCTGTCGGGCGGCCAGGCTCAGCGCGTCCTCATCGCGCGCGCCCTCGTGCGCCGTCCCGAACTCCTCATCATGGATGAACCGATGGCCGGGATCGACGCCGCCTCCCGCGCGCGCCTGGCGTCAATCGTCGCCGATGCGAAGGCAGAGGGAACGACGATCCTCATCGTCCTGCACGAGCTGGGCGAACTCGGCCCCCTCCTCGACCGCGAGCTGCACATCAGCGCCGGGCACGTCTCCTACGACGGCCCTCCCCATATTGAGGATGACCACGAACAGCACCATGGAGGAGGCGACCACTGTCACCCCACTGAGGCCACCGCTCCCTCACAGGGCGACCGAGGCCTCGTCAGCGGAATCTGGACGGGAGAGACGCATGATTGACGCCCTGACCACCCTTCTCTCTTCCCAGATGATGCAGCGTTCCCTCCTGGCCGCGCTCATCGTCGGGCTGACCGCGCCGATCATCGGCACGTATCTGGTACACCGCAGGCTCGCGATGCTCGGCGACGGCATCGGGCACATTTCTCTGACCGGGGTTGCGCTCGGCTGGTTGGTCGGCACGTTCGCGAACGTATCCCCGGCAGACTCGTGGGCCGTCCCGGGCGCGGTGATCATCTCCCTGCTGGGTGCGATCACGATCGAGCTGGTCCGCCAGAGCGGACGCACGTCGGGCGACACTGCGCTGGCGATGCTCTTTTATGGCGGCATCGCGGGAGGCGTGCTGCTCATCGGCCTGGCGGGCGGCACGTCCGCCCAGCTCAACTCGTATCTCTTCGGATCAATCTCGACCGTGCGCTGGAGCGACATCTCGCTCATTACGATCCTGGGACTCGCGATCATTGTGCTCGGCGTGGGCCTGGCACCCGCCCTCTTCTCCGTGACCAACGACGAGGACTTTGCGCGCTCGACGGGTCTGCCCGTGCGCACGCTTTCCCTCCTCATCGCGATTTTGTCGGCCCTGACCGTGGCGGTCGCAATGCGCGTCGTCGGCTCGCTCCTGGTGAGCGCGCTCATGGTCATTCCCGTTGCCATCGCGCAGCTGGGGGCACGCTCGTTCCGCTCAACCATGGGCATCGCCATGGTGCTCGGCGTCCTCATCTGCACCTGTGGTCTGTCCCTGACCTACTTCATCGACCTGTCCCCCGGCGCGACCATCGTTGTCGGTGCCATCGGACTGTACGCGGTCGGGTTTATGATCAGGGCAGTCGTGGACCACGTTCGCCGGGTGCGCCGGCTGCGCGTGGCTCGCACGCACAACCAGCACCCCGAGCAGGCGGTCGCCCACTAAATTCGCCACCACGTAAGGACCACACATGCAGCGCATGACCAAGCAACGCCAGGCCGTCTTGGACGAGCTGACGCGCGTGACTGATTTCCGCAGCGCCCAGCAGATCTTCGAGGACCTGCACTCCCAGGGCCATCGCGTGGGCCTTGCGACGGTCTACCGCTCACTGCAGGGACTCGCCGAGGACGGGCGCGTCGATACGCTGCGTTCCTCCGACGGCGAGTCCCTGTATCGCTCGTGCACGAGCAACCATCATCACCACCACCTGGTGTGTCGCGAGTGCGGCTTCACCGAAGAAATCGAGCAGTCTCAGATCGAGTCGTGGGTGACCAGCGTCGCACAGGCTCACGGATTCGCGGGCGTCGAACATTCCCTGGAACTCTTCGGCACCTGTTCCTCGTGCCAGGCCAAGGCCGCCACGCACTAGGGGCACCCGGGCGGCAGCAGGGGATTCCCTCCACCCTGATAGATAGGTTAGGATAACCTACGTTTTATTACGTATCCGATGGAGGGTTTGTGCACACCGCAGGAATCGACAACATGGTCCCGGAATTCGCCCGCGAGGGGATCTTCCTCTTCGTCTTTCTGTTCGGGGTCGTTTTCTTCCGCGCGCAGTCAACCTACTGGCTCGCGCGCGGCGTCGCCTCCGGCGCGATGCGCGCCTCCGGACGCACCGGATTCCTGGGGGCCATGGCCCGCTGGTTTGACGGCCCGGTTCCCCGCAAGGGCGCGGCCATGCTCGACAAGTGGGGCATTATCGCGATCCCTCTGTGCTTTCTGACGGTCGGCATCCAGACGGCGGTAAACGCGGGCGCTGGCCTGGTGCGCATGCGCTGGAGCACCTACACGTTCGCAATGATCCCCGGGTGCGTTCTGTGGGCGCTGCTCTACGGCCTCGGCATGCTTGCAGTCTTCGCCGCGGCTATCCGAGCGATTGCCGGATCCCCGTGGGGGTGGGCAGGCCTGGCGCTCATCATTGGTCTCATCGCCACCAAGGTCATGTGGGGCCGCCGTAAGCGCGCCGCCGTCGACCGTTCATTGGCCGAGGACCGCAACTAAGACTGCACAACGTGGTCAATCGCCCCGCCGAAGCGGCGATCACGCCCCGCGAACTCCTCCAGGCAGCCCCACAGCTCCTCGCGATCGAATGCGGGCCAGGGAGTATCGACGAACATCATCTCCGCGTAGGCCATCTGCCACAGCAGATAGTTGGACAGGCGCTGCTCCCCCGACGTGCGGATCATGAGGTCCACATCCGGAACGTCGGGCAGGTACAGGTGGCGCGCGAAGGTTTTTTCGTTGACGCCGCGCGGACTCAGGCGTCCCGCGGCCACGCCCTCGGCGATGGATCGCGCGGCGTCGGCCAGCTCGGCGCGCCCACCGTAGTTGACGCACATGATCAGGTCCAGAGTCTTGCAATGAGCGGTCGCTCGGTCAGCCTTTTCCAACGCCTTGATCACGCTGGTCCACAGGCGCGGGCGGCGTCCGCTCCAGCGCACGTGCACGCCCCACTGCGCCAGCTGGTCGGTGCGCCGTGCGAGTACGTCGGAGGCGTAGTTCATGATGAAGGAGACCTCGGCGGGCGATCGCTTCCAATTCTCTGTCGAGAAGGTGTAGACGCTCAGGTAGCGCACGCCCGCGTCGATTGCGCCGGCGATGGTGTCCATAAGCGCATACTCCCCCGCCCGGTGACCCTCGGTGCGGGTCAGGCCGCGCGAGTTCGCCCAGCGCCCGTTTCCGTCCATGATGAGGGCGACGTGTGCGGGGACTTCGCCGCGCCCGAAGGAGGGCGCATTCACGTGCCACTGGCCGGGTCCCAGCAGGGGTGCCGTGGGATCGCTGGGGGCGCGGTCCATGGGGGTGGGGCGATGGGTGGTCATTGGTGACTCCTGTCGATAACGGTCAGCGAGCGCAGGCGCCTCTCGAGATGCCATTGAGTATAGGAGGAGATGAGGCCCGAGGCCTCGGTGCGCGCGTATGCCTCGCAGCGGTCCGCGCGCACCCAGTCGCCGCTGAGGAGTTGGCCGAGGAGTGCGACGGTGTCGGGCGCCGGGGAGGATGCGCCGGGCGGACGACAGGTGTCGCAGACGGTACCGCCGTCGGGGATCGAGAACGACCCGTGCGGCCCCTGCGCGCCGCATACAGCGCAGTCGAAGCAGGACGGCGCCCAGCCCGCCAGGGCGAGGGCTCGCAGCGTGTAGGAGGTACGGATGAGAGTGGGGTCGTGCCGGCCTCGCGCGAGCGCGTTGAGGGCACCGAGGAGCAGCAGGTATTGGGAGTGGGTACCGTCGTGCGCATCGGCAGTCAAGCGCTCAGCGGTTTCGACGACGACGGTTGCCGCCAGGTAGAGGTCGTAGTCGGCGGCGATGGCGTCGCCGTATTGGGCGATGGAGGTGACCTGGGTGAGGGTGTCGAGGGTGCGCCCGATGTAGAGCTGGGCGTCGATGACGGAGAAGGGTTCGACGCGCGCACCGAACTTCGAGGTCGTCTTGCGTACGCCCTTGGCGACGGCGCGGACTTGACCGTGTTCGGCAGTGAGCAGGGTGATGATGCGGTCGGCTTCGCCCAGCTTGTGGGTGCGCAGGACGATCGCCTCGTCTCGATAGGACTTCATCACGGACACATTGTGTCACGGGTACGAGGCCGGGGTTACCTCGCGCTCGGGGCGTCGCGACCAGCGAAATTCGTTGTGAAGTGTGGTGTAACAATCACCGACAAGTCTATCTGTGGGCGTTGTCAACAAAGTATGAGAAACTGACAGCGTGGTCGGTCTAACACCTTGAAGGTAGTTTTCGAGTAGATAGTTTTCTCGTAAGTGGTATGGTTTACTCGTAACCGTCGAAGGAAGGAAAGATATGGCTCCCCCGATTGATGCCCGTGAAAAGCTTGGTACTGCGCTGCGTCAGGCACTGACGCAAATGCCGCTGTCAAAGATCTCTGTCAGCGCACTGACACGCGCTGCGGGGGTCACCCGTCAAGCCTTCTACTACCACTTCAGCTCGCTTAACGACCTCAATTCCTGGGTTTTCCGCGAGGAGGTCACAGCCCGCCTGACCACCGGTTCGGGAGAATGGCTCGACGCCATCGAGACGACGATGCTGTGGATGCATGACCATCGTGACGAAACCGCTTCCGCAATGAAGACCATCGAGCCGAATGACCTGTGGGCCTTCTTTGCCTCACACATCCAGGAACTCATCGAGTCTCGCCTGCCCGGTACGGCCACGGCCACCGCGCGCGACGTCGTCGCCCAGCACTTCGCCCTGGCAACCACCGCCCACATCGCCCAGTGGATGCTCTCCGGCCTGGAGGTCAATCCCTCACTGGCGATCGCTCGCATGCGCGTCCTCATGACCGACCAAACCACCCCAGCTCTGGCGCGCCTGGCACAGTAACGCGGCCCTCCCACCAACCGCGCGAAGGTGCACAGCTTGCCTCACCCCGGCCTCGTCCACATCGACGAGGCCGGGGTTTTAGAGCAATAGGACACTACATATTGCTGGAAGGGAGACTTTTCAACCTCGCCAGTACAGAAAAGTCGACGCCGTCGTCGGTTGCAATTGTCTCGTCTATGCACATACTGCATCGCGAGCGTGCGCGGCTGCCCCACGATCCGTCACGGATTAGCCGCATGCGACAACGACTCGGGCTCCCTCCCATCCCGCACGCGGACCACCTGTCCCGCACGTGGGCCGCCTGTCCCGTACGCGGGCGGGGTTGCCCAGACTCGGAATAGCAGGCCCACGTGCGGATGAGAAGGCCCAGGCTCCGCATAGCGGGTTCGCACGCGATGCGGCGAGCCTGGTGCAGGGCCACCTCCTCCTGCACGCGGTCTGCCTGTTCCGCACATCAACCGGCTATCCCACACGCGGTCTGCCTGTTCCGCACATCAACCGGCTATCCCACACGTGGACCGCCTGTTCCGTACGCGGGCGGTATTGCCCAGGCTCGGAATAGCAGGCCCACGTGCGGATGAGAAGGCCACACCAAGGGACACAAGGGACCCACCCCAGCAACACAACATGTCCTATCACCCGGATTCTTTCTACACACCTCCCCACACTCCCCTGTGACGACAACCCCTGCACCATAACCTGACCAGGGAACCAAGGAAAGGGCACAACAACGACCCCACACACCACGCATGACACAGCGGCAAACCTTTACTACAATGCCAAATGTAACTTCTTGATTACGGTCAGAACATGGTGTCAAGACACAAAATATGCGGCGTATCCACGTGTAAGAGAGGACACGCTACCCAAACAGCCAACTGTGTCTAGGCGCGGTATCTAGCGGTTCCGCATTCTGACATGTACAGTCCGCACGTAACCTCTCTTTTACCGCTGACGAGGACTTCTGATGCCCCACACTGATGCCAAAACGGCACTCGCGCGCGCCTTACGTGACGCGCTGACAACCACACCCCTGTCTAAGGTGACAGTCTCCGGTCTCACGCGCGCCGCCGGCGTGACCCGTCAGGCCTTTTATTATCATTTTTCCGACATTCGCGACCTGACCGTGTGGGTCTTTAAGCGCGAGGTCGGCAACCAGGTCGCCACCCACTCCACCTACGACGAATGGTCCGACGGACTGCTCGCCGTGCTCGTGTGGATGCAGTCCCACCCGGAGGAGACCCGCTCGGTCCTTTCCTCGCTCGGCATGGAGGAATTCCAGATCTTCCTCTACAAGCAGCTGCACTCCGTCATGGAACCCATCGTTGACGAGCTGAGCCAAGACCTGCGAGTCACCGAGGGCGACCGCGTGTTCATCGCCGACCACTTCACGCTCTGCGTGCTCGGACACGTCAGCCAGTGGCTAGCTTCCGGCATGAGTTCCGACCCCTATATCCTCACGGAGAGGATCTCCCGCATCCTCGACGGCCAGGTACTGCACGCGCTCACCATATTCACGCAGAAGCCGACCATGACCTCGGCACGCGCCTGACGCGCAGCAAAACACCGGCCTCGCCCATTGGGACAAGGCCGGTGTTTCCTATGTCGATGCGCTCAGCGCAGGGCGCGGTTGACCGCCGAAATAACGGCCTTGTACGAGGCGCGCGTGATCGAGGAGTCGATACCGACACCCCACACGATCTGGCCATCCACGGCCGCCTCCACGTAGGCGGCAGCGCGCGCGTCGCGGCCCTGGCTCATCGCGTGCTCAGAGTAGTCGAGGATACGCACGTCCAGGTCGAACTCGTGCAGCGCCGAGACGAAGGCGTCGATCGGACCCGTACCCACCGCTTGGACCTTCACGGACTCGCCACCGTCGATGAGCGTCGCATTGAGCTCGACGTGTTCGTCGTCGATAGAGGACACCTGCGAGGAACGCATCTCGAAACGGCCCCACGGCTCCAGGCCGGGAGCAGCGCTGGTGGGCAGGTACTCGTCCGCGAAGATCTTCCACAGCGTCGCCGCGTTGATCTCGCCACCGTACGTGTCGGTGTGACGCTGAACGATGCGGGAGAACTCCACCTGCAGGCGGCGCGGAAGCTCCAGGGAGTGCGCGGTCGACATGAGGTAGGCGACACCGCCCTTACCGGACTGCGAATTCACGCGCACCACGGCCTCGTAAGAGCGACCCACGTCGTGCGGGTCGATCGGCAGGTAGGGCAGCTCCCACACGACAGCGTTCTCGTCGCCGCCGGCCGCGTCGACCTTGGCCTTGCGGGCGGTGAAGCCCTTCTTAATCGCATCCTGGTGCGAACCGGAGAAACTCGTATAAACGAGGTCGCCGACGTAGGGGGCACGCGGGGACGTCTCCATCTGCGTGCAGTACTCCACCGTGCGGCGGATAGCATCCACGTCCGAGAAGTCAATGCCCGGATCGATACCCTGGCTGAACAGGTTCAGGCCCAGCGTCAGCAGGTCGACGTTGCCGGTGCGCTCGCCCTGGCCCAGCAGGCAACCCTCGATACGATCCGCGCCGGCCAGCAGCGCCAGCTCAGCCGTCGCCACGCCCGTGCCGCGGTCATTGTGCGGGTGCACGGACAGCGCCACGTACTCGCGGCGGCTCAGGTTGCGGCTCATCCACTCGATCTGATCAGCGAACACGTTCGGGGTCGCACGCTCGACCGTGGACGGCAGGTTCAGGACAATCTCGCGTCCCTCGCCCGGCTCCCAGACGTCCATGACGGACTCACACACATCGAGGGCGAAGTCCAGCTCCGTGTCGACAAAAATCTCCGGAGAGTACTCGAAGCCAAAAATCGTCTCATCACCCAGGCGCTTCTCAGCCTGCGCAATAATCTCGCGCGCACCGGACTGAGCGAGCTCAACCGTCTGCGCCTTATCAGCGTGGAAGACGACCTCGCGGAACACGGGAGCCGTCGCATTGTAGAGGTGCACGGTCGCGCGCGGGAAGCCGACCATGGCCTCGACCGTGCGTTCGATCAGCTCGGGGCGAGACTGCGTGAGCACCGAGATCGTCACATCCTCGGGCACCGCGTCGTCCTCGATCAGGGAGCGCACGAAGTCGTAGTCGGTCTGTGAGGCCGCGGGGAAACCGATCTCGATCTCCTTGTAGCCCAGCTTGATGAGCAGGTCGAACATGCGACGCTTGCGAGCCGGGTCCATCGGCTCGATGAGGGCCTGGTTGCCGTCGCGCAGGTCGGTAGACATCCAGCGCGGCGCCTTCGTGATGCGCTTGGAGGGCCACTGGCGATCCGGCAGGTTGATCGGATTCGTATCCAGGAACGCGCGGTACTTGCCAATAGGCATGCGCGAGCCGGTGGGAACGGGAACGTCAGATGTAGTCTTCACACTTCGTAGTCTATCGACGCTCCTGGTCACGTGAGAGAGGGCTGCGCATACTGGACGTGAGATGCGGCGCGACGATCCGACGACGCATCACCCGGACACGTCGGATGCGTCAAGGACCAACGGCCTAAAAATCCGCGCCAACATTCGTCAATCGCGCCATTCATATGTCATGATAAATGGGTCCAATGTCCCACACAACGACGCGCGGAGCAGTCATGACCCCCCTGTTGTTAGCCCAATCCTTTACCCCCTCGACGACGTCCGTCGCGGGCAACGTCTTCCTGACGGCCATCGTCGGCCTTCTCCCCCTCATTCTCTTCTTCGTCCTCATGGGTGTGTTCAAGGTCGCCACCCATTGGTGCGCGATCATTTCGCTCGTCACGTCCCTCGTCATCGCGGTCCTCGCGTTCAAGATGCCCATCGGCATGGCGCTCCTGGCCGGTACGCAGGGCGCGGCCATGGGTTTCATGCCCATCATCTACATCATCATCGCGGCCGTGTGGCTCTACAACCTCACGGAAAAGTCGGGCCGGTCCTCCGATCTCAAGGCCGTGTTCAACACGATCGGTCGCGGCGACCAGCGCGCCCAGGCACTCCTCGTCGCCTGGTGCTTCTGCGGCCTGCTCGAGGGCCTGGCTGGCTTCGGCGCGCCCGTGGCCATCACCTGCGCCATGCTCGTGACCTTGGGTGTCCCGAAGATCAAGGCAGCCGTCGTCACCGTCGTCGGCAACGCTATCAACGTCGGCTTCGGCGCTATGGCCATCCCTACGACGACCGCCGGCAAGCTCGGCGGCGCTGAACCCGTCGTCGTCGCAGGCGACATGGGCCACCTGACCTGGATCTTCTGTCTGTTCATCCCGTTCCTGATGCTGTTCATCCTGGACGGCGGGCGCGGCGTGCGCCAGCTCTGGCCCCTCGCCCTCGTCGCGGGTGCCGCAGCCGGCGTCGGCCACTTCTTCACTCCTTCCGTTTCCTACGAGCTGACCGCGGTCGTCGCCTCCCTCCTCGGCTTCGCCGCCTGCTATGTCTTCCTCCTCTTCTGGGGTCCCACGACCCCCGGGGAATTCGCCACGACGACTGACGAATCCGACAAGCCCACCGGGTCGCGCATCGGCCTGGCCCTGCTGCCCTACGTCCTCGTCGTCGTCATCATTGCGATCACGAAGCTGGCCAAGCCCGTCGCCGCTTTCTTCTCCTCCACGGATGTCAAGATCCACTGGCCCGGCGTCTACGGCAACCTGCTGACCGCCGACGGCACCCCCTCAAGCGCCGCAATCTACTCGCTGTCGATCCTGTCCAACCCCGGCACCTGGATCTTCGTCACCGGCATCATCGTCGCCATCGTGTACGGCACGAACTCCTCGAACGGTCGCTTCCAGACCTCCGTGGGTGAGATGTTCACGGTCCTGCCGCGCACCATCTACTCGCTGCGCATGGCGATCCTGACCATCGCCTCCGTCATGGCGCTGGCCTTCGTCATGAACTTCTCGGGCCAGACCACCTCCATCGGTGCCGCCCTGGCGACGACGGGTGCTGCCTTCGCGTTCCTCTCCCCCATCCTGGGCTGGATCGGCACCGCCGTCGCAGGTTCCGCGACCTCGGCGGGCGCGCTCTTCGCGAACCTCCAGTCGACCGCCGCTGCGGGTGCGGGCCTCGACCCGTCCATCCTTCTGGCCGCCAACACCATCGGCGGTGGCATCGGCAAGATCGTGTCCCCGCAGAACCTGGCGATTGCCGCTACCTCCGTCGATTCGGAGGGCTCGGACGCGGAGATCCTCAAGAAGGCCGCTCCGTACTCGATTGGCCTGCTCCTGGTGCTGTGCATCCTGGTGTTCGTCGCTTCCCAGGGGTGGCTGGGTTCCTACATGCCGCACTAATTCCCGTCATTGTGTGCGGTGGGGCCCGGCAGACGCGCGTCTGCCGGGCCCCACCCTATTTGCGTGCACGTT